>NZ_FAOZ01000002.1:0-300000 GCF_001536285.1 Parafrankia irregularis | reverse complement strand
CGTCGCTGACGGCGACCTGCTCGGCCGCGCCCCGCTCGAACAGCTCGATGAACGGGTCACCGGCGATCTGCGCGGAGAACCGGGTACACCGCGCGCACAGCACGCAGCGCTCGCGGTCCAGCAGGATCTGGGTGGAGATCGCCAGCGGCTTGGGGTAGGCCCGCTTCGTCTCCTTGAACCGGGAGGTGGCGGCGCCGTTCGCCATCGACTGGTTCTGCAGCGGGCACTCACCGCCCTTGTCGCAGATCGGGCAGTCGAGCGGGTGGTTGAGGAGAAGGAACTCCAGCGTTCCCGCCTGGGCCTTCTCGGCCACCGGCGAGGTGAGCTGGGTCTTCACCACCATGTCCGCGGCGACCGTGGTCGTGCAGGACGCGACCGGCTTGCGCTGGCCCTCGACCTCGACGATGCACTGCCGGCAGGCCCCGACCGGGTCCAGCAGCGGATGGTCGCAGAACCGCGGGATCTCGATTCCCAGCTGTTCCGCGGCTCGGATGATCAGGGTGCCCTTCGGCACGCTCACCTCGAGGCCGTCGACGGTGAGCGTGACGTGGTCGGGGGCGGCCGGCGCGGCCGGCTTCTCTGGGGCGACAGTCATGATCTCAGTGCGCTCCCGCGTAGGCGCCCGGCGTGTCCGCGGCCTTGCCTGCAGCGGCCGTGCCGTTCGCCGAGCCGGACGGGGTGGAGCCCGACGGCCCCACCGGAGTGATCGGGAGGAACTCGTTCCGGAAGTGCTTGATCCCGGAGACGATCGGCGAGGTGGCGCCGTCCGCGAGCGCGCAGAACGCTCGTCCGAAGATGTTGTCGCAGGCGTCGACGAGGGTGTCGACGTCGTCGGAGTCGCCGTGGCCGCGCTCCATCCGGGAGAGGATCTGCACCATCCAGGTGGTGCCTTCCCGGCAGGGCGTGCACTTGCCGCACGACTCGTGTGCGTAGAACTGGGTCAGGCGGCGGACCACCGGCAGCATGTCGACGGTCTCATCCATGATCATCAACGCCGCGGTGCCGAGCAGTGACCCGGCCTCCTGCACGCCCTCGAAGTCCAGCGGGACGTCCAGGTGGTCGGCGGTGAGCAGCGGGGTGGACGAGCCACCGGGCGTCCAGGCCTTCAGCTTCCGGCCGCCGAGCACACCGCCCGCCATGTCCAGCAGCTCGCGCAGGGTGGTGCCCATCGGCGCCTCGTACTGGCCGGGCCGGGTCACGTGCCCGGACAGGCTGTAGATCTTCGGGCCCGGGGCCCGCTCCCGCCCCATCGACCGGAACCAGTCGACGCCGTAGTTCACGATGAACGGCACCGTGGCGATGGTCTCGACGTTGTTCACGACCGTGGGGGACGCGTACAGCCCGTGGGTCGCCGGGAACGGCGGGCGCAGCCGCGGCTGGCCGCGCCGGCCCTCCAGCGAGTCCAGCAGGGCGGTCTCCTCGCCGCAGATGTAGGCGCCGGCGCCGGAGTGCACCACAAGGTCGAGGTCGAAACCGCTACCGAGGATGTCCCGCCCCAGGTAGCCGGCCTCGTACGCCTCCGCGACGGCCGCACGCAGCCGGCGCGCGGCGTGGATCAGCTCGCCACGCAGGTAGATGAAGGCCCGGTTCGCGCGCACCGCGTAGGCGGCGATGACGATGCCCTCGATCAGCGAGTGCGGGTCGGCCTTCATCAGCGGGGCGTCCTTGCAGGTGCCCGGCTCGCCCTCGTCGGCGTTGATGACGAGGTAGTGCGGCTTGCCGTCGCCCTGCGGGATGAAGCCCCACTTCATGCCGGTGGGGAAGCCCGCGCCGCCCCGGCCGCGCAGGCCGGAGTCCTTGACGAGCTTGATGAGGTCGTCGGGCGCCTGCGCCAGCGCCCGGCGCAGGCCCTGGTAGCCGTCGAGACGCTCGTAGGTCGCCAGCGTCCACGACTCGGGCACGTTCCAGCGCCGGGTGAGGACCGGGGTGACAGGCATGGTCAGTTCACCTTCGTCTGCGGCGCGGCCGCCGGCGGCGCGGTCGACGGGAGCGGGGTCAGCGGCGGGGCGCCGGCGACGCCGTCCTCGGGCTTCCAGCCGCCGGCCTCGGCGATCAGCACCCCGGCGAGCGACGGCTCGCCCACGCCCGGGCCGGCGACGCCGTCGGGCCGGGGGTCGGCGAACCCGGCGAGCTGGAAGGACGCCTCGGCGAACGTGCACAGCGGGCCGCCGCGGGTCGGTGCCGGGCGCTCACCGCGCCGCAGCGCGTCCACGATGCCCTCGGCGGAGTCCGGGGTGACCTGGTCGTAGAACTCGTAGTTCACGGTCATGACCGGCGCGTAGTCGCAGGCAGCCAGGCACTCGGCGTGCTCCAGCGTGATCGTGCCGTCCTCGGTGGTCTGGTCGTGCCCGACCCCGAGGTTCGCCGACAGCCGCTGGTAGACGTCCTCGCCGCCGCGCAGCAGGCAGGAGAGGTTCGTGCACACCGAGACCAGCCAGTCACCGACCGGACGGCGCTTGTACATCGTGTAGAAGGTCGCGACCGCGCCGACCTCGGCGTGGGTGAGGCCGAGCTGCTCGGCGCAGAAGTCCACGCCCGCCGCGGTGACCGCCCCCTCCTCCGACTGCACCAGGTGCAGCATGGGCAGCAGCGCGGAGCGGGAACGCCCCTCCGGGTAGCGCGCGATGATCTCGCGGGCGGCAGCCCGGGTCTGTTCGGTCAGTGGCATCAGCGGTCAACTCCCCCGAGCACCGGGTCCACGGAGGCAACTCCGACGATCACGTCGGCCACCTGCCCGCCCTCCGTCATCGCGGGCACGGCCTGCAGGTTGACGAAGCTTGGGTCACGCACGTGGACGCGGAACGGCCTGGTGCCGCCGTCGCTGACCACGTGGTAGCCGAGCTCGCCGCGCGGCGACTCGATCTGTGTGTAGACCTGGCCGGCCGGCACCCGGAAGCCCTCGGTGACGAGCTTGAAGTGGTGGATCAGGGCCTCCATCGAGGTGCCCATGATCTTGCGGATGTGGTCGAGCGAGTTGCCCATGCCGTCGGAGCCGATCGAGAGCTGGGACGGCCAGGCGATCTTCTTGTCGGCCACCATGACCGGCCCCGGCCGCAGCCGGTCCAGGCACTGCTCGATGATCTTGAGAGACTCGCCCATCTCCTCCAGCCGCACCAGGTACCGGGCGTAGGAGTCGCCCTCCAGCGCGGTGGGGACGTCGAAGTCGTAGGTCTCGTAGCCGCAGTACGGCATGGTCTTGCGCAGGTCCCACGGCAGGCCGGCGGCGCGCAGCACCGGGCCGGTCGTCCCCAGCGCGATGCAGGCGGCCGCGTCGAGGAAGTTGACGTCGACCATCCGGGCCTTCCAGATGGGCTGGCCGGTCAGCAGCGCGTGGTACTCGCGGATCCGCTTCGGCATGTCGACGAGGAACTCGCGGATCCGCGGGATCGCCTCGTCCGGGATGTCCTGCGCGAGGCCGCCGGGGCGGATGTAGGCGTGGTTCATCCGCAGGCCGGTGATCAGCTCGAGCAGGTCGAGGATCTTCTCCCGCTCACGGAAACCGAAGATCATGCCGGTGGTGGCGCCGAGCTCCATACCACCGGTCGCGAGCCACACCAGGTGCGAGGCGATCCGCTGCAGCTCCATGACCAGCACCCGGATGACGGTCGCCCGCTCGGGGACCTCGTCGGTGATGCCGAGCAGCTTCTCCACCGACAGGCAGTAGGCCGCCTCGTTGTACAGCGGGGAGAGGTAGTCCGCCCGGGTCAGGAAGGTGACCGCCTGAGTCCAGGTGCGGTACTCGCAGCTCTTCTCGATGCCGGTGTGCAGGTAGCCGATGACGATCCGGGTCTCGGTGACCGTCTCGCCCTCGATCTCCAGCACCAGTCGCAGCACGCCGTGCGTGGACGGATGCTGCGGGCCCATGTTGACGGTGATGCGCTCGCCGTCGGACTCACCGGAGCCCAGGACCTGCTCCCAGTCGCCACCGGTGACGGTGTAGACGCGGCCGGCCGACGACTCGGTGAAGCCTGCCTCGTAGGGCTGCGCCCCGGTGACGGGCTCGGCCGGACCGCCGGGACCGCCGGGTGTCATTCCGCCCGCGGCGTCGACGGGCGTCTCGGTGTGCGTGCTCATAGCGAACCTCGGATGTCGGCTCGGGTGTACCTGCCAGCCGGGATATGGGCGGCTGTACCAGTCGCGGCCTCGGCCTCCACCCGCTCCGGTGTGCAACCCGGGCGGTGCCTGGTCGGCAGCCCGGTCACGAGTAGCTCCGGCGGGTGTCAGGGGGCGGGATCTGCGCGCCCTTGTAGTCGACGGCGATGCCGCCGAGCGGATAGTCCTTGCGCTGCGGGTGGCCCACCCAGTCGTCCGGCATCATGATCCGGGCCAGGCCCGGGTGGCCCTCGTAGATGAGGCCGAACAGGTCGTAGGCCTCACGCTCGTGCCAGTCCGCGGTCGGCCAGACCGGAGTCAGGCTCGGCAGAGTCGGATCGCCGTCGGCCACCGAGACCTCGACGCGCAGCCGGCGGCGGTGGGTCATCGAGGTCAGGTGCACGACCGAGTGCAGGCGGCGGCCGGTGAGGTCGTCCGGATAGTCGACCCCGGACAGCGACGACAGCAACTCGAAGCGCAGGCCCGGGTCGTCGCGCAGCGTCCAGGCGACATCCAGCAGCCGCTCGCGGCGCACATGGATCGTCAGCTCGCCGTACGCGAACACGACCCGCTCGACAGCGTCGCCCAGTTCGGGGAAGACCCGCTCCAGGGTGTCGTACACCGAGTCCGCGGCGTCGTCCCCGAACGGCCTGGCGCTGGAGGCCAGGCTGGGCACCGGCGGCACGAGCCCGCCGAACCCGGAGGTGTCGCCGCTGCCGCGCGCGCCGAAGGCGTCCCGGCGACGGCCGCCCGGGCCTCCCGGCACTCCGGCACTACCCGGAACCAGCTCAGTCATCGGTCAGGGTCTCCGTGCTCGGGCCGGGACCACCGGCCCGGGACTCGTCGGTCGGCTTCGCGTCGAACGGCACCCGCTTGCCTCGGCCGAAGATCGACGGCGGGGCGATCGCGGCGGGGCGGCGGGCATCCAGCGAGGGCTCGACGGCGCCGAGGCCGGCCGGGGCCGGTGCGCCCTCGGGGATGCTGAAACGCTTGCGGTCGTTGACCGACAGCGTACGGGTGTCGAGCGCCCCCGCCGGCAGGCCGGCCTGGGCGGTGGCGACCTCGATGGGCTTGGCGTAGGGCGCCGAGCCGATCTTCGTGTGCTCGATCTTCCCCGCGACCGACCCGGCGAGGATCTTCTCGTGCAGCTTGATGATCGCGTCCATCAGCATCTCGGGACGCGGCGGGCAGCCGGGCAGGTACATGTCGACCGGCACGATGTGGTCGACGCCCTGCACGATCGCGTAGTTGTTGAACATCCCGCCGCTGCTGGCGCAGACACCCATCGACAGCACCCACTTGGGCTCGGGCATCTGGTCGTAGATCTGGCGCAGCACCGGGGCCATCTTCTGACTGACCCGGCCGGCCACGATCATGAGGTCGGCCTGGCGGGGGCTGGCCCGGAAGACCTCCATCCCGAAGCGGGACAGGTCGTACCGACCGGCACCGGTCGACATCATCTCGATGGCGCAGCAGGCCAGGCCGAAGGTGGCCGGCCACAGCGAGGAGCGTCGCGACCAGTTGGCCAGCATCTCGACGGTGGTCAGCAGCACTCCACCGGGAAGCTTCTCTTCTAGTCCCATTCCAGACCCCCCCGGCGCCACATGTAGGCGTAGGCGACGAAGATCGTCGCCATGAACGACACCATCGCGCCGAGACCGAAGACCGCGAGGCTGTCGAACGCGACGGCCCACGGGAACAGGAAGATGATCTCGATGTCGAAGACGATGAAGAGCATCGCGGTGATGTAGTACTTCACCGGGAACCGGTGCGGCCCAGCCGGCACCGGCTCGGGTTCGATACCGCACTCGTAGATGTCGACCTTGGCACGGTTGAACCGTTTCGGGCCGACCAGGGTGCTCACCACCACGGAACCAACCGCGAACAGCATCGCGATCGCGAGCAGAACGAGGATCGGCACATAACTGTCAAGCATGCCGAACTCCTCTCCTTCTAAATGTTTGGCGCGGACGTCTTGGTGGCGGTTCGCCGGGCGCGGTCGCCGTAACGCGCCTCTCCCGGGCCAACCGGTACTTCACGCTCCCACCCCGGCCAGCGGCGTGAGTGCGGGTGCAGCCTACGCGACCTCTCTTTTCCCGGTCGCACCGGGATTGTTCTCCCGACCAACGCCACGGCATCCACCCGAGCACAGGCGGATCGCGGCCGAAACACTCTTCCGTCCGTAGCCCGCGGCCCGGACGAAAATCCGCTTCACTCGACCGGGTCGAGGGTCGCGGGCCGATGGGCGGGCGTCGGAGGCGGCAGTCAGGAGGCGGGAGTCAGCCGGGTAAGCGCGTTGATCAGTCGGTCGGCGGCATCACCTCCCTGCGGATCGGTGAGATTAGCCATGATCTTCAGGACGAAGCGCATCAGCGTCTGCCGAGGCAGTCCGTACCGGGTACCGAGGCCCATCACGGTTGGATTCCCGATGAGCTGTACAAAGAAGCGGCCCAGGGTGTAATAGCCCCCATAGGTCTCCCGGATGATCTCCGGATAACGGGCCAGCGCCCGCTCACGAGCCGGCCCGGAGTGCCGGGCGAGCGCGAGCACGATCGTCTCCGCCGCAATGCGGCCCGATTCCATCGCATAGGCGATGCCCTCACCGTTGAACGGGTTCACCATCCCGCCGGCGTCACCGACGAGCAGAACTCCGTCCTGGTAGTGCGGGGTGCGGTTGAACGCCATCGGCAGGGCGCTCCCGCGGACCGGCCCGAGCGCGTTCTCCTCGCCGAATCCCCACTCCGCCGGAAGCGGCGACAGCCACCGCTCCAGCAGATCCCGGTAGTCGGTGTTCTGGAAGGCCGTCGCGGTGTTCAGCATGCCCAGGCCGACATTGCTGGTGCCGTCACCCATACCGAAGATCCAGCCGTATCCGGGAAGGAGCCGGCTCTCCCGCGGCCTGCCCTCCCACAGCTCGAGGTGGGACTCCAGGAAGTCGTCGTTGGTACGCGGGCTGCGGTAGTAGCGGCGCACCGCCACGCCGAGCGGCCGGTCCTCCCGCCGGCGAATCCCGAGCGCGAGCGCGATACGCGCGCTGTTCCCGTCCGCCGCGACGACGACCGGCGCGTGGAAGTTCACCGGAGCCCGGTCCACCCCCGACCTGGCGGTCACCCCGATCACCCGGCCGGTGCGCTCGTCGCGCAGCGGGCCGGTCACCGACGTCGCCTCCCGCAACCGCGCCCCGGCCTTCACGGCGTGTCGCGCGAGCATCTCGTCGAAGTCCGCGCGGGGCCGGACGAGCCCGTAGTCGGGCCAGCTCGCCAGCTCCGGCCACGGCAGCTCGAGCCGCACGCCGCCACCGACGATGCGCAGCCCCTTGTTCCGCAGCCAGCCGGCCTCGGTGGAGGTGTCGATCCCCATCTCGACGAGGCTGCGCACGGCGCGCGGGGTCAGCCCGTCACCGCAGACCTTCTCCCGCGGGAAGGTGCTCTTCTCCAGCAGCAGCACATCGAGGCCGGTGCGGGCCAGGTGGTAGGCCGCCGCCGACCCGCCGGGCCCCGCGCCCACCACGATGACGTCGGCGTCGGGGCGGTCGTCCGTTCGGGCGCCGTCTCGTTTCGCCATCCCTGTGGTCACACGCTGCTCCGGATTCCCACGCCTGTCGGCCGATCGCCGGCCTTGTTCCAGATCCCCTGCTTGCGCGCTCGTGAAATTCTTCACGAGCGCCACGCCGAAGTGTAGGCCTTGGCCGGCCCTGAGGCACCAACCAGGACCTCCAGAAGAGAAGAACAGTCAACCGACACCCCAGGACGACCACACAGCGCTACAGCCCGGCAACCGATGGCACCTTCGGCTTGGCCCGTCCGGGCCACACCGGCGACCGACAGCGCCCGACGCGACCGGCCCGACGCGACCGGACAGTGCCCCGACCCGAACGACCCCCGACGCGGCCAGACCGGGCCAGACAGGGCCCGTGAGGTGACATGACCATCCGAACCGGGTAGTTCCCGAAAGCTGGACAACCCCGCGCTGGCCCGCGCGCTCACGGACCGACGCCCCCACAGACCAGGAGCCCGCCGATCATCTCCGGCCCGGATCGACAGGCCCCACCGACCTCGGAGAGCGACGCGGCCATGACATCAGAAACAGTCGTCCTCACCACTGCGGACGGCCCCACCCCCGCCTTCATCGCGGAACCCGGACGTACCGTCCGCGGCGGAGTGCTCATCGTGCACGAGGTGTTCGGCCTCACCGACCACATCACCGACGTCTGCCGCAGGTTCGCGGACGCCGGCTGGCGGGCCGTCGCCCCGGACCTCTACCACCGGCAGGGATCACCCGTGTTCGACCACGCGGACGCCGGCGCGGCACTCACGCTGCGCGGGCGGCTGGCCGGTGACGACATCCTCGACGACCTGGACTCCGGACTGATGGTCCTCGCCGAGTCGGGAACACCGATCGACCGAAGCGCGGTCGTCGGATTCTGCATGGGCGGCAGCATCGCCTTCCACGCCGCGGTCCACCGCCCGTTCGCGGCGGCGGTCACGTTCTACGGAGGCGGGATCGAGGACGGGCGCTTCGGGGAGCCCTCGCAGCTCGAGGTCGCCACCAGCCTGCAGACCCCCTGGCTGGGCCTGTACGGCGACCTCGACCCGTCGACGCCGGTCGAGCAGGTGGAGCATCTGCGGATGGCGGTCTCCCTCGCCGACGTCGACACGGAGATCGTGCGCTATCCCGGGGTCAGGCACGCGTTCTACAACGACGCCCGACCGGACTTCTACGACGCCACGGCGGCCCACGACGCCTGGGCCCGCACGCTCGCCTGGCTGGAGGCCCACGTCCCCAGGTAACCCCGCACTCCCGCACCCCCGCCGGCCCGCCGGCCCGCCGGCGCAGCCCAGTCCGGCCCAGCCCGGCCGCCCCGGCGGCCCCTGCCCACCCGCCGCACGGCCACCCACCGGATCCCACTGGTTCCGAGCCGTCACTCAGCGCCCGCAATTCGTCCCAAGAGGGGCAAAAAGGGGTACGGAGTCGCTTGGCGACCCGCAAGACAGGAGGATTTCGGTCGCCGGAACGACCAAAATCGTTCACTCTTGCGGGTCGCCAAACGAGGCCGCCGGGCAATCCCGCGCTCGGGCAGCGGCAGGCCGTCAGGGTGCCTGGTCAGTCCTGCCCGCCGGGCCGCACCGCCCGGTGCACGGCGACGATGCCGCCGCTGAGGTTGCGCCAGTTCACCCTCGTCCACCCCGCCGAGCGGACCATTTCCGCCAGCTCCGCCTGCCCGGGCCAGGCCCGGATGGACTCGGCGAGGTACACGTACGAGTCGGGGTTGCTGCTGACCGCCCGCGCCACCGCGGGCAGGGCGCGCATCAGGTACTCCATGTACACCGTGCGCACCGGCCGCCACACCGGCCTGCTGAACTCGCAGACCGCCAGCACACCGCCCGGCCGGGTGACGCGCAGCAGCTCGCCGAGGCAGACGTCGACGGCAGCGACGTTGCGCAGCCCGAACGAGATGGTCACCCGGTCGAAGGACTCGTCGGCGAAGGGCAGCCGCAGACCGTCACCCGCCGTGAGCAGCACCCGGCCGCCGACCGGACCGGCCGCACCGGTACCGGTGCCGGAGGCCGTCGTGGTCGTGGCGGCCGACCGCGCGCGGTCGGCGAGGCGCCGACGGCCCTCCGCCAGCATCCCGAGGGAGAAGTCGCAGGCCACCACGTCCGAACCGGAGTCCGCGAACGCCCGCGACGACGTGGCGGTGCCGGCCGCGACGTCGAGGACACGCAGACCGGGGGCCAGATCCAGTGCCCGCGCGGTGGCCGTCCGCCAGGTTCGGTCAAGGCCGGCCGACAGCACCGCGTTCGTCAGGTCGTAGCGCCGTGCGACCTGGTCGAACATCGCGGCCACCTGGTCGGGCTTCTTGTCCAGTCCCGCTCGGCTCACTGGTTCATCCCTCTGTGCTCACCATCGACGGTGCCTGCTGTGCCCCGATGCGCTCGACCGCCGCCGCGGTGCTGCCGCCGCTGTCACGGTGACCGCCGCCACCGCCACCGCCACCGCTGTCACGGTCACCGCCGCTACCGGCTGCCACGGGGCTGCCGGCGATCGCCGCGGCGCTGCCGGCGGCTGCCGCGGCCTGCGCCCGGTCCCAGTCGGTGTGCTCGGCAGCCGCAGCCAACCTCGCCCGGGTGCCCTCGTCGCAGAGCGCACCGGCCAGCCCGGCGGCGAACACCTCCCGCAGCGGCACCCCGAGGCCCGCAGCGATCGCGGACTCCCGTTCGAGGTCGGTACCGAACATCGCCGGGTCGTCCGTGGCCAGCGAGCAGCGCAGTCCGGCCGCGACCAGCGCGGGCAGCGGATGGTCGGCCAGGTCGCGCACAACGCCGGTGCGCAGGTTCGACACCGGGCAGACGTCCAGCACGATGTTCCGCTCGACGAGCTCCGCGACCAGGTCGGGGTCCTCCAGCGCGCGCACGCCGTGGCGGATCCGCCGCGCGCCCAGCGCGTGCAGCGCGCCACGCACCGACTCCGCCCCGGCCGTCTCCCCCGCGTGCGGGACGGCGGCGAGCCCCGCGTCGGCGGCGGCGGCGAAGACCGGCGCGTACGGCTCCGGCGGATGGCCCACCTCGGGACCGCCGAGGCCGATCCCGACGACACCGCGGTCGACGAACCGCGACGACCAGCGCACGACGTCCATCGCGGCCTCTGGCGGGAGCACCCGGTCGATGTCGGGGGTGAGCCGCACCTCGACCCCGAACCGCTCGCGCGCCTCGCACGCGCCGTCCGCGTAGCCGGTGAAGATCTCCTCCCACGGCACGCCCCGGTGCACCCGGTACCAGGGGGAGAAGATTCCCTCCAGGTACACGGCGCCCTGCTCGGCCGCGCGGCGGGCGTAGTCGACGACGACCTCCCGGAAGTCGTCGGCCGTCCGCATGACGTGGGTGGTGAGGACCCAGACCTTGATGAAGTGGTCGAAGTCCCGGAACCGGTAGAGCTCGGCGATGCCCTCGACGGTGCGGGCCGGCAGCGCCTCGTTGTTGCGGCGGCCCATCGCGAGCAGCATCTCGGGCCGCACCGTCCCCTCCAGGTGGACGTGCAGCTCGATCTTCGGCCCGGTCTCGGACGCCGACCCGATCTCGGACGCCGAACCGATCTCGGACACCGCCGGCCCGTGCGCGGACACCGACCCGTGCGCGGACACCGCCGGCCCGGATGCCGCCGCGGCGCCCCGCTCGGGGGTCAGCTCGCCACCAGCGGCAGGGCCGTCGACGAGAAGTGGGAGGCCACCCGGTCGTCGACCGGGTCCAACGCCGGGTCCCTGTGTACGAGCAGGTGCCGGTAGAGGGTGTCCCGCTGGGCCGGAATCCGCCCCGCCGAGCGGATCAGGTGGATCAGCTCGGCGCGGTTGGTCCGGTGCCGGGCACCGGCGGAGGAGACGACGTTCTCCTCCAGCATGACCGAGCCGAGATCGTCGGCGCCCATGTGCAGGGTGAGCTGCCCGACCTCCTTGCCGGTCGTCAGCCACGAGCCCTGCAGGTGCGCGACGTTGTCGAAGAAAAGCCGCGCGACGGCCACCAGCCTCAGGTACTCCAGGGTGGTCGCCTGCGTCCGGCCACCCAGGTGGTTGTTCTCCGGCTGGTACGTCCACGGGATGAACGACCGGAACCCGCCGGTACGGTCCTGGACGTCCCGGATCATCCGCATGTGCTCGATGCGCTCGGCGTTCGTCTCGCCGGTGCCCATCATGAACGTCGCCGTCGACTCCAGGCCGAGGCCGTGCGCCGTCTCCATCACCGACAGCCAGACATGGCCCGGCTCCTTGAGCGGCGCGATCGCGTGCCGCGGCCGCTCGGTGAGGATCTCGGCGCCGGCGCCGGCGAAACTGTCCAGCCCGGCGTCACGCAGCCTGGTGATGACCTCCGCGTGCTCCAGGCCGGACGTCCGGGCGATGTGGACGACCTCGCTGGCCCCGAGCGAGTGCAGTGCCAGCTGCGGGTACGCCGCCTTGATGCCGGCGAACGTCCGCTCGTACCACTCGATCCCGAACTCGGGATGGTGGCCGCCCTGGAGCATGATCTGGGTCGCCCCGAGCTCGACGGCCTCACCGCACCTGGCCACGATGTCGTCCAGCTCGCGCACCCAGCCCTCGGCGTGCTTCGGTGCCCGGTAGAAGGCGCAGAAGCGGCAGGCGGTCACGCAGACGTTCGTGTAGTTGATGTTCCGGTCGATGATGTAGGTGGCGATCCCGTCGGGGAACCGGCGGCGGCGCACCGTGTCTGCGGCCAGGCCGAGCGCGTGCAGCGGCGCGGACGTGTAGAGCAGCAACGCCTCTTCCGGCGAGATCCGCCCACCGTCGGCCGCGCGATCCAGCAGGGCGCGGATCTCGCCGTCAGCCACGCGGGCCGGGCCCGCCGGGGACTCACCGTCGGCATCAACAAGGCTCACCCGTCAGATCGTACGACCTGTACCGCTTGAACCGATCGAATCGCGAGCACGTCGGCCCCGCGGCCCACCACCGGCGGAGCACCGGAAATTCTGATCGGTGACAAACCTGCCACGGACCGACTCGGGATCGTTTCGTGAAGAGTGAAGGATTTCGGTCGTCAGGACGACCGAAATCCTTCGCTCCTGTCCGGTAGCAACGCCAGCCGCAGCCGCTGCACCGCAGCCTGCGGCAGCCGCCCAGGCGACGTTCGCCCTGGACGGATCCCGGGCCTTCGGGGCACCAACCGGGCGGAGGTGAGGCCCGGCCGCCCGCCGTCACGAGTTACGCAAGGAACTACCCGACTACTCAAAAGGGCCCGTAGTCCGACGGGTTGTCACCGGAGCCGCGCCCCGCGCCACCGATCGGACCGGAGGGCCCGGCGCTCGGCGTGCTCGACATGCTCGACGTGTGGCCCTGGCCGGCCGAGCCGCCGCCGCCCGGTCCCCGGCCCTTGCCGGTGAACTTGCTGGTCAGCTGCTTGAACTTCGCCCGGTTCTCCGGCTTGTTCGCCACCGTCTTGGCCTTGTCGACCATCTCCTGGGCCTTGGGGCTGTGGAGCAGCTCCTGGACCTTGCTGGTGAAGTTCGCCATACCCTCGGTGTACCTGCGTCAGGCCCGGTTCATGCCGACAACCCTGTTCGGCCGGGACACTGCCGCACCCTGGTCACCCCGAACCGGTCGGCAGCAGGTCGGAGACGCCGCCCCGCAGGTCCTGAAGCCGGTCGCGCAGGCTCTCGTCGCCCGCGGGCGGGATCTGGATCTGGTCGTTCGGTTCCGGGAGCTGGTCCCGCGCCTCATCGCCCTTGCCACGGAACCAGTCGATCTGGTCGTCCACCCAGTCGTGCACCGAGGTGACGGTCCTGTCCCAGATCTGCTGGCGCTTGTTGTCCACCATCGTCGCGATCTGGTCGGCCGCGGACAGCAGAAGCAGCACCATCAGCACGAAGATGATCGTCCGCTTGAACGGGATCCGCAGCCGCCACCGCCGCCGCGGGCGGCGCGGCTCACGGTAGGGAGCTGGTGCCGGTGCGGGCGGAGGCGCGGGCGGCGGCGGGCGGTGGGCGTCGCGGTACGCGGAGCGCGGCGCGTCCTCGTGGTAGGGGGCCGCGGGTGGTGCGGGTGGCGGCGCCGGGCGGGCGGCGCGCGGCGCGGCCTGCCCGGGGCCGGCCGAGCCCGCCGGGTAAGGGGCGCCTGACCGGGCCAGGTCGGGTTCGTCGCCGTACTGGACGAATCCGCCCTTGCGTCGACGCGCCGGCTGCGGACCACCCGCGCCCGGCACGACCTTGCCGGGCTGTCCGGACTGTCCGGACTGTCCGGACTGTCCGGGCTGGTATGCCTGGCCAGCCCCCGCCGAGCCGCCGCGGGCGGCTTCCGGTGGCGCCTCCCACCAACGGCCGCTGACGTCACCGGGGCCCGCGACCCGGGTCTGCGCCGGCCGCTGGGCCGCGCCGGCGCCGTACGCGGCACCGGCGCCCGCTCCTGCGGCGGCCGCGCCCAGCCCGAGGCCGGCGGCTGCCGCGGCGGCGGACCGGCTGCGGGGCCAGGTGTTGTCGATGACCTCGGTGGCCGCCACCCGGGGGTTCGCCTTGGCACCGCTGCGGTCACCGAGCAGGCGCAGCAGCAGCTGCTCCGCGGACGGGCGCCGCCGCGGATCACGATGCAGGGCGGAGCCGACGATCCCGGCCAGCGCGGGCGGAACCTGGCGCAGATCGGGTTCGGTGGTGAGTACCCGCTCCGACATCTCCAGGTAGGTACCGTCGCCGTAGGGATGATCACCGGCCGCGGCGTACGCGACGAGCAGGCCCCAGGCGAAGACGTCGGTGGCCGGGCCGACCGGCGCCGTGCCCTCCATCTGCTCCGGAGCCATCCAGCCGACCGAGCCCAGGACCAGCCCGGTCTGGGTCCTCCCGCTGACCGCGTCGAGCGCGCGGGCGATCCCGAAGTCGATCACTCTGGGGCCGGAGTAGGACAGCAGGACGTTGCTCGGCTTGAGATCGCGGTGGACGATGCCGGCGCCGTGGATCGCGGTCAGTGCCGAGGCGACACCCACGGCCACACCCTGCAGGGTCGACAGCGGGAGCGCCCCGGATTCGTCCACCACCCGGTCGAGGCGGGCGCCGTCGATGAACTCGGTGACCAGGTAGGGGCGGCGTGCGTGCGGGTCCGCGTCGAGAACCTGTGCGGTGCAGAAGGGAGCGACCCGGCGCGCGGCGGCGACCTCGTCGGCGAAACGGTCCCGGAACTCGGGATCCACCGCGAGATCCGACCGGATCACCTTGATGGCCACCTTGCGGCCCTGCTGGTCGAGGGCGAGGTAGACCCGGCCCATGCCACCGGCACCCAGCCGGCCGATCACCTCATACCGCCCGATCGACGTCGGATCGTCCGGGTGCAGAGGTTCTCCCTGCGACCGGAGGGCCGATCGGTCCGCCACGTCTCGCCCGCTCTCCGCTCGTCGGCGCGGCCGCGAACGACGCGCCCCGGTTCACGCGCGTCGCGCGAACACAGCCATCATCACGCTTCGGCGGCGCCCATGACAGACGTCCGAACACGGGTCATGTAACGCACCGCCGACCGCGACGCTAACGCGCCCACGGCCCCACGGCCGTGCGCTGTCCGCATTCCGACGCCGCGGCGGCGACCAGTAGCCTGATCGACACGGTCGCGCTGGTCGCGCTGGTCGCGTTCTCGCGGAGAAGCCGAGGAAGTGGGGGAAGCCGGACAAGAGGTCGGCTTCGGCGCGGCCCTGGCGCTTCGGGCGCCCGGCGAGGAGAGAGCCTACCTGCGGCCGCCGACGGGACAGGGCCGGCGGCAGCAGGTACGGGAAGAGCACACCATCACCGAACTGCCCATGTCGAACGCCTGTTCACACTATTGGGGAGTGAAAGCCCGTTCTCGCGGGCTTGCACCGACTTCGACCACCCGGGCGTGTTACCCAACCGGGTGGTCTGGGCGATTCGCCCAGTATTCTCCCGTTCCGCCCGATACCTGCCATGGCTCCGGCTCCCGTCTCCCCGGCCCCCGGTCCCCCGCCAGCGGCGGCGCAGTGCGGGCGGGGGCAGACTTGAGGTCATGCGCGGCCTGTTGGTGATCGGACACGGCTCACGCCGAGACGAGGCGAATGCCATGGTGATCGAGCTCGCACGCGCGCTCAGCCGTGGCGGCGACCCCGCGTACGAGGAGGCGTCCGACGCCGGCGCGGCGGACGGCGACACGGCAGGTCCGGGCACGGCCTCGCCGGACGCGGGCACGTTCGACCCGGGCACGTTCGACGCGGGCACCGCGGGCACGACGAGCGCGGGCACAGGCGCGACGGGCGCGGCCTCGCAAGCGGGCGCGGGCACGACGAGCACCGCACCGGCCTGGCAGGCGGTGGAACCCGCCTTCCTCGACGTCGTCCACCCGGACATCGCCCAGGGCTACGCCGCGCTGGTCCGTGCCGGCTGCTCGGAGATCATCGCGCACCCGTTCTTCCTGTTCGAGGGCAACCACACCACCCGCGACATACCCGCGGCACTTGCCGCCGCGCAGGCGGAGCACCCCACGACCCGCTGGACCATCACCCGCCCACTCGGGCTGCATCCGGGCGTCGTACAGGCGGTACGGGCCCGCATCGACGACGCCGTCGGCCGGCCAGGCCCCGACTAAGACCCGGGTGTCGGCCGACCTGTCACGAGTTCGCCGACGACCGCCGCGAGTGGGTAGATCCCGGGCTCCGCCGGCACGGCGTCGACCCGCAGCCCCGCCGCCTCGCAGGCCTCGACGGTCCGGCGGCCCATGGCGGCGACCCGGACGGTGTCGGGCAGCGGCCCGTACAGCTCGGACAGGCAGCGCGCCGCGGTCGAGGAGGCGAGCGCGACGGCGTCGAGGTCGCCGTGCCGCAGTTCTTCGGCGATCCTCAGGTCCGGCTCCGCCGCGACGTCCGTGAGCAGCCTGACCCGGCGCAGCGTCCGAATCCCCGCCGGCGGCGGCGCCGACCCGCAGATCACCACCCGCAGCCCCGGAACGGGCACCTCGGTCACCACCCGGTTGGCGACCTGGACCTCGGCCGAGGAGCGCACCGAGACGAGTCCCAGCGCGTCCAGGGCGGCGGCGGCCGAGTCGGAGGCGGCGACGAGGGTCAGACCCGCGAGGGCCCGTACGTCGGTGCCGGCCGCACGCAGCAGCGTCACGGTCGCCGCGACCTCGTCCGCGTCCGCCAGCACCAGGCCGTCCGCGCCGGGCAGCGCCTCCCGCAGGGCGGCGCCGTCGGTGGCCGGGACGAGACGGCTGACCACGGTCTCGACCGCCTCCGCGCCGAGCTCGCGCAGCCTTCGGGCGAGCAGGCTGTCTCGAGCCCGCGTCCGCGGCACGAGCACTCGGACGCCCGCCAGCGGCCCGGCGGCCGCGGTCCGGTCGCCGTCGGTATCGGCCGCCGAGCCCACCGCCGCCTGATCAGGCAGAACGGCGGCGTCGCGCCTGGCCGCGACCGGACCGACCACCAGCACGGCCGGTGAACGCAGCCGAAAGGCGACGGCGTCGACGGCGATGGACTCAAGCGTCGTCCGGAGCACCCGCTGGGCGGGCGTCGTCCCACGTTCGATGACAGCGGCCGGGGTCTCCGGCGGACGTCCGCCGCGCAGCAGGGCGTCAGCGATGTCGATCAGTCGGGCGACCCCCATGAGCACGACGACCGTGGCGCGCGAGGACGCCAGGGCCGCCCAGTCCACCGTCGAGTCGGGATGACCCGGCGGGACGTGGCCCGACACGATGGTGAGGTCCTGCGCCACCCCGCGATGGGTGACGGGAATGCCGGCGTAGGCCGGCGCGGCGATCGCGGAGGTCACACCGGGGACCACGGTGCAGCGGATACCTGCGGCGGCGCAGGCCTCGGCCTCCTCACCACCACGGCCGAGCAGGAACGGGTCGCCGCCCTTGAGCCGCACCACCGTCGCACCGGTTCGGGCCTCATCCACCAGGATCTGGTTGACCTCGTCCTGGCTGCGCGACCGCGTCGGACTCTTGCCGACATGGATGATGCGAGCGTCCGACCGGACCGCGTCGAGCAGCACGGCCGCGGCCAGCCGGTCGGTGACCACCACGTCCGCGGCGGCGAGGAGCTCGCGGCCGCGGACCGTCAGCAGCCCGGGATCACCCGGCCCGGCACCCACCAGCCAGACCTCACCGGCGCCGCCGCGGCCGGCGCTCGGGCGCCCGGTCGTCGTGGGCTCCGGGGCCGGGGCCGAGCCCGGGGCCAGGGCCGATCCAGGTTGGTGGGCGCCCGGCCCGGTCATCGCGAGAACCACGGCGTGCACGGTACAGGCCAGAGGTCACCGCAGGCCGGGATCATCGTCTCCCAGGCTCGCAGGAATCCCGAGCTACGAGCCGCGAGCCGCCGCCACTGTGCTGTCGCTGTCGCTGTCGCTGTCGCCGAGCAGGACCTGAGCATCCCGGTCCGCAGGGAGCGCGAGCCCCGCCCGCCACGGCCACCCATCGAGGATCCCGCACAGCCGCACCACACCAGCGATCCACCTCAAGAGGGGCAAAAGGGGCGCAGATTCACCTGGCAACCCGCAAGAAGTGAGGATTTTGGTCGTTGGAACGACCAAAATCCTTCACGCTTGCGACTCGCCAACCCGGGCCGCCGGGCCGCCGGGCGCCGATCGAAGCCGCTGTACTAGGCCGTGTCCGGCCGATCATGGTGGTCGGAGCCAGAGCCGCAGCGCTGCGGCGGTGACAGTGCCATGGAAGACGTAGGCACGTTTGTCGTAGCGGGTGGCCACAGCCCGGTTCTGTTTCAGCAGGTTGATGCACCGCTCGACCGTGTTACGGCGCTTGTACGCCTCGGCGTCAAAGGACACCGGACGTCCACCGCGGCGACCACGGCGGAGCCGGTTGGCCTTCTGGTCGCTCTTCTCCGGGATCGTCGCGGTGATACCCCTGCCGCGCAGGTAGGCCCGGTTGGCGCGGCTGGAGTAGGCCTTGTCCGCCAGCACCCGGTCCGGTCGGGTCCTGGGCCGGCCAGGACCCGACCGGAGCATGCGGACGCGGTCCACGACCGCGGTGAACCGGGTGGAGTCCGCGACCTGACCGGCGGTGATCAGAAGACTGACCGGCCGGCGATACCCGTCGGCACCCAGGTGAATCTTGGTGGTGAATTCGCCGCGGCTACGGCCGAGTCCTTCATCGGGCGCATCGTTCAGGGGCACCTGGTTTTTCCCGGTACCCGGGGCCGCTGTCTCGGTGCGCCGGCGGCATGCTGGTGGGCGCGGCAGATCGTGGAGTCCACGCCCAGCTCCCACGCCCCACCGACCCCGGCGGGCGGGTCTGCATCCCCGCCGCGGCGTAGCTCACCGGCCAGCCGGTCCCAGGTCCCGTCCGCCGACCAGCGACGATGCCGCTCGTACACGGTCTTCCACGGGCCGAACCGCTCCGGTAGATCCCGCCACGGCACCCCGGTACGGACCCGGAACAGAATGCCGTTCACGACTTGGCGGTGGTCCCGCCATCGGCCGCACCGTCCGTTACTCGCCGGCAGCAGTGGCGCCAACCGGTCCCATTCCTGCGCTGTCAGATCCCCCCGCCCCATAGGACGACCGTCCCGGCAAAAGATCCACGCGTCCGGCCAACCAGGTTGGCGCCCACACCAGGACAACACCCATCAACCATGATCGACCGGACACGGCCTAGTGGATACCGCACTCGGTCTTGCTGGTGCCGGCCCAGCGGCCATCCCGGCCGGTGCCCCGCCGGGTGCACGGCCAGCAGCCCACCGAGTCGTAGCCGTCGCTGAGCAGCGGGTTGACGATCACGTTGTGCTCCTGGACGTACCGGTTGACGTCCTCGTCCGTCCATGCGGCCAGGGGGAGCACCTTGACCTTGCCACGGCGCTGGTCCCAGCCGATGACCGGCAGGTCCCGCCGCCCCGCCGACTCGGCGCGGCGGGAGCCGGCGGCCCAGGCCCGGTACGGCGCGAGCGCACGGTCCAGCGGGACGACCTTGCGCATCCGGCAGCACAGGTCCGGGTCGCTCTCGTAGAGCCGCGGGCCGTGCACGGCGTCCTGCCCGGCGACGGTGAGCTGCGGGCTCGCGCTGATGATCGGCAGGGAGTAGGTCTGCGCGACGGCGTCGCGGGTGCCGATGGTCTCGGCGAAGTGGTAACCGGTGTCGACGAAGATCACCGGGACGTCCGACCGGATCCGCGACAGCATGTCGGCGAGAACCGCCTCGGCCATGGAGGCCGCGACAGCCAGCCCGGTGCCGAACTCCTCCACCGCCCAGCCGAGGATCTCCTCGGCTGGCGCGCCTTCGAGCTCCTCGCCGGCCCGCAGTGCCCGGGCCTTCAGCGCGGCATCCATCAGTTCGTCTCCTCCACGTCCGACGGCGCTGCGGCGGTGCCGTTCGCCGAACCCGGTGTTCTGGCCGTCGTCCCGACGGCGACGTCCCTGCTGGTCTGATCGGTGCTGGTCTGATCGGTGCTGCTGTGATCGGGGCTGCTGTGATCGGGTGTCGCCGCTACCAGCGCCGTGAGGCTGAGCCGGAAGGCCCGCCGGCAGGCCCGGCAGGCCCAGTGCCCGTGCCCCTCGCCCGTACCGCCCGGGGCGGGCTCGGGTACGAGCTCCTCCTCGCCGCAGTACGGGCAGTAGAAGGGGACGGCGCGGGCGCTCACGTCGCGCCTCCTGAGCCGCCGTGGCTGGGCGCGGTCAGCAGCGCCTCGTCGGCGTGCTCCGCCCAGTCGGCGAACGTGTCGCCCTCGGCCCGGTTCGCCTGGTAGGTCTCCAGCAGCCCGACGACGTAGTCGACGAGGCCGTCCGCGGTCACCTTGAGCCCGCGGGACTTGCGGCCCAGCCGGGAACGGGTGCCGAGGTGCCCACCGAGGTGGACCTGGAAGCCCTCGACCATCTCGCCGTTGTCGTCGGGGACGAGGGAGCCCTTGAGGCCGATGTCGGCCACCTGGAAGCGGGCGCAGGCGTTCGGGCACCCGTTGATGTTGATGCCGATCGGCTCGTCGAAGTCCGGCAGCCGGCGCTCGAGCTCGAGGATGAGGTCGCGGGCGTTGCCCTTGGTCTCGACGATCGCCAGCTTGCAGAACTCGATGCCGGTGCAGGCCATCGTGCTGCGGCGGAACACGCTCGGCTTCACGACCAGGTCGAGCTCGGCGAGCTCGGCCTCGAGCGCGTCGAGGTCGCTCTCCGGCACGTCGAGGATCACCAGCTTCTGCATGGTGGTCGCCCGGATCCGGCCCTGGCCGAACCGGTCCGCCAGGTCCGCGACCGCGGTGAGGATGGTGCCGCTCACCCGGCCGGCCCGGGGTGCGAAACCGACGGCGAAGCGCCCGTCGCGCTGGCGGTGGATCCCGATGTGGTCGCGGCCCTCGTTGCGCGGCGGGGGCGGCGGCGGGCCGTCCGGCAGCGGTGAGGCGAGGTACTCCTTCTCCAGGGTCGACCGCACCCACTCGACGCCCATGTCGGCGACGAGGAACTTCAGCCGGGCCCGGGTCCGCATCCGCCGGTACCCGTAGTCGCGGAAGAGCTGGATGACGCCGTGCCACACCTCGGCCACCCGGTCGGGGGTGACGAACGCGCCGAGGCGCACGCCGAGCTTCGGGTTCGTCGACAGGCCGCCGCCGACCCACAGGTCGTAGCCGGCGCCGAGCTCGGGGTGCACCACGCCGACGAAGGCGATGTCGTTGATCTCGTGCAGGGTGCACTGGTCCGCGCAGCCCGACATCGCGCTCTTGAACTTGCGCGGCAGGTTGGACAGTGACCGGTCACCCACGAACCGCCCGACGACCTCGTCGATGACGCCGGTGGCGTCGATGACCTCGTCCTCGTCCACGCCCGCCAGCGGGCAGCCCAGGATGACCCGGGGCGTGTCGCCGCAGGACTCCTCGACCGTCATCCCGGCGGCCTCGAGCGCGCCCCAGATGGCCGGCACGTCCTCGATGCGGATCCAGTGCAGCTGGATGTTCTGGCGGTCGGTCACGTCGGCGACGTCGCGCCCGTACCGGGTGGAGATGTCCCCGATGACCCGAAGCTGGTCGGACGTCAGCCGGCCGCCGTCGAGGCGGATGCGCTGCATGAAGTAGCGGTCGTCGAGCTCCTCGGGTTCCAGCACGGCGGTACGCCCGCCACTGATCCCCGGCCGGCGCTGCGTGTAGAGCCCCCACCAGCGGAACCGACCGCGCAGGTCCTGCGGGTCGATCCCGTCGAAGCCCGTCTGCGGGTAGAGGTTCAGAATGCGGTCACGGACATCGAGACCGTTCTGGTCCTTCTTCATCCGCTCGTTGGCGTTCAGCGGCTCGGTGTAGCCCAACGCCCACTGGCCCTGCCCCTTCGGTCGGGACGGAGCGTTCGAGCGCGCGGCACGCGGGTTCGGAGCAGGAGAAGTCATGGTATCTCTCGGTGAGCAGGGTCCACCCAGGCGTGACACGCCGAGGTGGGCGGAGTCAGCGGGAGCGGCGACAGCCGGCGCTGGAGACGCGCAACAGGTCGACGTGGAGACGCGCGACCAGGCGAGGGTCGATGGGACCGACATCAGTCGGCCGCGGCATGAGCCCGACCCGCGAGGAGGCCCCGAGGCCTGACAGCCCGGCCACAGGGAACGCGCCAGCACGCCGGCGCCGAGCGGCCATCCGCCGCTCGCCCGACGGCTCCAACGCGTGGACCCGGGCAGTCACGCTGGCCATGTTCCCACAGATGAGGCGCAGACGTCGTGGATACGTCGTCACACCCCATCTGGGTCACAGGCCAGCCACAACCGGCGACCAAGCCGCGTTCGGGCGGGGCGGGTTCCGATCCGGGCCGGGCTCAGACCAGACGGGGTCTGCGACACATCTGGCGAATCCGGTCCAGCAGGGCCCCGGTGGACAGGTCCTTCTCCATGAGCTCGTCGGCACCGAGCGCCATGGCCTCCTCACGCAGGCTTCGCTCCGAGAAGCCCGTGAAGATCACCACCCGCGCCTCGGGCACGGCCCGGCGGACGCGTGGCAGCGCCCCGAGCCCGTCGAGGACGGGCATCGCCACGTCCAGCAGCACCAGGTCCGGCTCCGTCCGGGCGACGACCTCGACCGCTTCGGCACCGTTGGCCGCCCGGCCGACCACGGTGAAGTCCGGCTCGGTGTCGAACAGGAGGCACAGAAGCTCGCGGAGCCCGTCGGCGTCGTCCGCCACGACCACACGGTAGGGACCCCGCCGGCCGCCACGGCCGCGAGCCGCCGAAACCCGGTGCGCAGCCCCGGCGACACCGACCTCGGGAAGGCCGGTCACCGAGACACCAGCCTCAGGGACATCAACCCCGGGGACATCAACCCCAGCGAGGTCGATCTCCTCATCCGTCGACGGCCAGGAGTCCATCACTCGTCTTTTGTACGCGCTACCGGGCGCCGCGCCCATCGTCATTCGGGATGGTTCCACGGTATGACCCAAACGCGCTGGACACCCACCCGTTCGCTCCGGCTTGAAGCGCCTCTCGGGCCATCCACACCGGATACCCGTGACACTGCGACGAATTGTGGCGACGCGACGGTGACCAACGCTTTTTCAGTCCCATTTCCGGCGCGTCAATAAAAACGCCCAGCACACAACCAATTCACAATAGAACGGCGCCCACCGGTACGGACGCGAGACGTGAGGCGGAACACCGATCCAGCTCGCGGCACAACGACATGGACCGCGGGAGCACCTCACACCCTAAGCCGTGAACGGCCGTCCGACTACGAAGAGTAGCCATCGCGAAGGCAACACCGCTACCACAGGCCCACACGAGAGAGGTAACTGTCCGTGTCCGGGACCTTTGACCCAAGGCACTCCTTGTGCCAGGAGGAGTATTGTCATTACTCCAGGTGATGCTTCACCCGGTCACCTCTACGCACAGGTACAGCTAGCCGCAGGCGCAGCAGCGTCAGAGACAGCCCAAGCAGACACAGATAACCCCGTACGCACACGGTGGCAGGCATCGGATTGTCCGGAGCGTGGGCGCGACCTCAGCCAGGGAGCATCCACCCCGTCGTCAACGGTGCCGCCACGCCCCCACGACAGTGAGCGGGCAGCCGACAGCGGCGCACGACCGGCGTTTCATCCGCCCCGCCCACTGGATGAAGCACGCCGGAGTGGTCGCGTCTCGGAGCCCCGGGCAGCGGAAGGATCGGCGCACATGCGGCAACGGAGCCGGGGCCGGCAGGGTCTGAGTACCGCGGAGGACATGCTCCCGACGGAGATTCGACGGCGCCGTTGCGAACGTGGCCTGACCCGGGAGGAGCTTGCTGGCCGGACTGGTTACAGCCGCCAGTACATCAGCCAGTTGGAGCAGCCCAGCCGCGGCATCCCCGCCCGGCCGGTCCTGGCCGCCGTGGACGCGGCGCTGGAAGCCGGCGGCGCGCTCGTCGACCTGCGTGAGGCTGCCGTCGCCGAACGCGCCGAACGGCGCGGGCAGCAGCCGGACGCCGAGGTCGAATCCCGCCGTCGGATCGGTGACCTGCTCGACCACCGCCGTTCCGATCGCGAGCTGGACTACCTCGACCGGCTTGCCGCCGATCTCATCGCCGCCGCGGACGCGCTGGAACCGGCCGACGTCACCGCCCGAGTACTCGACCAGCAGACCTTCGTCGACCAGCTCCTGGCGACCCCGATGCTGCCGCACCAGCAGTTCCGCCTCTTCATGATCGCCGGTCACCTCGCCGGCCTGCTGGCGATCTCCCTGCTCGACATGGACGAGCTGGCGAAGGCGAGCACCTGCTGCCTGGAGGCCGCGGTCTTCACCGAGCTGACCGGGCACGAAGGACTACGAGCCTGGACGCTGGCGATCAACAGTCTCATCGACGCCGCGGCCCGGCATGCGGACGAGTCCGGAGCCTCGGCGGTGGCGGGCGCGGAGGCAACGGCCGAACGCTCGGAGCCGAGGCTGGTAACGGCGCGAACCGTCAGGAATCCTGACATCGGCTCGGGGGGTCGCGCCTCTCGGCCGCCGGTCAGCCGCGACCCCGACGGTGCCGACCTGGCGCTGGAAACTCCTCCCCGTAACTCCGGGTACACCGACGAGCAGCAGAACCGTGGGGAGACTCCGCAAGCGGGTGGCCCGTCCGACGCCCGTCCGGTGCTCCCCCACCGGCAGACCGAGGACCTCTCGTCACTGTCCGCATCCAGTTTCGGCGATTCGCCGTTCGGCCCGTCGCCGAGCGTCGACGAGATGTTGATTGCTCCGGGCGGGCGTGCGACTCCGCCCCGGCTGATCGCTCTCGTCAAAAGGCGGATCGCACGCTTCGCCACGGCGTCGGCCCAGCGAGCTACGCCACCGGTGGGCATCTCCCAGGCTTTCCGCCCGCCGGTCTGAATCTATAGACCGATTGATCGAAGCAATCGAGGAAACGAGGTCCCGCCGCGCCGATTATCGGCGACGGTGCGTCACACCGCGGCGAAAATGATCTCGTCGAGTGGGGGTGCGTCACCGCGCGCCGCCGCCCGGCGGGCGAATTCGAGAATCCCCGCCTGCTGCCTGGCTCCCAGGCGAAAATCCAGGGTCGTGAAGTAGCGCGCGAGGGTCGCGGGGTCGAAAACCTCGAACCTCGCCGCCCGCCGGGCCACCTCGTCCACCTCACGCAGCGCCACATCGAGGCTCGACCGGAACGCGGCGTGCACCTCCTTGACCACCCCAGGGTGGTCGGTGGCGAAGGAACGCCGGGCGGCCCAGACCGCGAAGACCATCGGCAGGCCAGTCCATTCGCGCCATTCGTTTCCGAGGTCGACGACCTGGAGGGGGTGGCCCTCACCGGCCCGCTCCGCGTCGTAGGTCGCCCGCAGCGCCACGTCACCGATGGTCACGGCCGCATCGGCCTCACGCAGCATCAGCGGAATCTCCGGCGGCATCGTGACGTACTCCGGCCGCAGCCCCCAGCGCTGCTCGAACAGCATCCGGGCCAGCAGCACGCTCGTCCGGGACGTCGACCCCAGCGCGACGGTGCGGATCTGCTCGAACGGGACAGCGCTGCTGACGACGACGGACAGCACCGGGCCGTCCGAACCCACCGCCAGGTCAGGCAGCAGGACGAGCTCGTCCGCGTGCCTCAGATATTCGACCAGGCTGATCGGGCCGATGTCGAGATCGCCGGCGACCAGGGCTTCGTTGAGCCGGTCCGGGGAGTCCTTGGTCAGATCCAGGTCGAGCAGCGCGTCGGAATGGACCAGACCCCAGTACAGCGGAAGACAGTTGAGGAACTGGATGTGGCCGACCCTGGGTCGCGCGGCCCGCGACAGGAGCCCGGCCTCCGTCGGCACTCCCGCGACCTGCCCAGGCACCCCCGCGCGGGTCGGCGCCGCCGGCCGTGTCTGGGTCCCGACCTGCTCGGGCACCCCGACGTGATCAGGCACCCCGACGTGCTCACGCGCCCCGGCCCAGCCCGCTGTCTCCTGCGGCCGTGCCCACGGCGCCGGGTCCGCCGCCGTCATCTGGACTCGCCGCCGCGCCGCGCGGCAACGCTGTCCAGCACTGCCCGGCGCTGCCGCAGCGCGAGTGGATAGCTGAGCAGCCCGCTGACAACCAGCGCAAGGGCGAAACCGAGCAGGCCACCCACACCGACGAGCAACAGCACCGCGAGAACCGCCGCGAAGAGAGCGGCGCGGATCGCGAAATACCGCAGGTTGAGGCCCCACATGCCGACCTCGCCAGCCGGCCGCTGGCTCCCTCGCGATCCACCGCGACGTGGCAGGCGGGACACCGGACCGGCCGGCGGTACGTCGTCAGCGGACATCATGCGCTCCGGTTTCTGGAGGTACGGCGTGCTCGGCGGCGTACCCAGCCAAGGCGCTGCAGCAACGCCGGATAGAAGCCCAACCCGAGAAAGATGATCAGCAGCCCGAGCAGACCGGCCGGGCCGATCGCGAGGCCGGCCCAGCGCAGCAGGCTGTAGGCGACCAGCCCCGGGACGAGGATCACCAGGAACGCGAGCACGAAGATCGAGCCCATGCCGGGCGCACCCGCCGGCCGGGACGGACGAGCCTGACCGGCCCGCACGGGGCCCGCCGCGCCGCCCGAGGGGCCATCGCCCGAGGGGCCATCAGATCCGGACACAGCCACCGCCTCGGCCCGCACGGGCCCGGCCTCGCCCCCGGCAGGCCCGGCCGGGGATCTCTCGTCGCTGGTCATGGCCGGTCAGGCGTCGATCGCGACGGGCTTGTCCCGCCTGGTGGAGTCCGGACCGTCATAGGTGCGAACGACCCGGTAGCGGGTGTCCCGCTCGACCGGGCGGAACCCGGCGTCACGGATCACGCCGAGCAGGTCGTCACGGGTCATCGTGGTGGGCGTGCCGAAACCGTCCGCATCATGTGTGATCTTGTATTCGACCACCGACCCGTCGAGGTCGTCCGCGCCGAAGTTGAGCGCGAGCTGGGCCGTGGTCAGCCCGTGCATCACCCAGAAGCACTTGATGTGGTCGACGTTGTCGAACAACAGCCTGGAGACGGCGAAGGTCTTCAGCGCCTCGGCGCCCGTCGCCATCGGCTGCCCCATCAGCCGGTTACGCGGATCCCCCACCGAGTCGTGCTGGAACCGCAGCGGGATGAACACCGCGAAGCCACCGGTCTCGTCCTGCAGCTCACGCAGGCGAAGCACGTGGTCTACCCGGTGCCGCGGCTCCTCGACGTGCCCGTAGAGCATGGTGCACGGTGTCCGCAGGCCCTTGGCGTGAGCGAGCCGGTGGATCCGCGACCAGTCCTCCCAGTGGGTCTCGTGCCCGACGATGTGCTGCCGGACCTCCCAGTCGAAGATCTCCGCGCCGCCACCGGTCAGGGACTCGAGGCCGGCGTCGATGAGCTCGTCGAGGATCTCGTCGGCCGGCAGGCCGCTGATCTTCTCGAACCAGTGGATCTCGGTCGCGGTGAAGGCCTTGAGCGCGACGCCGGGCAGTGCCTTCCCCAGCTCGCGCAGCGAGCGCGGGTAGTAGCGCCACGGCAGGGTCGGGTGCAGGCCGTTGACGATGTGCAGCTCGGTGATACCGGCCGGCTCCATCTCCTTCGCGAGCCGCACCGCCTCCTCGATCCGCATCGTGTAGGCGTCCGACTCGCCGGGCTTGCGCTGGAACGAGCAGTAGGCGCAGGACGCGGAGCAGACGTTCGTCAGGTTGAGATGCCGGTTGACGTTGAAGAAGGTCCGGTCACCGTTCTTCCGGGTCCGCACCTCGTGAGCAAGCCCACCGAGCCAGGCGAGGTCGTCGCTGGCATACAGCGCCTCGCCGTCGGCCCGGCTGAGCCGGGCTCCTTCGTGGACCTTGGCTTCGATCTCTCGCTTGAGCCCGGCATCCATGGATCCCAGACTAGCGCCGCGGACCGTCGGGCCATGGCGGCCGCATCCGCCATCAGGCCCGTGATCCAGGCCGCAGTTCGCTGCTGCCCGCCCCCGAAAGTGGACGTCATCGGCCCAGGCGTTCGTTCAGGTCGTTGTCAGCGCCGTCGAGTCGTCGCCTGTGATGATTTCGATGCTCATGGTGGCCGCGCCTCGCTCGACGATCACACTCCGATGATCTCACTCGAAGAGTTTTCGCACTCCACGAACGCGACTGGACCCCTCGGCAGCCCTGAGCCCGGTGGCCTGAGAGGGCGAGCCCGAAGAGCGAAGGATTTTGGTCGTTCCGACAACCAAAATCCTCGCGCCTTGCGGGTTGTCAGGCGAATCTGCGCCCCTTATTTCTGCTTTTGGTGCGATTTACCGGCGCCGCGCGGCGGTGCGGAGTCGCCGACGGGCGGGCGGGCGGCGGGCCGACCGCCAGGCCAGTGTCGGTCGCCCGGATCCGCCACTTCTCGGGATCTTGCTACCCGCCCTGGCACGACAGAAGCCTTGGCTCTTCGAACGTCAGCGGCCCGGCGGGGTTCCGGTGGGACCACCGTCACGGGAACGGTCGGCGGCCCGGCGCTGCATGCGCCCCAACGGCCAGGTGAGCAGTCCCGCGACCGCGAAGGCGATGAGCAGCGCCAGCACCAGGTTGACGCCCGCGACGATGAGGACCACGGCAAGGACCACCAGAACGGCCAGCCGGGCCAGAAAGTACGGCAGCTGAACACGCAGGTCGGGGGCGACCTCGGCCGGCCTCCCGGCCTGCGCCGTCTCACCGGACTGCGCCGCCTTACCGGACTGCGGCGCCGGCCCGCGCTCCGGCTCCGGCTGCCCCTTCATGGAACGCCCCGCGGCCGGCCCCTTCCGGGCTGCCGACTTCCCGGTGCTCCCCGGCCGCTCCGTCCGCCTTCCTGCCATGGCGCCTGTCCGCTCCTCGTCGCCTCGGGCGGCCGCGGTCAGCGGCCCGTCCACGGATCTGTTGTACCCGGATCGGCGCACCCGGGTCAGGTGGGATCGGGTTGGGACCCGGCCGCGGCGGAGCGGGCCTCGCCCAGGGTGCCCGTCCAGCGGCGGAACAGGTCGTTGGACACCCCGGCGGCGTCGAGGACCCGGCCCGCGACGAAGTCGGCGAGGTCGTCGACATCGCGGGCGCCCGCGTAGAAGCCGGGGCTCGCCGCCGCCACGACCGCGCCGGCGGCATCGAGATCGAGCATGTGGCGCAGCGTCGCCCGGGTGTAGGGCATCTCCCGGGGCACCACGACGAGGCGCCGCCCCTCCTTGAGGGTGACGTCGGCCGCGCGTTGCAGCAGGTCCTTGGACAGACCGAGCGCGACACCGGCAAGCGACGCCGTGCTCGCCGGAACGACGATCATGCCGCGGGTCGGGTACGACCCGCTGCTGGGGCGCGCACCGAGATCGGCCGGTGGATGCACCTCGACCAGGCGCTCGATCCGGGCACGCACCTCGTCGGCGTCCCGGCGGCGTGTCCCGTCGGCGCGCCTGCCCAGCCAGATCGACAGCGGGTCGAGCCAGGCGGCGTCGCGCCAGCCGATGCCCGTCTCGTCCAGAAGGGTGAGCCGGGCGGCACGGGAGAGCACGAGATCGACCGGCAGCTGGGCGGCGAGCAGACCCCGCAGCACAGAGGCCGCGTACGGAGTTCCGCTGGCACCGCTGACCCCGACGATCCACGGAACCCTGACCGCCTCGCCGGCCGTACCAGCAATGCCGGCCGTACCAGCGATGCCGGCCGTGGCGGCCGTGGCGTTCGTCCCGCCGGTTGGCATGTTGCCGCCCGTCAAGCTCAGGCGCCGAGGCCGCGGTCGATCAGGTCCACCAGGGCGAAGGCGAACAGGGTGATCCCGACGAACCCGTTGGCGGTGAGGAAGGCACGGTTCACCCGGGAGAGGTCGGTCGGCGACACGATGGCGTGTTCGTAGCAGAACGCGGCGGCGGTCAGTGCCAGGCCCGCCCACCACCAGACACCGAAGTTCTCGACCAGACCGAACCAGACGAACAGGGCGAAGGTCACGACATGGGTCACGACCGAGCCTGCCAACGCGGCCCGGATCCCGAAGCGGGCGGGCACGGAGCGAACGCCGATCCGCCGGTCGACCTCGGCGTCCTGGCAGGAGTAGATCAGGTCGAAGCCGCCGATCCAGGTGCCCACGGCCAGCCCGAGCAGCACCGCCGGCCAGGACCAGGTGTCGGTGATCGCGATCCACGCGCCGACCGGGGCCACCGCCTGCGCGATCGCCAGCACCGCGTGCGGGAAGTCCGTGAAGCGCTTCGCGTACGAGTAGACGATCAGCGGTGCGACCGCGACCGGAGCGAGCGCGAGGCACAGCCACGACAACATCGCGGCCGAGCCGAGGAACACCGCCAGCGCGACGATCGACCCGACCACCGCGGTGCGCACCGACACCACACCGGTGACGAGCTCCCGGCCCGCCGTCCGCGGGTTCCGGGCGTCGATCGCCCGGTCGATGATGCGGTTCGTCGCCATCGCGAACGTGCGCGCCGCCACCATCGCGACCGTCACCAGCGCGAGATCACGCCAGTGGACGGACCGGGACATGTCGAAACACGCCGCGAACGCGGCCACGTAGGCGAACGGCAGCGCGAAGACCGAATGCTCGATGACGACCAGCCGCAGGAAGGCCCGCACCCGGCTGTGGGCCGGGCCACCGGAGGCACGTCCCGGCAGACCGGACGTCCCGGAGGCGCCGGACGTCCCGGAGGCGCTGGGCGCGAACGCGGCGTCGCTCACAGGCCGTACTCCTTCCACCGTCGGGTCACGGTCTCCCGGACGGCTTCGTCCATCACGATCTCCTCGGGCCAGCCGCCGTCACGCCGGTAGCCCTCGGTCGGCAGCTTGCGGGTGGCGTCGACCCCGATCTTGCCGCCGTAGAACTGCTCGTAGGAGGCGTGATCGAGGTGGTCCACCGGCCCCACCGTGGTGACCAGGTCATGCGCGTAGTCCACATTGCCGAAGGCCCGCCAGGCCACCTCGTGGTAGTCGTGCACGTCACAGTCGGCGTCGACGACGACGATCAGCTTCGAAAGTGACAGCAGGCCGGCCCCCCAGACCGCGTTCATGACCTTCTGCGCGTGCTTGGGGAAGCGCTTCTCGATCGACACGATCGCGCAGTTGTGGAAGACCCCGGCCTCGGGCAGGTCGTAGTCGACGATCTCGGGGATCATCATCCGGATCAGCGGCAGGAAGATCCGCTCGGTGGCCTTGCCCATCGGCCCGTCCTCCTGCGGGGGACGCCCGACCACGATGCTCTGGAAGACGGGGTCGCGCTGCATCGTCATCACGTCGATGTGCAGGGCGGGGAACGGCTCGATCGGGGTGTAGAAGCCGGTGTGGTCGCCGAACGGGCCCTCGGGGATCCGCTCCCCCGGCTCCAGCCAGCCTTCGAGCACGACCTGGGCGTTCGCCGGGACCTGGAGCGGAACGGTCAGGCAGTCGACCATCTCGACCCGCTCGCGGCGCAGGAACCCGGCGAAAAGGTACTCGTCGATGTCGGCCGGCAGCGGCGCCGAGGAGGCGTAGGTCACGGCCGGATCACAGCCGAACGCGATGGCGACCGGCAGCCGCTCACCGCGCCGCTCCGCGACCGCGTGGTGCGCGTTGGAGTCCTTGTGGATCTGCCAGTGCATCCCCACCGTGCGGGAGTCATGCTGCTGCAACCGGTACATCCCGAGGTTGCGCGCGCCGGTCTCCGGATGCTTCGTGTGGGTCAGCCCCAGGTTCAGGAACGGCCCGCCGTCACGGGGCCAGGCGTGCACGCCCGGCAGCAGGTCCAGATCGACGTCCGCCCCCTTGAGGACGACCTCCTGGCAGGGAGCCGTCCGGACCTTGCGGGGCGGCAGCGAGGTGAGCTGGGCCGCCTTGCCCAGAGCCGAGCGCAGGCCACCGAGCCCCACCGGCAGCTCGGGCCGCAGCAGCTCGCCGATACGGGTGCCGATGTCGTCCAGGCGCTCGACGCCGAGCGCCGCCGCCATCCGCGCCTCGGTGCCGAAGAGGTTGATGGCCAGCGGCATGTCGGCGCCCTTGGGCTTCTCGAACAGCAGCGCGGGACCGCCGGCGCGGACGACCCTGGTGACGATCTCCGTCACCTCCAGGCGGGGGTCGACGGGAACCCGCACTCGGCGCAGATCGCCGCCGCGGTCGAGATGCGTGAGAAACGCGCGGAGATCCGCCCAGGCCATGACGTCCATCTTTGCAGCGTCGACCGGGAGCCGCCGGACGTACCCTGTCTGGGGACGCTTCAAGCGCCTGACGCGCCCCCCTTCGCGGCGAGTGAACATCGCCTTCGCCGACCGCTGGGACACGGCATCCGGCCGGGAGGCACACTAGGGGCACACCAGGCGTCCATCTCAGGCGGCATGGATCCGGGACAGAACCGGCCGAACCTCGGTGCGCGGTTGGGGAGCCACAGTCAGTGACCGGGGCTCGGAGCCGTCACCGAGCCGGGGCCACGCGCTGCCTGCGGAGGCCGGGTGAAACCGGCAGATCTTCGACCATGGGCACGCCGCGCGGCGATGCCACGGGAGCCGAACCGCGTACGCGGTCACGGCGTGAGGGAGAGGAGCGGTCGACCTGTGCTTGGTCTCGCGCTGACATTCCTGGTCATCGGTGTCTGGGCGTTCTCGGTCATCGACGTGATCGGCACACCCGCCCAGGCCGTGCGGGTCGTGCCCAAGCCGATCTGGTTGATCGCGCTGATCGTCTTCTTCTTCTTCGGCTCGGTCTGCTGGTTCCTGTTCGGTCGGCCGAGGGCCGCCTATGGCGTTCCCGGCTACGAACGCCACCGCGCGTCGGACCACCCGGCGTTCGGGGGCCGCGGGCCGTGGGGAACCGAGCGGCGAACCGCCGGCTACAGCCGCTCCGGGCTCTCCCGGGCCCAGATGCGTCGCCAGTCGATCCGCCCCGTCGGGCCGGACGACGACCCCGAGTTCCTGCGCGAGCTCTCCGACCGCATTCGTGGCGGGGACGCCGAGCCCCCCAACGCACGGGGCTGAACCCGCTCGGCAGGCGGGCGGCGACCCCCTCCGACCGCCGCCCTGATGCCCTGATGTTCTGACGCCCTGATGCCGGGCAGGAATCGAGGATCGCGGTCGTTCCGGAGCCCGGCACAGATTGGCGCCGATCAAGATCGCTAGTCGGTGTGCGGGGAGGTCCGCACTCCATGAACGTGACCGGACCTTCGATAGCCCGACATCCCGTTTTGACGAGTCGCAAGAGTGAAGGATTTTGGTTGTTCCGACGACCAAAATCCTTCTTTCTTGCTGACCACCAGGCGAATCTGCGCCCCTTTTGTCGCTCTTGATGTGAATTGCTGGCGCTGCGCGATGGTGCGGGATCCCCGGTGGGCTCGGGAGCGGCGCCAGCCCGTGGACGCAGCATGCAGCCCGAGGGCCCGGGGTCAGACGCCCGCGTAGGAATGCAGGCCGTTGATGACCAGGTTGACCAGGTAGTAGTCGACGAACAGGGCGCTGAACGCCAGCAGTGAGACCGCCGCGGCGCGGCGCCCGCGCCACCCGGCCGTCGCCCGCGCGTGCAGGTAGGCCGCGTAGATGACCCAGGTGATGAAGGACCAGGTCTCCTTCGGGTCCCAGCCCCAGTAGCGGCCCCACGCCGCCTCGGCCCAGATGGCACCGGCGATGATGGCGAACGTCCAGATCGGGAACGCGAAGGCGATGATCCGGTAGGTGATCGTGTCGAGCGCCGCCGAGGACGGTAGCCGCATCACGATGCCGCCGCGGCTGCGCATCGCGCGCGACGCCTCGGCCCGCCCGGAGGCGACCTCGGCCAGACGAGTCTCCCAGCGATCCTTGAGCAGGAACAGCACCGTCGTCACGGCGGACAACAGGAAGACACCGCTGGCGACGATCGCCCCAGCAACGTGGATCTTGAGCCAGTACGAGTTCAGCGCCGGGACGAGCGGGCCCACGGGGACGTAGAGAATCATCCAGGCGAAGCCCATCGACAGCACGACCGGGACCATCACGAAGACCCCGAGCCACCGGACCGGCTGGCGGGCCATCAGGACGAGGAACCCGGTCACCGCGATGAGGCAGATCATGGACGAGAACTCGTACATGTTGCCCCAGGGGACCCTGCCGGCCGCGATCGCCCGCGTGACCACCGAGCCCACGTGCGCCGCCCAGCCGACGATCGTCAGAACGACCGCGATCCGGCCGATCCACGTCGACAGCCTGGAGGCGGCGGGGTCCTCGTCGGCCGCCCCGCGACGCCGGGACAGCGAACCACCGTCGGCCCCGTCGAGCGCGCCGCCCGCCTTCAGACCGGGCCTGCTGTCGCCGGACGAACCGGGGGTCAGGACATCGCTCCCACCGCCGGTGGAGGCCGCGCCGACCAGGACCGCCTGCTTCGTCACAGCGGACGCCGGGCCGGCGGCCTCCACCGATCCGGCGGCGCCGTCCTTCGCGGCCGCCCCCTCGGCGGTGGCGGGGCCGGCGGCCCGGCCCAGCCGGCTGAACGCGAACTCGGCGGCATAGCCGAGCATTCCGACTGCGTAGACGACCATCGAGGTCCAGAACAGCACATCGGAAAGATTCGCCATGCCTTCGTTGACCGGCATCAAGGCTCCCGTTCGCTGGTGGTGCTGGTTGCCGCGTCTTCGCTGGTGGTGCTGGTCGCCGCGTCCGTGTCGGCAGCATCGGTTCCGGCCGCGCCGGTTCCGGTCAGGTCGGTGTCGCCCGGCACGGCCTCGGCCCCGGCGGCGTCAACCCGCACGGCGCGGTCCTGTGCGGTGTGATCTTTCGCGGTGTGAACTTCCGCGGTCTCGCACTGCACGGTTCCGCCCTGCACGGTTCCGCCCGACGCCGGTACGTCCCGCGCGGACCCTTCCGACGCCGGTGGTGCGTCCCGCGCGGCCTCGTCACGCGCGGTCTCGTCACGGATCGCCTGGGTGACGGTGGTCAGCTCGGTGGCGAAGCCCTGGGCGTCCGAGCGGGACAGCCCGCCGATCTCCACGGTGCAGCCGCCGCCGGCCAGCGGCGTCGCCCGCACCCACACCCGCCGCCGCCGCACCCGCAGGCTCGCGATCAGGCCCGCGATGATCGCTATGGCCGCTCCCAGCACCAGCCCCTTGTAGGGGTCGGACTTGGTCTGGAAGGTGGCGAACTCACGCACGCCGTCCACCTCGAGAGACAGCCCGCCCGGCAGACCGGTCAGCGTCCGCTGCTTCGGGTTGTTGGGCGCCACGACCTGGGCGATCAGGTTCTCCCCGGCCGGCCCGGTCATCGTGAACTGGGTCATGTCCCGGGTGTCGACGGTGTAGACGTTCTGCGGGATGCCCTCGTTGAGGTGCAGGTTGCCGACGAATCCGGTGATGGTGAGGCCCGGAGCGGTGGCGGCCGGGTAGGTCGAGACGTAGCCGTGGCCAGGTTTGAGCACGGTCGTCGGGGTGAACACGCCGCTGAACGCGAGCTGCTGCGGCTCCTTGAGCGCACCGGTCGCGGGCAGCCCCGTGTCGGGGATCTTCACCGTGCAGGTCGAGGTGAACATGCCGTCGCGGGGGGTGCACGGAACATACGACTCCCAGACGACCTCCCCGGCCTTGTCACGCAGGACGAAGTGCGGCGCGTACCCGTGGCCGATCAGATAGATCTTCGTGTCGCCGATCTTCAGCGGATGGTTGACCCGCACGGTCGCGGTCTTCTTCGGAGAGTCGAGGTCCTCCGCATACGTGACGTCGGCCCTGAAGTCGGCCGGCTGGCCGTTGTCCTGATACGTCGCCTCGAAGGTGTCGAGGGTCATCGAGAACGGCTGCAGATCCACCGGATCGACCAGCGCGCCGCCGGTGTAGGTGTCGTAGGCGATCAGCGTGTTGGCGAACCCGTTGCCGGTGATGACCAGGACGGAGCCCTGATACCCGAACCAGGAGCCGAGCCCCACGCCGGCCAGCATCACGACCAGCGCGATGTGGAACACCAGGTTGCCGGTCTCGCGCAGGAAGCCCTTCTCCGCGGCCGCGGAGTGGTCGGGGCTTCCGTCGGGACGTCGGGCGTCAGCACCGGCGACCGCGACCCGGAAGCGGCGTTTACGCAGCACACCGCGGGCACGCGCCACCGCCTCGGCGGCATCGAGCGAACTCGTCCAGGTGCTGCCGCCGGGCAGCCGGCCCGGGCGGGCCGGCGCCTTCGGCGGCGCGGTGAACAGCGCCCGGGCATGCCAGATCACCCGTGACCACAGGCAGCCGATCAACGAGATGAACAGCAGCAGATAGATGGCGGAGAACCAGGGCGAGCCGAAGACTCCGAACATGCCGATCCGGTCCAGCCACGGACCGGCGGTGGGATGGTCGGCGATGAACTGCTCGACCCTCATCGGGTTGATGTTGCGCTGCGGGAAGAGCGACCCCCATACCGCGGCGGCCGCCAGCATGAACAGCAACACCAACGCCAGGCGCATGCTGGTGAGCTGGCGCCAGGAGCGCACGAGCAGCGCCACCGCGCCGGATCGGGTCCGCACTCCCGCCCCGACACCGGCACCGGCCGTGCCCGCACCCGCCGTGCCCACAGCCCAGGGGTTCCCTGCCGCTACTCCTCCAGCCGCCACTCCCCCAGCCGTTGAAGCGGCCGTGGCCGAAGCGCCTGACGGGGCCGTGCCGGGCGGCTCCCACGGACTGCCCGCCGTATCGGATGCGTCCGGTGTTCCGGTGGGCGCATCCGACACGGCGGGCGGACTGTCCGCGCCGGGCGACCGTGTGCTTCGCGGGTCCCTGGGGGCCGGGGGGTCGAACGCCTCCGGTGCTTCCAGCACCGTCGGGTCGTCTGGCATCAGCCCGTCGACGTGTCCGGACGGGGCGGTGGGGCGTGCGGTCACAGCGGGGTCTCCGAGAATCCGGGCGCGTACGGACGCAGCTGGTCGACCAGATCGGTCCAGCCTCCGGTGAGCTGAAGCGCTCCGACCGCGATCAGCATGGCGCCGCCGGCCAGCGCGAGGAACCGGGCATGGCGCCGGACCACCAGCAGCGCCCCGGCGGCGCGGCGGAAGGCGAGTCCGACGACGAGAAACGGCAGGCCGAGGCCGAGGCAGTACATGGCGGAGAGGAAGGCCCCGCGCTCGGCGGTGGCGCTCGTCGCGGCGAGGCCGAGCACGGCGGTCAGGGTCGGGCCGATGCAGGGCGCCCAGCCGAGGCCGAACATCACGCCAAGGGCGGGGGCACCGAGCAGCCCGGGTGAGGGCAACCGGTGGAAACGCCATTCACGGTTGGCCCACGACATCCGCGAGAACACGCCGGCGAACCCGAGGCCCATCACGATCGTCACCACGCCGAGCACCTGGCTCAGCCCGACCTGATGGATCTTCAGCCACTGCCCCAGGCCGCCGAACGCGACTCCATAGGTCACGAACACGATGCTGAAACCGAGGACGAACAGCCCGGTCCCCGCCGTCACCCGGCCGGCATGGCGGATGTCTCCGAGCCAGCGCGACGACCAGGGTTGCCGCCGGGGCGACGCACCGTGGCCCGGCGCGGCGGGCACGCCGACCGCAGCCGCCGATGTTCCAGCCAGGACCGGCGTCTCGTTCGCGGGCCCACCGGCCACTGCCACCGCGGCCGGCACGGCCGGCACGGCACCGGTCAGGACCACCGGCTCGCCGGACCCGGCCGACCCGGCCGACAGGGCCGGTTCACTCGCCCCGGCCGGCCCCGGCCCCGGCCCGCCCGACCCGGCCGTCTCGGCCGTCTCGGCGACCTCGGCCCTCGCGGAGCGCCGCTCGAGATCCTCACCCGACAGACCGGTGATGAAGGACAGGTAGCCGGGGACCAGGGGCAGGACGCAGGGCGACAGGAAGGACAACAGCCCGGCCGCGACGGCGACCGGTGCCGCGATCAGCAGCGGTCCGTCCGAGACGACGTCCACGACACCCATCGGGAGGTCAGGCCTCCGTCCGGAGCTGGGTAAGGATCTTGGTGAGGTCCTCGGGCACGACACCGCCGGTGAAACGCGCGGCGATGCGGCCCTCGGCGTCGAGGACGATGGTCGACGGCAGCCCGATGGAGATCGGCCACCCCGCCGCGAGCGTGCCCAGCCGGTCGATGACGCTGGGGTAGGTGACCTTGAAGTCGCGGACGAACGCCCTGGCGCTGGCCGGCTCCTCCTTCTCATCCACCCCCACGAAGGCGACATCGGGATTGTCGGCCGCCAGCGTCACCAGGTGCGGGGTCTCGGCCCGGCACGGCGCGCACCAGGAGGCCCAGAAGTTCAGCACGACGGGTTTGCCGCGCAGGGACGCGAGGTCGAGCTGGTCGCCGTCGAGGGTCTCACCGGCCAGCTTCGGCGCGGCCCGTCGCTGCGCCGGGGCCACGAAGTCCTGCCCGGGGGCCTGTTGGACGAATCCGTAGCCCCCGCCGCCGGTGGCGTCCACCTTGTTCGCGTTGGCGGAGCAGCCCGCGAGCCCGCCGCCGGCGAGCAGCACCGCGGCGACGGCACCAGCCACCGTGGCGCGTGCCCGTCTTGTGTCCCGCACCCAGCCGAGGATGAGCCCGCTCCCTTCAACCCGCCGGAGTTCTACGACCAACTGTAGAACTACGTCTCCCAGAGTAGGTGCCCCGGCGGCCGCATGGGCCGGGGCTTCGCCGTCCGAACCGGGGCCGTCCGTCCCGGGACCTTCGTCGCTCCCCGCCGCCGGACCGGCACCGGGGCCGCCGCGACGCGGCCGTGCGTGGGGCTTCGCCCGCTGGGGCGTGGCGCTTTGCCCGCCGGGTCGGCACGCTCCTGGTCAGCCCGAGGTCAGGCTGAGGCCACCGGCGCGTGGTCGATGACGAACGAGGCTGTGACATCCATCCCGGTACGTCCGGGTGACAGCGCGGTGGCGAGCCGGCGCCGGAGCTCGGCCGCGTCGGTGTGATGGCCGCTGGGGCCCATGAGGGCCAGCTCGACCAGTTCGTCCGCCGCCAGGTGGAGGGTGAAGGTCAGCGTCTCGGACGTCGGCTGGTCGAAGTGGCCGGCCAGCTCCGCCGCCAGGCGGTCCCGCTTGCCCGGGTGGATGCCGACCAGCCCGAGCGCGTCACGCAGCTCCACCAGGTGATCGTCGCCAGGGGTCACCAGGAGCAACGCGCCGCCGGGCCGCAGCAGCCGGCGCATCTGGGGCAGATTGCGCGGCGCGAACACGTCGAGCAGGACGTCGACGGAGGCGTCGGGCAGCGGCCAGCGGTCCGCGACGTCGAACGCGACCGCGCCGATGCGCGGATGGGCCCGGGCCGCCCGGCGCAGCGCGAACTTCGACACGTCCGCGGCGAGGCCGAGACGCTCAGGACAGTCGTCCACGATCGCCGCGAGGTGATGTGCCGTCCCCGCGCCGATCTCAAGGGCCAGCTCGAGGCCGGCCGCCGCCCCCGCCGCCCCCGCGGCGAGCCCGGCGGGGCGGGCGGCGCGGGCGGCGCGGGCGGGGCGGGCGGGGCTCGTGCCGTGGGTCAGCCGGGCGAGCTGGGTGAGCCGGGTGGTGAGGGGCGCGAAGTGACCACGGCCCAGGAAGTCCGCCCGGGCCCGGACCATCTCCGCGGTGTCCCCGACGACCCGCCTGGCCCGGCCGGTCCGCAGGTTCAGGTAGCCGGACCGCTCGACGTCGAAGGAGTGGCCTTCGGCACAACGGAGCGCTCCAGGCGCCCCGGACCCGCCCGAGGAGGGCGGGCCCGGCACACCAGCCGGGCCCTGTGCTCCTGCCGGGCCGTCGGCGCCCGCCGGGCTGGGAGCGCCGGCGAACGGGCTCGCGCAGACCGGGCACCGCAGGCACCACAACGCTGGGTGGATCACCGCCGAGGCGAACCGGCGTCAGGCGCCGACGGAGCCGGCCGCGTTGCCGGTGGGCCCGTTGGGCTCGGCGTAGTCCACCCGGACGAGCTGATCGCCCCGGTAGACCGCGGAGGTGACACTCGCCAGTGCGCACTGGCGCCGGTCCGGGCGATGCCACAGGTGCTGGCCTTCCAGCGCGCGCCGGGCGGTCCACACCGGCAGCTGGTGGCTGACCAGGACCACGTGCCGCCCCGGGAAGGCGTCCCGCCACTCGGCGGCGCTGGCCAGCATCCGCTGCGCGATCTCGGTGTACGGCTCACCCCAGGACGGCTTCAGCGGGTTGCGCAGCAGCTTCCACATCCGGGGGTGGCGCAGGACGGCGGGCCCGGCCTCGAACGACCGGCCCTCGAACGCGTTGCGGCTCTCGATCAGCCGCGGGTCGATCTGGAGCTCCACCCCGTGGGCTTCCGCGATCGGCGTGGCGGTCTGCCGGGCCCGCTCCAGCGGGCTCGCGACGACCACGGCGACGTCCAGCGCGGCGAGGTGCTCGGCGGTGACCTTGGCCTGCCGCTCACCGGTCTCGGAGAGCCGGTAGCCGGGCAGCCGGCCGTAGAGCACCTTCTCGGGGTTGAAGACCTCCCCGTGCCGGACGAGATGGACCGTGGTGAGCTGTGGGCCGCTCACGCGGCACCGCCGCCGGCCGGCTCCGAGCCGACGGCGACCGCCGCGGCGGCCCGCGCGGCCGCCGGGGCCGCGGCTGCTATCCGTTCGACCGCCTCGTCGTCGTGGGCCGCCGAGAGGAACCACGCCTCGAACGCCGACGGCGGCAGGTAGATGCCCTCGTCGAGCATGGTGTGGAAGAACGCCGCGTAGCGCTCGCTCGCCTGCTCCTTCGCCCCCGCGTAGTCCACCACCGCGGCCGCCTCGGTGAAGAACACGCTGAACAGGGATCCGGCACTGTTGACCAGGTGCGGCACGCCCTGCTCGGTGAGGGCGGTGGAGACGATGCCGGCCACATCGGCGGCCCGCGCGTCGACGGTCGCGTAGACCTCGTCGGTGCAGGCGCGCAGGGTGGCCAGCCCGGCGGCCACCGCCAGCGGGTTCCCGGAAAGGGTGCCCGCCTGGTAGACGGGCCCGGCGGGGGCGAGCCGCGCCATCACGTCGGCCCGGCCGCCGAACGCCGCGGCGGGCAGACCACCGCCCATCACCTTGCCGAAGGTGAACAGGTCCGGCTCCCAGCCCTGCTGGGCGCCCTCCAGCCCCCACCAGCCGTCCCGGGAGAGCCGGAAGCCCGTCATGACCTCGTCGAACACCAGCAGGGCGCCGTACTCGTCGCACAGGCGCCGCAGACCGGCGTTGAAGCCGGGCAGCGGCGGGACGACACCCATGTTCGCGGCGACGGCTTCGGTGATCACTGCCGCGATGCTGTCGCCGCGCTCGGCGAACGTCGCCTTGACCAGTTCGAGATCGTTGTACGGCAGGACGATGGTGTCGGCGGTGGAGGCCCCGGTGACGCCCGGGGTGTCGGGCAGGCCGAGGGTCGCGACACCGGAGCCAGCGGCGGCGAGCAGGGCGTCGACGTGACCGTGATAGCAGCCCGCGAACTTGACGACCGTGGAGCGGCCGGTGAACCCCCTGGCCAGCCGGATGGCGCTCATCGTCGCCTCGGTGCCCGAGTTGACCAGGCGCACCTGCTCCACGGGCCGGATCCGCTCGACGATGAGCTCGGCGAGCTCCACCTCGCCCGGGGTCGGGGTGCCGAAGCTGGTCCCCCGGGCCGCGGCCGTGGTGATCGCCTCGACGACCTCCGGATGGGCGTGGCCGAGGATCATCGGCCCCCAGGAACAGACCAGGTCGATGTAGGACCGGCCGTCGGCGTCGACGAGCCGGGGCCCGTCGCCGCCGACCATGAAGCGGGGAGTGCCGCCGACAGCGCGGAACGCGCGTACCGGGGAGTTCACTCCACCGGGGACAACCCGCTGGGCGCGCTCGAACAGATCCTCGGACGCCGGTGCGGCAGATGGAACCACCATGCTCCGATCCTCGCAGGTCTCGCCGGCCGGCACGCGTCCGGCGCGGCAGCCGAATCCGGTACGACCCGGCCGCACCCGCCCGGCGGCCGGCCTGCCCGCGAAAGCAGCGGCTGCGTGCACGCCGGCCCGATCCGCCGGGGAGGGCAGCGAAACCTGTGACGGCGCCGACCTACTCGAAGGCCGCCGGCGGACGGGGGTCTGCCCCGGCCGCCCACCGGCGGCGGCTCATGACGGCCAGGGCGCACCCGCGCTCCACGCTCCGAGGGAGCCGCGCGGATGACGCCGCGTGGGTTCCGCGGCAGGCAGCCCTGGTCCGGTAGCGGCCAGGAGCCTTGCCCGGCCGCTGGGTCGATGATATTCCGCCACGCCGAACCCGGCTGAATGACGATGCCGCTCCCCGCCAGGCGAATGCGCTGGCAGAGCCCGACCGCGGACGACGATACGGCCCGCCGGACGATGATCGACAGGAATGGCTGTCCTAAGCGGCCTTCCTCACAGGAGCCACCCTGTAGGAGCCGGCTGCTTTCACCGGCGGTTCCGTGGGCTGCCCCGGCTCACGGAACCGCCGCCGGAGCCTCCACCGCGCACGGCGCACCGCGCCGGCGCCCCGCGCCTCCGCCCGCGGCGGTCAGACGCGCCCGGCGAGGGTGTACCCGGCCTCCGCGACGGCGGCGCCGACCGCGGCGTCGTCGATCTCGCCGGTGCTGGTCACGCTCACCCGGCCGGTGGCGACCTCGATGTCGACCGAGCTCACCACCGGCAGCTGGGAGATCTCCTCGCTGACGGCCGCGGCGCAGTGGCCGCAGGTCATCCCGGTGACGCTGTAGGTGGTCACGATGCTGGTGACGGACATGGCGACGCCTCCCGTGATGTGCTCGCGCGTGCCCCGGACGATTCCGCACGGGACCGCGGGTTGCCGACGGAGAGAACCCTACGCCCATACCCTCCCCCCGTAGGGTTCCGACCGGGGGTCGGCCTGGCCACACGCCGCGTCAGCACTCCCTGGCTGTACGCCGCAGTAGTTCCTTTCCACACCGCTGCTACCGAGCAAGACCTGAGGATTTCGGTCGTCAGGACAACCAAAATCCCATGATCTTCAAGCGGCGACCTCAGGCCGCACCCCGGTAAGCCGTTGCGACCGGACAAGACCTGAGGATTTTGGTCGTCAGAACGACCAAAATCCCATGATCTTCAAGCGGTGGCGGCCTGAGCCGTGCCGAACCTGTTCGGGGACGTTGCCCCCGTTCGACCGTTGCCTCCAGCGGATGTCAGCCGCGGCTCGCGAGCAGGCCCGCGACCTCCGTCGCCCAGTAGGTGAGGATGACGTCCGCGCCGGCCCGGTGGATCGAGGTCAGCGTCTCCAGGATGGTCCGTTCACGGTCGAGCCACCCGTTGGCCGCCGCCGCCTCGACCATCGCGTACTCACCGGAGACCTGGTAGGCGGCGACCGGGACGTCCACGGTGTCGGCGACGGCCCGCAGGATGTCCAGGTAGGCGAGCGCCGGCTTCACCATCACGGCGTCCGCGCCCTCGGCCAGGTCCAGCGCCACCTCGCGCAGCGCCTCTCGGACCGACCGGGCGGGATCCTGCTGGTAGCCGGCGCGGTCGCCGAACTGGGGGGCGCACAGGGCCGCCTCCCGGAAGGGGCCGTAGAAGCCGGAGGCGTACTTCGCCGAGTAGGCCATGATCGGAATGTCGGTGTGCCCGCCGCCGTCGAGCGCGGCCCGGATCGCCGCGACCTGGCCGTCCATCATGCCGCTGGGGGCGACCATCTCGACGCCGGCCGCGGCCTGGGCGAGCGCGATCTGGCCGTAGCGCTCGAGCGTCGCGTCGTTGTCGACGTCGCCCGCGGCGGTGAGCAGACCGCAGTGCCCGTGGTCGGTGTACTCGTCCAGGCAGAGATCGGCCATGATCACGATGTCGCCGCCGACCTCGGACACCAGGTCGGCGAGGGCGAGCTGGACGATTCCTGCCGGGTCGTCGGCGGCGGAGCCGCGGGCGTCCTTGTGCTCGGGCACGCCGAACAGAATGATCCCGCCGACGCCGGCCGAGACCGCCTCCGCGGCGGCCTTGCGCAGCGTCGAGCGGGTGTGCTGGACGACCCCGGGCATCGACGAGATCGGAACCGGCTCGGTCACGCCCTCCCGGACGAACATCGGCAGGATCAGGTCGGCCGGGTGCAGGCGCACATCGGCCACCATCCGGCGCAGGGCCGCCCCACGGCGCAGCCGCCGCGGGCGCGCCGCCGGAAAGCCGGCGGGAGGACCCGCAGGCGAGCGCCCGGGTAGGCCGCCGCTGGCGCCGAAGCCGCCGAAGCCGCCCAGGCCGCCGGTGCCGCTCACCGCCGGGAGCCTCGCCTCGGCTTGGGCAGCCGCGCGGCCAGCGGGCCGACCTTCCCGAGCTCCTCGCGGTGCTCGGCGGCGAACTCCGCCAGCGCGGTCACCAGCGCCGGCACGGACGCCTCCGCGGCCTGGACGTCCACCCGCAGCCCGAGCTCCTGCGCGGTGGCGGCGGTCGCCGGGCCGATGACCGCGATGACCGTCGTCTCGTGCGGCTTGCCGGCGATGCCGACCAGGTTGCGCACCGTGGAGGACGACGTGAACACGACCGCGTCGACCCTGCCCCCCTTGAGGGCCTCCCGGATCGGCGCCGGCGGCGGGGCCGCCCGCACGGTGCGGTAGGCGGTCACCTCGTCGACCTGCCAGCCACGGTCCTTCACCCCGGCGACCAGGGTGTCGGTGGCGATGTCGGCGCGCGGCAGCAGCACCCGGTCGAGCAGGTCCAGCGACTCGTCGAACTCGGGCCAGTCCTCGAGCAGGCCCTCACTGGACTGCTGGCCGGAGGGGATGAGGTCGGGCCGGATACCGAAGGCACGCAGCGCGTCCGCGGTCGCCTCACCGATCGCGGCCACCTTGACGCCGGCGAACGCCCGCGCGTCGAGGCTGCGCTCCTCGACCTTCTCCTGCACGGCCTTCACCGCGTTGACCGAGGTGAAGGCGACCCACTGGTAGCGGCCGGAGACCAGGCCGGTGATCGCCCGTTCCATGGGGGCGGCGGTACGCGGCGGCTCCACGGCGATCGTGGGCACCTCCAGCGGGCTCGCGCCGTGGGCGCGCAGCGAGTCGGAGAGGATCGCCGCCTGCTCCTTCGTGCGGGGCACCAGCACCGTCCAGCCGAACAGCGCGCGGGTCTCCCACCAGGACAGCTTCGGGCGGGACCCGACCACCTGGCCGATCGAGATGACGACCTCGCTCGGCGGGGTCGCGGTCGCGTTCAGCATCGGGGCGGCGTCCGCCTCGATGCGGTCCAGCGTCGAGGCGACAGTGCGCTGGTCGGTGGTCGTTCCGTCCACGGTGACCGCGACCGGGGTGTCACCTGGGCGCCCGTGCTCGACCAGCGCGGTGGCCACCTTGCCGATCTCGGTGGGTGAGGCGGTGACGATCAGCGTGCCGGGCGCCCCGGCCAGTGCGCCCCAGTCGACATCTCCCGGCGTGCTGGGCACACCGAGGCCACCGAATCCGGTCGGGGCACCGAGCCCGAGCGGTGCGCCGAAGCCGCCGCCGACTCCCAGCGGGCCGCCGCCGAGGCCCGACATCGGCCGCGCGCCGACGCCGAGGCGGGACGTGCCGAACGGGGGCGGCGTGAGCGGCCCGACCGGCTCACTGCCCCCGAACGGGGAGCCGCTGTTCACCGAACCCGAGGACGAGAAGACACCCGACGTGCTCGCGAAGGTCACCGGCGAGCCCGGCGCCACACCGGCGTAGGTCGCCACCGCGGCCGACGTGGAGACTCCCGGGACGACCCGGTAGGGAATCTTGGCCTTGGCCAGCGACTGCGCGTCCGCCGCGCCGATCCGCGTCAGCCACGGGTCGGACGCGTACAGCCGGACGACCTTCTCCCCGGCCCGCGCCCGGCTCACAACCGCGGCGGTCGCGGCCTCGGCGTCCCGGACCGGCTTGGGAGCGTCGAGGTCGCCGATCTTCAGGACCTCCGCCGACAACGACTCGATCACGGCCGACGGTACGTCCGGGTCCGCGACCACCACGTCGGCGGCGGCGAGAGTCTCCACGGCGAGGACCGTGAGCAGCCCCGGATCATGGGGTCCGGCGCCCACCAGGGCGACCGGGGACACGGGCTTCTTGGTACGTCGGGTGGCCATGCTCAGCTTGTTCCCATCAGCGTCTGTGCTCCGGCGGACAACATCTCGTCCGCGAGGCGCTGCCCGAGCGCCTCCGGGTCGACGACAGAACCGGTGAGTTCGCACCGCAGGACCCTGCTGCCATCCGGCGCCGCGACCACCGCCCGCAGGCGGAGGTCACCCACGGCGGGCGCACCATCGCCACCTGTGGCCTGGCTCGAGCCGGTACTCGGAAGGACCCGGCCCAGGGCACCCACCGGAGCGGTACAACCGGCTTCGATTCCCGCCAGGAAAGCACGCTCGGCTCTGACCGCGACAGAGGACGGTGCGTCGTCGAGCACAAACCGTAGCAGCTCCGCGAGCCCCCCATCGATTGCCTTGCTCAGATCTGGTCCACTCCGGACGTAGGATTGTCCGCTTTCCGCCAGCCCGCCACCAGCCGACCCACCACCAGCCAACGCGGCACCCGCCAGCCCACCACTTGTCAGACTGCCACCCGCCAAAGCGCCGTTCGTCAAAGCACTGCCCGCCAACGGAGCCACCGCGGTGCCCTCCGTCCGAAGGCACTCGATTGCCAGCGCGCCCTGGCCGGGAGCGGGCAGGATCACCTCGGAGGGGATGATCTCGGTCACCGCGTCGAGGCGGTCGAGGCGCTCCAGGCCCGCGTGCGCGAGGATGACGGCGTCCACCTCCCCGTCGATGGCCTTCTTGATCCGGGTGTCGACGTTCCCCCGGATCGGGACGACGTCGAAACCGAGCCCCATGGCACGCAGCTGCGCCGCCCGGCGCGGTGCCCCGGTGCCGATACGCGCGTTCGGGCCCAGCCTGACCAGCCCGCGGCCGCTGGGCGAGACGAGGACGTCCCGGGTGTCGACCCGGGGTGGGACGGCGGCCAGCACGAGCCCGTCCGGGGTGGCGGTCGGGAGATCCTTGAGCGAGTGGACGGCGAGATCGATCTCGCCGGACAACAGCGCCTCACGAAGCGCGCTCACAAAGACGCCCGTGCCACCGATCTGGCTGATCGCCCCCTGCGACCTGTCACCGTCAGTCACGATCGGGACCAGTTCCACCTGGCAGCCGAGCCGGGCCCGCAGCGCCTCGGCCACGTGCCCCGACTGGGCGAGGGCCAGCGCGGAGCGCCTGGTACCCAGGCGCAGCGGGCGACGTGTGAGCCAGGCGAACGACCGGGCGTGCGATCGGGCGTCGGGCTCTCGGGTGTCTGTCACGTTCTCTCCACCAGATCCAGGTCAGGTGCGGAGACAATGGCCGGCACGTCCCGTGGAAGGTCGAACAGCTCGCGCAGCGCCTCGGCGTAGCTGTCACCGCCCGGCGCCTCCGCGAGCTGCTGCACCCGCACAGTGGGCGCGTGCAGCAGCTTGTCGACGACTCTGCGCACCGTGCCGGAGACCATGTCCCACTCACGGTTGTCAAGATCGGGCAGGCGGGTGCGCAGCCGGTCGAGCTCGTCGCGCACCACAGCCGCCGCGTGTGCCCGCAGCGCCACCACGGTCGGGGCGACCCGCTCCGCGCGTCGCCGGTCGAGGAACCCGCCCACCTCGGCGGCGACCAGGGAGCGGACGGCCTCCACGTCATGGGAGACCTGCGCCCCGTCCAGGGCGACCCGCAGCGCCTCGATGTCGATCAGGGTGACCCCGGGAAGCTCCCGAACCGCGGGGTCGATGTCACGGGGAAGCGCGAGGTCGAGGAAGACCAGCGGGCGGCCGCCGCGGCCCTCGACGGCCGCGCGGACCTGGTCGTGGCTCACCACGTGCCCGGACGCCCCGGTCGACGAGATGACCAGGTCCGCCCGACCGATCTCGTGGGCGATGTCGCTCAGCCCGACCGCGCGGGCGTCATGGGTCTGGGCCACCCGCGCCGCGTGCGCCGCCGTCCGGTTCGCGACGACGACCTCGCCGGCGCCGGCACGGCGCACGGTCTGGGTGGCCAGCGAGCCGACCGCGCCCGCGCCGATGATCAGAACCCGGGCTCCGGCGAGCGGTTCCGCGTCGGCGGGCTCGACCGGGGCGGTGAGCTCGGGCCGCAGCAGGTCCTCGACGGCGTCGGCGGGATCGGTGCCGATACGCGAGACGGGCACGGCGAGCGCATCGGGCCGACGGGCCTGCAGGTCGAAGGCCGCCATCCGGACACCCACCGAGACGATCGAGGCTCCCGCCGCGTCGATGGATGTCTCACTGTGGGCCCGCTTACCCACCCGCAGCGCGTTCTGGAACAGCGCGCCGAGCGCCCCGCTCGTCACCTCGGCCGCCTGGGCCGCCCGGAAGGCCACCCGGACCTGGCCGAGGATCTGGGCCTCGCCGACGAGCATCGAGTCCAGGCCGCACACCACCGAGAAGAGGTGGCTGACCGCACGCGCCTCGTGATGGACGTACAGATGCGCCGCGAGATCGTTCATGGGCACGCCGCACACCCGGCTGAGCTGGTCGGAGATGTCGGCCAGCCCACCGTGGAAGGTCTCCACCTCCGCGTAGATCTCGGTGCGGTTGCAGGTGGAGAGGATCACCGCCTCGCTCACGTGATCGGCGGCCACCAGGTCGTGGAGCACCTTCGGCGTCTCGTCGGCGGAGACGGCGGCCAGCTCCAGCAGCGACGTCGGCGCGGTCCGGTGGTTGAGGCCCACCGCGAGCAGACTCATTCGGCCTCACTCCCGCCGGCGACCACGGGCAGGGACACCCGCGACGGCCGCACAGCCGGCGTCGGCCGCGCAGCCTGGGTCGACTGCGCAGCCTGGGTCGACTGCGTAACCGGCGGCGACGGCTGCGTTACCTCCAACGGCTGCGCAGCCTGCTCCGGCGCCACCCGCGACGACGGTGACAGCACCCGACGAGTCATCCGCACGACCTCACCAGCCTCGTCATCCACGATTCCGCCCGGCCCCGGCTCACCACCGACGGCCCGCACCCCCGGCCGGGGGGGCAGGCCTGGCGACGGACGTTTGCGCGCTTCGTGAAAGGAGAGAATCTGCAGCTCCAGGGCAAGGTCGACCTTACGCACATCCACTCCCTCGGGCACCGAAAGCACCGTAGGGGCGAAATTCAGGATGCTGGTCACGCCCGCTGCGACGAGTCGATCGCAGACACCCTGGGCCGCCGCCACCGGCGTACAGATCACGCCGATGGTCACCTGGCAGTCCTCGATGACCGCTTCCAGCTCGTCGGCCGGACGGACGACGACCGCACCGACCCGCTCGCCCACCCGGGACGGATCGGCATCCACCAGGGCCGCGATACGGAACCCACGGGCATGGAAGCCGCCGTACCCGGCCAGTGCATGCCCGAGGTTACCTACGCCCACGAGCACCACCGAGCGGTCTTCGGTCAGGCCGAGCTCGGCCGAAATGCACTCCAGCAGGATGCCGACCTCGTAGCCGACCCCGCGGGTGCCGAAGGATCCGAGCTGGGAGAGGTCCTTGCGGACCTTGGCCGAGGTGACCCCGGCAGCGGCGGCCAACGTGTCCGACGACACCGTCTGCACGCCACGCTCACCGAGCCCGGTCAGCACACGCAGGTAGAGCGGCAGCCGGGCCACCGTCGCCTCGGGCATCGGCGATCTGCCCGACAGCCGCCCGGTACCCCGCCGTGGTGAACCCATCCGCGGCTCCCGACATCCCTCGACAGTGCGGACGGATCGCCGTGCCGCCGGGCACCGACCAGATCCGCGTGCCGACGCATTCCGCGTGCCGACACCCGAGCCTGCCGGCACCCGACCAGGCATGCACGCCCGACCGGACGTCCACGCTCGACCCGGCGGCTGCCACGGCCGACGACCGCGTCTGCGGACGCATCGATTCTACGACTTCGTGAAGTGATTCACGATGTTCTCGGAGCCTTCGGTCCGCCATCACGATCGGAACCGCCTCGCTGCCGGGAGCCATCGGACCGCCCCGCCCGCCCGGTCCGCCACGACCAGCGGTCACCCGCCAGGGCACGACGCAACCGCTCCTCCTCGACCCGCCAGTACCCGTGTTCCCGGCCGTCCACGAGGATCACCGGCAGCCGGTCGCCATAGGCGTCGGCGGTCTCGGGGTCGGCATCGGCGTCCATCTCCCGCCAGCCGACACCGAGCTCGGCGCTCACTTTCGCGATCACCACTCGTGCGTCATCACACAGATGACAGCCCGCCCGGGTCACCAGGACGATCCGAACACCGGACTCCCCCGCTCCGCCTCCCTCACCGGGAGCGGAGCCGACCGCGGAACCGTCCTGGGGGGTCTGCGGGCTTCGACTGTGGTTCCGTTCGGACATCTGCGCACGGACGTCGATCACCTCAGCGACGATAGTGCTTCGACGCCGTCCGGTTACCTACCATCGGGTGACGATCCACTCCCCGTCGGCAGTCAGGCGCGCGACGGTGCCAGGTCTGGCGTGGCTGGAGACCCGGCTACACTCAGCTACCCGACGGCTATGGTGGTGACGGTCACCAGGCCGTTTCCGGCATCAGCTCGGCCCGCGAACCGTCTCCGCCCGCGAACCGTCTCCGCCCGCGACGTCCACGCTCGGGAGCCCGCATGTGCGCCACGACGTGCCTCACTCCCAGCGGGCTACTCGCCGGCAGCCCACTGGCCGTTGGGCCATCGGCCGTTGGGCCGCACGCCGCCAACCCACCCGCCGGCAGCTCATCGGCCCGTCATCTGCTCGGCCTGCTGCCACTGCTCGGCGCGGCCGTGGCCATGGCCCGGGCGACCGCCGGGAACACCGCCAGCGTCGAGCCATCCGACCTGCTCGCCCAGGCCTCCGACGCCCGCGGTGAGGAGCTGGCCGGCCCGCGGGGGGAGGACGACCTCGTCCGGCGGGCCCGCCGCGGGGAGCGGGAGGCGTTCGGGCTCATCTACGACCAGCACGCCGACCTCGTCTTCCGCTATGCCTACTACCGCGTCGGCGGCAACCGCGCGGTCGCCGAGGACGTGGTGTCCGAGACGTTTCTGCGGGCCCTGACCCGGATCTCGAGCTTCGAGTGGCAGGGGCGCGAGATCGGAGCCTGGCTGATCACCATCGCCCGCAACCACATCGTCGACCTGGCTCGCTCAGGCCGCGCCCGGCTGGAGTTCCCGACCGCCGACCTGCTGGCCACCGCCGACGAGCGGGTGGGCTCGGGCACGGTGGTCCCCGGGCCGGAGGACACCGTGCTGTCCGCCATCGAGCTGCGGGAGCTGCTCCAGGCGCTGAGCTCGCTGGGCGCCGAGCAGCGGGAGTGCGTCACGCTCCGGTTCCTCCAGGGGCTCTCCGTGCGCGAGACCGCGCTGGCGATGAACAAGAAGGAGGGCGCGGTGCGAGCGCTGCAGCTGCGGGCCGTACGTACCCTCGCCCGGCAGCTGCCCGCGCCCCGCGGGGACTGACCCGCACGGTCAGCCGCGGGGACTGACCCGCACGGTCAGCCGTTCCGTCCGTGGGCCGTCGCACGTCGTAGGCTGACTGCGCCGCTCGACGAGCCCGGACAGCCGGAGGCAGTGCCAGTCGGAGGCGCTGCCAGGGGCATCCGCGGGCGAGGCGCGGCGGGCCGGGCCGGAGGCCACCGGCGACGGTGATCGGACGGGGGCGGAGATGACATGAGGGTGCGACGACGCAAGGACCACCTGGATGGCCGGGAGGCGGCCGAGGTCGCGGCCACCGCCGCGCTGAAGGTCGCCGCCGAGGAAGTGGCGAAGGCTCCGCCGGACGAGTCCGCCGCGGCGTTCTTCGACGTGGACAACACCATGATGGCCGGCGCCTCGATCTTCTACTTCGCGCGTGGGCTCGCGGCCCGCGACTTCTTCGACTCGCGGGACCTGCTGAAGTTCGGGTGGCAGCACATCAGCTACCGGCTTCGCGGGCTGGAGGACCCGAACGGGATGCGGGACGCCCGCGAGGCCGCCCTGGCCTTCGTCGCCGGGCGCAACGTCACCGACATCGTCCGCTACGGCGAGGAGATCTACGACGAGCGGATGGCGCAGCAGATCTACTCGGGGACGCACGCGCTCGCCCAGCAGCACCTCGACGCCGGGCAGCGGGTCTGGCTCGTGACCGCGACGCCGGTCGAACTGGCCTCGATCATCGCCCGGCGCCTCAGCCTGACCGGCGCGCTCGGCACCGTCAGCGAGGTCGCGGACGGCTGCTACACCGGGCACCTGGTCGGCGAGCCGCTGCACGGGCCGGCCAAGGGGGCGGCGGTGCGGGCTCTGGCCGAACGCGAGGGCCTGGACCTTTCGCGGTGCTGGGCCTACTCGGACTCGATCAACGACCTTCCGATGCTCTCCCTGGTCGGCCATCCGGTGGCGATCAACCCGGACCCGGACCTGCGCGCCGTCGCCAAGGAACGGGACTGGCTGATCAAGGATTTCCGCACCGCGCGAAAGGCCGCCCGGATCGGCATCCCGACCGCGGCCGGGCTGGGTGCTCTCGGTGGCGGTGTCGCGGCCGGAATGGCCCTGCGCCGCCGCTACGGCGGAACCTGAACGGGACTCGCGGACCTCGGCTGGCCCGAATTCCGTGATTCGGGTGATCCGTGATTCGGGTCAGAAGAACACCGACCGACGCTGCATCAGCAGGCCGTACAACGTGTGCTGAATCGTCTCGCGAATGCGGTCGTTGAGCTCGAAGACGAGCATCGGGTCCTCGGCCGCCGCGGCGGTGTACTGGCTCGTGTCCACCGGCTCACCGAACTCGATGATCCATTTGCTCGGCAGTGGGAGAAGACCGAGCAGACCCAGCCACGGAAACGTCGGTGTGATCGGCACATAGGGCAGCCCCAGCACCCTGGCGAGGGTCCGGGCGTTACCGACCATCGGATAGATCTCCTCCGCGCCGACCACGGTGCAGGGAATGATCGGCGCACCGGAACGCAGCGCCGCCGAGACGAAACCTCCGCGGCCGAAACGCTGGAGCTTGTAACGCTCGCTGAACGGCTTGCCGATGCCTTTGAAGCCCTCGGGCCACACCCCGACGAGATGACCCGCGCCCAGCAGGCGTTCGGCGTCCGCGTGGCAGGCCAGCGTGTTGCCGGTCTTTCGCGCCAGCGGGGCCAGGAACGGAACGGCGAAGACCAGGTCGGCGGCCAGCATCCGCAGGTGGCGGTGGGCCGGGTGATGGTCGAGGACCGCCAGGGCGGTCATCAGCGCGTCCAGCGGAAGTGTCCCGGAGTGGTTCGAGACGACGAGCGCACCGCCCCGGTCCGGAATGTTCTCCAGGCCGCGGGTCTCGACCCGGAAATAGCTGCGGTAGATCGGGCGTAGCAGCGGCGCCACGACATGCTCGGTGAGATCGACGTCGAATCCGTGCTCGTCGACCGTGTAGTCCCCGGTGATCCGGCGGCGGAGGAACGCGAGCAGCTCGGCCAGGACCCGCTCCAGCTCACCGGCATCGGCCGGCGGGTCGCCGGGACCCGTCCCGGCGTCGGCGTCGGCGTCGGTCTCGGCCTCCGCGCCGTTCTCCGCCTCGGCATCGGCCTTCGCCCCGGCCGAGCTCTTCCCGGCGTTGCCCTTGTGGGGCATCTCGTCGGTACCGACCACGTGTAGGCCGACCGCGCCGCTCCTGCCGTTCGAGTCGGACCGCCCGCCCGAGTCGGTCCTTCCGTGCGGTGTCAACGGCATCTCAGCCCCTCTCCACCGGTCGCGGGCATGCGGTCATCGGGGCGTTCCCGCGGGCCGGTGGCCGGCCAGCATGCCGCGAAGGCCCTGTTCGACCCGCTCGACGAGTTCGTGGTCGATGGTGTACCGCAGCTCCCGGTCATGCACGAAGCTGTCGAACGTCGCGACGGTCGAGTACCGCGGAACGTACCCGAACACTTCCTTGAGCTTCGTGGTGTCCACCGCGCGACCGTGCGCGAGAAAGCCGAGCTGCTCGGAGGAGAAGTCGACGAGCCGCAGGCGGCGCGCGATGTTGCCCAACGACCCGATCGCCGGAAAGGGAATCGGCAGCGGCGGCCGCCCGGCCCGCCTGATCGCCTGCGACAGCAGGAGCACGCCATCACCGGCGACATTGAAAGTCCCGGCGTGGTCCTCCCTGGTGGCCTTCATCAGGACGGCCATCGCGTCCTCGGCGTGCAGCAGCTGGATGCGGGGATCGAAGCCGAGAACGGTCGGAACCACCGGCAGATCGAGATAACGGGCGAGCGGGGAGTCGACTCCCGGGCCGAGCACGTTCGCGAGCCGGAGCACCGTCACGGCGATATCGGGCCGCCGGCGACCGAAGCCGCGAACATAGCCCTCGACCTCGACCGCGTCCTTGGCGTACCCACCACCGGGAAAGCCGCGCGGCTCCATCTCCTCGGTGAACAGCGCCGGATCCTTCGAGGATGAGCCATAGATCGACGTCGTGGACTTGACCACCAGCTTGCGCACCCCGGGCGCCTTCTGGCAGGCCGCGAGAAGCTGCATCGTCCCGATGACGTTGATCTCCTTCATCGCCGTGCGCCCGCCGGCGCCCAGCGGCGTGGCGAGCACGCTCAGATGCAGGACGGTGTCGATCGCGGCGGTGGAGATCACCTTCGCGATCAGGGGATTGCGGATGTCCACCCGGACGAACTGGGTTCGCCCCAGATCTTCCGCCGGCGCGATCGTGTCGACACCGACCACGTCGACGATTTCGGGATCAGCGGCCAGCGCCAGTGCCATCTCGGCGCCCAGCGGGCGTGACACCCCCGTCACAAGCACGCGACGTGGCCTCATGGACGCCTCCCGCGCAAAGCTCTCCAAGTCGACCGGCGGCCGGACTTGCGGGGCCATCGTACGCCGGATGCGACCCCGCCAGCTGCGCAGCGTCACAAAAAACTTCCAGATCGACACCTAGAGTAGCCAGATGTCGATCCCGTCCCCGCGGCGGCGCCGCCCGACCACTGACGTCAGAGCTCGGGACGGCGTCGGGACGAGGTGCCGCCGGTGAGGCCGGGGGCGGTGGGGCCCGGGTCGGCGGGGTCGGGGCGGGGTTGGCGGGGTTGGCGGATCACCGCCGGCCGCGGGCCGCGACCACGGCGGGACGCGGACCGTTGCGGGGCACCTGGGCGACCACGACCGCGTCACCGCGCCGCAGCCGCAGCACCTCCGCCGCCCGACCGCAGTTCACCGCGATCATGACCTGGCGCAGCGCGTCCTCACAGAGCGCCAGCTCGCCGGGCGCGACCTCGCCGTAGGTGTGGGTGAACGGCATCGTGAGCTTCCTGGCGTCCGCCCGGACCTCCACCGGATCACCGAGCAGCACCCCGGCGGCCTCGAGCTCGGACCGGGTCATGTTGAGCGAGAGGTTCCCGAAGTGGTCCACCGAGACCACCTCGCCGTGGACGTGGTCGTCGTCGACATGGCATCCGCGCGGCTCGACGACCACCAGCTCGGCGGGGTCGAGCCGGGGGCCGACGTCGGCGGGGGACAGCCCGACCGCCAGTCGGGCCGCGACCGGCGCGTACACGTCCCGACCACGGAACACCGCCGTCGGCAGGGGCAGCCACAGGTCCGGGTTGGAGATCTCGTAGGCCTCCTCGACCCCGCCGAGCAGCTCCCAGCCCAGCGAGGCGACCCCGTTGTCGGGCACGACGAACAGCGAGCCCTCGGCGGTGCGCACGACGATGCCACGCGTGTATCCGCTGGCGTCGAGCTGCTCGACGACGACGAGATGGATTCCGGACGGGAGGTAGCCGACCGCACCCACCAGAGTCACCGCCGCCTGGCCGACGTCCTGCGGCTCGATGGAGTGGCACAGGTCCAGCACCCGCGCCTCGGGCGCGTGCCTGGCGATGATCCCATGGCAGACACCGACGCAGGCGCCGTCCACTCCGTAGTCCGACATGAACGTGATCCACCCGCTGGCCATAGGACCCCCTGCGCCCGGCCGGCGCCGGTGCCGGCCACGCGACCAGGGTGCCATACGGTCACCACATCGGCACGAACGAGCACACGGAGTGAAACAGCCTCGTTACACGGCTACAGGCCGCCCGCGAGTCGCTCCGCGACACCAGGCGGAGGGCGACGACCAGAGTGCGACGGCAGGGGGCGACAGCAGCCCGCGCCCGGGGGCGCACCGCAGGGGACCACCGGGACCACCGAGACCGGCACCGCCCGGCGGCCGCGGGCCGCCCGCGGGTCGGTCGCCGGCCTGGGTCGCCCCCCGCGAGTGCTACTTCTTGTTGCGGCGCTGGACCCGTGTCCGCTTGAGCAGCTTGCGGTGCTTCTTCTTGGCCATACGCTTGCGACGCTTCTTGATTACGGAACCCACGTACCCGACCGATCTGTTGAAGATGTTTTTCCGAGCGAGCCTACCCGTCGAAACCGTGTGGCCCGGCAACCGGTGCACGGTACCAGTGCCGGCGATGCCGGCCTGGCAACCACCGATTCGCCGTCAGGACGCACCGAGCTCCCGGGAGCGGGCGCACGCGGCCTCCACCGCGTCCAGCACGGCGGCGCGCACCGCGGCGCGGTCGAACTCCCGCAGGGCCGCGATGGTGGTCCCGCCCGGGGAGGTGACCGCCTCGCGCAGCAGCGACGGATGCTCCGCACCGGACGAACCGGAGCCGTCCCCCGCAGCGCCGCGGGCCATCAGCGCGGACCCGGCGGCGGTCTGCACCACCAGCTCGGCCGCCAGTGCCCGTGGGAGGCCCAGCAGCACCCCGCCCTCGATCATCGCCTCGATCAGGTAGAAGAAGTAGGCCGGACCGCTGCCGGACAGCGCCGTCACCGCGTCGAGCTGGCTCTCGCTCACCCTGACCACCTGGCCGACCGGGCGGAGCATCTCCTCGACGGTCGCCAGGTGCTCGTCACCCGCGCCCGGCCCGGCGCACAGGGCCGACATCGCCTCGTTCACGAGCAGCGGGGTGTTCGTCATGACCCGAACGACGGGCGTGCCCGCCGGCAGGCGCTGCGCGACGAAGGACGACGACACCCCGGCCGCGACGGAGACCACCAGCGTGCCGGGCTTGATGTGCGCGCTTATCTGGTCCAGGACGCTTCCCATGTCCTGCGGCTTGACGGCCAGCACGACGGTGCCGGCCGCCGCGACGGCCGCCGGCGGGTCCAGCACCTCGACGCCGTACTCCGCGGCGACCTGCGCGGCCCGGCCCGGATCGCGCTCCGCGGCGAGCACCTCGGACGGCGCGCGCCCGGCCCCCAGCAGCCCGGACATCAGCGCACCGCCAAGGCGCCCGACCCCGACGATCGCCAGAACGCTACTGCCCTGCACCACCACTCACTCCCCTTCACCACCGATCCGCCACCGCCCGTGGCGGCCACCGCTGATGAAGGCTATGACCTCGGCGGACGGACGCGGCCTACCAGTCGCCTCCGGCTCCGGGAATCGGTCCGAACAGCGGATCAGGCTGGGCCGACTCCCGCTCGGAGCGCCCGGCGCGCGCGTCCCGACCGTCCCGCGCGCCGGCCGGTTGACGGCCCGCCGGGTACTCGTGGTCCGGGCCCTGCGCCGGTCCAGGGTGGCGATCCCGGCCAGGTCCGGGCCCGGGACGTCCCGCAGGGGGCCGCCCACCCGCGTCGTGCCCGCTGACCGGCCCGTGCGCGTGGCCGGGGCCCTGACCGCTGACCGGCCCGTGCGCGAACGCCCGACCGTGGTGCCCCGAGTCGTGGCCGGGCCGTGGCGTCGGTGTGGGCCGGCGGCCCGCGTCGGCTCGCGGATCGGTGAGCGCCGGCAGCTGCAGGTTCATCGTCTCCCCGACGACGGACGCCGCCGCCCGCGGGTCCCCCGCCGGGAAGCGGTCGTCCGGACCATGCCGTCCGGTGGACGGGTAGCGGGCCCAGTCCGGAACGGGTGTCGGTTCCATCCCGGCGGTGCGGACGGCACCGACCGCCGGACCGTGCTCGTACACCGCGGGCCCGTCCGGCTGGTCGTAGGTGACGTCACCTGGTTGCGGCCGACCGAACCCGGAAGTAACCGGCAGGCCCGTGGCACCTCGCCACCCGCCCTGGGCCGGCAACGGGTCCCGGTCGCGCTGTGGGTACCCCTCGTCCACCCAGTCGACGTCCCCGTCCGAGCGGGACATCGCCGCGACCGGCTCCCGGTCCCAGTCCCGGTTCCGCTCCCGGTCCCGCGGGTCCGGCAGTTCCAGGGAGTCGGGACCTTCCGCCAGCTCAGGCAGGTCCGGCAGATCCCGGCCAGGCGCGCCGGGCGCGCGTCCGGAGCGGTCCGCTTCGGAGTCCGGGCGGGGCGCGTCGGCCGGCGACGGGCCCGCCGCGTCATCCCGGGGCCTCGCCGGCCCGCGCGGGGTGTCGGACCACTTCGGCCGGCGCGCCTGGATGGGCTTCTCGATGAATCGGTTCGCGAGATAGGCGGCGATCGTCGTGCCCACCGCCGCGACGAACACCCCGGGCCACAGTCCGATCCGCGGGACGACCTGGCCCGCGGAGGCGGAGATGAACGGGTAGTGCCACAGGTAGATGCTGTAGGTGATCTTTCCGAGCCAGGCCATCTTCGGCGCGCCGAGCAGTTTGACCCAGCGGGCCTCCCGGTTGACGTCACACCCGAGGATCAGGATCGCCCCGAGCGCCGCGGTCGGCACATAGGCGGCGTAGTCGATCCAGTTCGGGAGGTACTGCTCCTTGCTCGGGCCGGCGAAGCACAGGACCAGCATCGCGATCCCGGCCGGCAGGCCGAGGACGCCCAGCCGGCGACCGGTCGTCCAGCGCCGCACCGCGGCCATGGTCACCGTGGACGCGGCGCCGCGCGCCGGGCGCTCCCGTCCCTTCTCCTCACCGCCGGCGGAGTCACCGGCCGGCCCGGCCAGGGCCCGCAGGCGGTTGTCCCGCCAGATCGCGACCATGCAGCCGATGAGCAGCGGCGCGATGTGCGTGTCCAGGCCGAAGTAGACGCGGGTGCGGACCGCCCCGCTGGCGGCGCAGACATACGTCCAGCCCAGCACGAGCCCGACCGAGGCGACCAGGAACATCAGCAGATACGGCCGCAGTCGGCGCGAGCGCATGAAGAGCAGGAACGCCCCCCGGCCAGATCAGGTAGAACTGCTCCTCCATCGACAGCGACCAGACGTGCGGCAGCCAGCGGCCACCGGCCTCCGGGTTAACGATCCGGTACCAGTTGTTGACGTTGAAAAACGTACTGATCGCGGTTTTGAAGAAGTCGTCGCGGTACGGGATGTCGTCCCATTTGAAGGCGACCGTGACGGCCAGGCCCACCAGGAGGTAGAACCACATCCCCGGCATGAGGCGGAAGGATCGGCGCACCAGGAACTTGCCGATGGCGATCGTGCCCGTTCGGGCCTGCTCGGCGAGCAGCAGGGTTGTGATCAGAAAGCCGCTCAGCACGCAGAACATGTCCACGGCGACGTTGCTGGCGCGGATCGCGCCCATGTGCCCCGCGAGAATGATGTAGATGCAGACCACGCGGAGGCCGTCGAGCGCCGGATTGTAGGCGAACTTGGCCGCGGCCAGCGCCTCCGCCTCGGTCGGCCCACGCCGCGACGACTCTGCGGCCGCGGAACGTCGCGTGACCGCGGAACGCTCGGGCTGCGGCGGTCCGTCGGTCCTCGGCCGAGAACCAGCTCTCACGATCGCGCGTCTCCTCGTCCAGCCAGGGACACCGCGGCGAACCCGGCATGGGCGCCTGGCGATCCCTGGTCCGTCGTCTGTCCACGGCCGGCATCGGCGCCTGGCCCCGCGGACAGGGCACGGCCGAGCTCGACTGTCGTATGACTACGTCAGCGAACCGACCAGAACCCCACGAACTTGCTAGACGATAGCGGACAGGTTTTATCAGACTTTCATTGCGTACCGGACAGCGGCACCTATGGCTTTCTGATGAACTCGATCAGGACCCCGCGCCACCTATGGGCCATTACCAGGCCAGAAGCACCGCGAAGTGGCGTAGATCGCGTAGATCGCGCCATTCTCACGCAACGTCATGGTTACGCGCGCGCACAACCTGCGTCACGGTGAGCGATGCGTACTCGGCCGGGCGGATGACGCCGTCAGTGCCGGGACAGTCGCGCTGTCGGAAGACCGACCACTCACAGCGTCATGGACACGGCACCCGCGTCACGACACCGGCGTCACGGCACCCGCGCGACGACCAGCATCGTGCGGAACGGCTCGATGACACGACCGTCGGGAAACGACCGGAGCAGCGAGCGACGTTCGGCGGCGAGGAAGTCGTCCAGCCGGTCCCCGATCGCGGCGACGAACGACTTCGAACGCAGCCAGGTCTCGTAGAGATCCACGTCGATCTCCCTGAACCACCGGCAGGTCACGGTGACGACCTCGGTGAACAGCCCGGTCCAGCGCAGTTCCTCGGCGAAGGGCCGGTTGCGGTAGTCCCTGGTGTAGCCCGGGCTCATGGCCTCCAGGCGGTCCTGCTGGCGCTGGTACCAGTGGAACTCGTCGGCGTCGACGTCGTTCCACCACACGGCCAGCGAGCCGCCCGGGCGCAGCACCCGGGCCGCCTCCGCCGCCGCCACCGGAACCCGCATCCAGTGCCAGGCCTGGGCGTAGCTGACCAGATCGACGGCGGCGGACCGCAACGGCAGTGCCTCACCGTCGCCACGCACCACGGGCAGGCCGGGGTTGTGCCGGCGAAGGTGGTCGAGCATCACCGGGCCGGGCTCGACGGGCAGCACCTGGGCCCCGCGGGCCAGCATCGCCCGGGTCGCTATACCCGTGCCGGCCCCCACATCGACCACCCGGGCGCCGGCGACGGGCCGGCCGGCCAACATCTCCAGATCGACGAAGAGCTGGTCCGGGTAGCTGGGCCGGGCCTGGTCGTAGGCATCCGCCAATGGGTCGAAGAGTGATCCGGGGCTCACCCCCCGATAGTGGACCGCCGCGGCGGGTCATCGCCAACAACGCAGGCACGACCACGACCACATCGATGCCCCGGGCCCGGACGGGCGTCACCGGACCGACATCGCCGGACCGATGTCACCGGACCGGATGTCACCGGACCGGATGTCAACCGGCCGGCGTCACTTCGGCGGGGGCGGCGAGGTTGAGCCGGGTGAACGCGAGCGCCTCCGCGAGGTCCGCCTCCCGCTGGTCACGCGACTCCGCCCGCCTGGTGTTGATCTCGACCACGACCGTTCCGGCGAAGCCGTTGACCGCCAGCCGCTCCAGCAGTTCGGCACACGGCTGCGTGCCACGGCCGGGCACCAGGTGCTCGTCCTTGGCCAGCCCGGTCCCGTCCGCCATGTGGATGTGCGCGAGCCGGTCACCCAGGTCGTCCGCCATGGCCAGGGCGTCCGACCGGGAGACGCTGGTGTGGGAGAGGTCGAGCGTGACATGCCGGTAGCCGTCGTCGATCGGCGACCAGTCGGGCGCGTAGGCGGAGACCTCACGGCCACGGGCCCGCAGCGGGAACATGTTCTCCACCGCGAACCGGATGTCGGTCTCGCCCGCCATCCGATCGATCCCCGCGACGAAATCGCGGGCGTAGTCCCGCTGCCAGCGAAACGGAGGGTGGACGACGACCGTCGGCGTCTCGAGGGACTCGGCCACCGAGCGCGCCCGCTGGAGCTTCGCCCAGGGGTCACTCCCCCAGACACGTTGCGTCAGCAGGAGGCACGGTGCGTGAATGGCCAGGATCGGGATGCCGTGGTAGTCCCGCAGCCGACGCAGTGCCTGCGGGTCCTGGCTGACGGGATCCGTCCAGACCATGATCTCGACGCCGTCATAGCCCAGGCGGGCAGCCATCTCGAACGCGGTCGCCGTCGACTCCGGGTAGGTCGACGCCGTCGACAGCGCCACCAGGCCACCAGCCAGCGGCCTGGCCGCAGGCACCTGGGGGGCCGCCGCTACGGCCGCCTCCTGACGTGGGGTCACCACCAGACCCGGCGGTGGCGTGGTCGACGTGGTCGGGGCGGCCTCCACCGACGCCACGGGCGCCGACCGCCTCCTGGCACCGTTTGGCTGCACGTGGACTCCCCTGTCGCAGCTTCGGGGCACGGTGACCAGCTCGGCCAGCCGATCATCTCGGCCAGCCGACCAGCGCAGCCAGCCAGGACGGCCGCTCACGGACCTGCCCCGGACCGGTAAGGAACCGGGCCCGTCTTCCAGGCTAGGCCATACTCCGCGGACCGCCTCCCCGGCCGGGCCACGAAGATCCGTTCGCGGGCCGTCGGTCGCTGCGGCACCGGCTGGGCCGGTCCCACACCTTGACGAAGGTCATACCCCGCCGACCGGCGGCAGAGCTCGTGGGCCGTCCAGACCGGAGGTCAGCTGGTCGAGCCGGCGCAGGATCACACCCTCCCGCAGCGCCCAGGGGCAGATCTCCACCTCGTCGAGGTTGAGCAGGTCGAGCGCCTCGGACGCGACGACCGCGCCCGCGACCAGCTGGCCGGCCCGGGACGCGGACACCCCGGGCAGCGCCGCGCGCTCGGACGCCGACATGCGGCACACCCTGGCCGCGACCTCGGCGAGATCCGCCCGGCGCAGGGACCGCCGCACATAGGTGCCGCGCCCGTACGGCGCCGCGCCGGCGATCCTGGCCAGCGAGCGGAACGTCTTGGACGTCGCGACTGCCCGGGTCGGCTCGCCCACGTGGTAGAGGGACCCGACCACCGGGGCGATCTGCGCCCGGACGTAGCGCCGCAGGGCGTTGAGCTCCGAGCGCTTGGGCGGGTCGTTCTCGCCGAGCCAGTTCCTGGTCAGCCGGCTCGCGCCGAGCGGCAGCGACGCGACGACGTCCGGATCCTCGTGCATGCCCGCGCCGATCTCCAGCGAGCCGCCGCCGATGTCCAGCGCGAGCAGGCGGCCCGCGCTCCAGCCGAACCATCTGCGCACCGCGAGGAACGTGAGCCGGGCCTCCGCCTCGCCGGGCAGCACCGTCACCGCGAGCCCGGTGTCGGCACGCACCCGCGCGAGCACGTCGTCCCCGTCCGGTGCCTCCCGGACCGCCGACGTGGCGAAGGCCACCAGGTCGACCACGTTCAGGTTCTGCGCGTGCGTCCGCAGCTCGTGGATGCAGGCGGTCAGTGCGCGTTCACCGTTGTCCGCCAGCCGGCCCTCACCGTCCAGGAGCTCGACGAGCCGCAGCGGGATGCGCACGCTCGCGGCCGGCTGCGGCTGGCCGCCCCGGTGCGCGTCGACCACCAGCAGGTGCACGGTGTTCGACCCGATGTCGATGACACCGAGCCGCATCGGCTCGTCACGCTGGGAGGCGTGGACCTGCGCCGGCCGGCCGCTGCCCTCCGGACCCTCGGCGGCACCCGCTGGCGAGCCCGGCCCGGCGGCGGCACGGGGCGAGCCCGGCGCGGCACCGACAACGGGCACGAGTGCGCGGTCCTGCATCACCATCGGCGCCGGGTCCTGCGCCGACACCGGCGCCGGGTCCTGTATCGGCGCCGGCGCCGAGCCCCAGCCGACCTCGGCGGGCTCGGGGGCGTCGACCTCGCCGCCGCCCGGCCCGCGGCGGGACAACGCTGGCCTCAGCCGCACCGTCGATCACCAGCCCGGTCCGGGCCGAAGCCGGCGGCCCGGCGGCCGCCCGCCCCGTGATCGACTCCGCGAACGACTCCGCGGTCGCGGATCACTGCGCGAAATACCATTCCGTGACACCCCACTCCGTGACCAAAAGCCACCAAATGGTCACCCCCTGCGTATGGTGCTGCTGACGTCCCGTGACCAGTACGCCGCACAGCCGGCCAGCCCCGAGATCCGACCAGCGTGGAATCTGGCCGACCCGCGCACATGTCAAGGTAGCGGCACGTTGACCAGGCACGTTGACCAGGCACATTCACCAGGCTCGCCGCTGGCCGTCAGACGCCGGGGGAACGGCGGCTCAGGGCTCGAACTTGTAGCCCAGTCCGCGCACGGTCACCAGGTGGCGCGGGGCCCCGGGTTCCGCTTCGATCTTGGTCCGCAACCGCTTCACATGGACGTCCAGGGTCTTGGTGTCGCCGACGTAGTCCGACCCCCACACCCGGTCGATCAGCTGGCCGCGGGTGAGCACCCGGCCCGCGTTGCGCAGGAACATCTCCAGCAGCTCGAACTCCTTGAGCGGCAGCGCCACCTGGTTGCCGTCGACGGTGACGACGTGCCGTTCGACGTCCATGCGCACCCGGCCGACCTCCAGGGTGGCGTCGGACACCTCCTCGGTCTCGACCCGACGCCGCAGCACCGCGCGGATCCGGGCGACCAGCTCGCGCGCGGAGAACGGCTTGGTCACGTAGTCGTCCGCACCGAGCTCGAGCCCGACGACCTTGTCGATCTCGCTGTCCCGGGCGGTCAGCATGATCACCGGAACGGTCGAACGGGCGCGCAGCGTCCGGCAGACCTCCGTGCCGGACAGCCCCGGAAGCATCAGATCGAGCAGGATGAGATCGGCGCCGCGCCGGTCGAACTCGGCCAGGGCACTCGGTCCGTCACCGACGACCGCGACCTCGAATCCCTCCCGCTCCAACATGAACGACAACGCATCGGAGAAGGACTCCTCGTCCTCGACCACGAGCAGCCTGGTCACCGTCACGCTCCCTGTCTTCCCGCGTCCCCGGGGTTCTCCGGGAACAAATGTCACGCCGCACGATCGCGTCGTCTCAGATTCCGGCGCCGGGAACAGGGGGCACCGGAAAAAACTGCCGGGTGAATCCGGCCGAAGGTCACACGCCGAAAAAGATCAGTGTCCAGCATTGTGGGCTCCGTGTACGCCGAACCGGTCCGATCGGACCACGGCGGCCCCACTTCACCGTGGCCCAGGTGCCGAGCCGGCACCCACGGCACCGCTCACGGCGCCCCCTGTGCGGTCTTCCGCCGCTCGGTCCTCGGTCGCTCGGTCGTCGGCCGAGCGGCCGTCCGCCGCAGCCGGATCGTCCGACCCCGACGGCAGCCGGAGCGTGAACGTCGAACCACGCCCCTCCGCGCTCCAAACACCCACCGACCCACCGTGATTCGTTGCTATGTGCTTCACGATCGCAAGTCCCAGACCGGTTCCGCCGGTAGCCCTGGAACGGGCCGGATCCGCGCGGTAGAAACGCTCGAAAACGCGCTCCAGATCCTTTTCCGCGATACCGATTCCCTCGTCCGCGACGGAGATCTCGACTATTTCCCCGACCTGCCGGACTCCCAGCACCACCCGTGTTCCTCGCGGCGAGTAGCTGATGGCGTTGTCGAGCAGGTTCGCCACCGCGGTCACCAGCTGGCCCTCGTCGCCGCGCACCCGGAGCCCGCCGGCACCGATGACCGCGACCGAGATCTCGTGGGCCTGCGCGTTGTACCGGTTCCGGTCGACCGCCTCCGCGAGCACCACCGACACCGGCACCGGCGCCAGCTCCGGCATCGGTTCCGCGCCCTGCAGGCGGGACAGATCGATGATCTCCTGGACCAGCCGGGCCAGGCGGGCGGACTCGTGCGTCATCCGCGAGGCGAAGCGACGCACGGCGACCGGGTCCTCACTGGCCTCGCTGACCGCCTCGGCAAGCAGGTGCAGTGCCCCGACGGGCGTCTTGAGCTCATGGCTGACGTTGGCGACGAAGTCACGCCGCACGGCCTCCACCCGCCGCGAGTCGGTGATGTCGTCGAGCAGAACCGACACGTACCCGCTGTCACCGAGCGGCCTGGCGTAGGCCCAGACCGCGAGTGCGGTCTGGTCGGGCCGGGCCCGGGTCAGCGGCGGCTCGGGCACCGGCGGAAGATCCAGCTGGCGGTTGCGTTCCGCGCCGGCGAGCCGGCAGGCCGTCACCAGATCGGCCACGTCCGGGACGCCGAGCTGGTCCCCGGCGACGACACCCATCCGCCGGGCGGCCGAGTTGACCAGCACGACGACATTGGTGTTGTTCACCACAACCAGCCCGGAGGGCAGCCCGGCGATCACCTGCCGGACCAGCGCGGCCGGCAACGAGTGCGGACCGGTCGCCCCCGCGCGAGCCGCCGCGGCGCCGTGACGGTCTTCCGGGTCGGGCCGGGTCACGGTCACCTTGCCGACCCCGCCACGCCGGCCAGCCGCACCGTGCCGGTCAGACCCGCCATGCCGGTCAGCCGCGCCGTGTCGGTCCGCTTCATCGTTCCGCCACCCCACAACATGAACGTTTCACGAGGCCGAGTCCCACCATCAGGGATGCCCACCCGGGTACACGGAGCACAACTGTCGCGAAACAAGAGGTGACCAGCAGTCATCGCGACGCCCGACCTGTCCACCACGTGCCGAATGCTAGGCCTCGCCAGGTCGTTTGTGCTTTGCCATGAGTTGATTCACTGCCGATGGTCGCCAGCTGTTCATCCGGCCTATCGTCGATGTTCACCGTGCGGCGAGGGCTGCGCATCATCGTCGGACGTCAGCCCCCCGAGGCCCACCGGCCAACTGTGATCGAATGGTGCTCCGGACCTCGCCTAGTTGTAAGGAGCCGTCTGTGCGGGACGTCTTCCAGGAAGAACTGGACAGCATCAACCGGTCACTGATCGAGATGACCAACCTGGTCGCGTCCGCGATGGCCCGGGCCACCACCTCTCTGCTGGACGCTGACCTTCAGCTCGCCGAGAACGTCATCAGTGCCGACGAGACCGTCGACCTGCTCCGCAACGAGATCGAGGAACGCGCCTTCGACGTGATGGCGCGCCAGGCCCCGGTCGCGACCGACCTGCGCACGATGGTCACCACGCTGCGCATCGTCGCCGACCTGGAGCGGATGGGCGACCTCGCCCTGCACGTCGCCAAGGTCGCCCGCCGGCGCTACCCGGGGCGTGCGGTCCCGCCCGAGCTGCACTCCACGATTCTGCAGATGGGCCAGGTCGCCCAGCGGATCGTCGCCAAGGCCGGATCCGTGATCGCCAGCCGTGACACCGAGCTCGCGAAGGAGCTGGAGGCCGACGACGACGCGATGGACGGGCTGCACCGTGCCCTGTTCCACGTGCTCATCGAGAAGCCCTGGCCGCACGGCATGGAAGCCGCCATCGACATCACCCTGTGCGGGCGCTACTACGAGCGGTACGCGGACCACGCCGTGTCGGTCGCCCGGCGAGTGATCTACCTGGTCACCGGAGAAATGACGGCCTAGCCGGCTTCGGCCGGTCGGCTCGGATCGACCGGCCCAGGTCGGGCCCGGGCCGGGCCGGCCAGCGCGGCCGGTCCAGCCGGCACGGATGAGCTGACCGGCCCCGTGGGGGCAGGCCAGCTCCGTGCGCCCGTATTCGGTGGGGTGCTACTTCTTCTTGCCCTGCGCCGCGACCGCGGCGGCCGCGGCCTCGGCCGCCTCCGGGTCGAGGTAGCCCGAATCCACCACCTTCAGCTCCTCGTCCAGCTCATAGCGCAGCGGGATGCCGGTGGGGATGTTCAGACCCGCGATGTCGGCGTCGGAGATCCCGTCCAGGTGCTTCACCAGCGCCCGCAGCGAGTTGCCGTGCGCGGCGACCAGCACCGTGCGCCCGGCGCGCAGGTCGGGGACGATCGTGTCGTACCAGTAGGGCAGCATCCGGACAACCACGTCCTGCAGGCATTCGGTGAGCGGCACGACATCCGGTGCAAGGTCGGCGTAACGCTCGTCGACACCGCTGACCTGCCCGGGCTCGATGACCGGCGGGGGCGTGTCGTAGGAACGGCGCCAGAGCATGAACTGCTCCTCGCCGTACTTCTCCAGGGTCTCGGCCTTGTTCAGCCCCTGCAGGCCGCCGTAGTGCCGTTCGTTCAGGCGCCAGCTGCGCCGGACCGGGACCCAGTTCCGGCCGGCCGCGTCCAGGGCGAGCCACGCGGTGCGGATCGCACGGATGAGCAGTGAGGTGTGGACGACATCCGGCAGGACACCGGCCTCGCGGAGCAGCTCACCGCCCCGTGTCGCCTCCTGCAGGCCCTTCTCGGACAGATCGACGTCCACCCAGCCGGTGAACAGGTTCTCGCGGTTCCAGGTGCTCTCGCCGTGGCGGAGCAGGACGAGCGTCGGCATAGGTGAATCCTGCCCGCTCGGCACACTCCTCGGCCAGTGACCCCCACTCACGGCGAGTGCGTCGGCCGCCACGAGATGTGTGGGCTGGCGGCGCATCTGGCCGGTACGGGTGGTGCGGGTTGCCGGAGCGGGTGGTGGGCCGGGGGCACGCCCGGCCAGGGCGTCCACCCGACCCGGAAAAGCAGTGACCCCCGGGGTGCTCCACCCCGCCCAGGATGGGAGGGATGGGCCGTCGGGACTGATCGACGGCACCCGGGGGTCCGGTGTCTGCCTGGTACTCGCCGGCGCCGGTGCCCGAGGGCCACCCGGCAAGAGGGTGAGGACCACGAGACCGGCTAGCGGACAGTCACCTCACGAGTCCTATGTGCATACAAAGCTTGGACCACCTCCCTTCTCGTGTACCGGGAACGCTACGCGCGCAGCGGGGGCCGCCGCAAACTGTTTTTTCGAGATGATCGCCGCCCTCGCGCTCCGTGGTGGCCCTCCCTGGTGGCGCTCCGTGATCGCGCTCGCGCTCCGGGGCCGCGACCGCTGCGCCCCGACCGCTGCTGTGATCGGACTTAGACTCGAGATATGACAGCCCACGTCGACGACTGGCACACCCGGTTGCGCGCGAGCGGTCACCGGCTCACCCCGCAGCGCCAGCTCGTGCTGGAGGCCGTGGCGAAGCTGGGGCATGCCACGCCGGAGGCGATCGTCCACGAGGTCCGGCAGACGGCGAGCGCGATCAACATCTCGACCGTCTACCGCACGCTCGACCTGCTGGAGGAGCTCGAGCTCGTCTCGCACGCGCACCTCGGGCACGGCGCGCCGACCTACCACGTCACCGGGGTCGATCCACATGTGCACCTGGTGTGCGGCAGCTGCGGGTCGATCCGGGAGATCTCGCCCGACCGGCTGGCCGCCGTCGTCAGCGAGCTGCGATCGGAGCTCGGTTTCGTCGTCGACATGGCCCATCTGACCCTGGCGGGCCGGTGTGCGGAGTGCACGGCCCTCGGTCGGCGTTGAACGGGTCATGAGTACCGACACCCAGGACCTCCGTCCGGCCCTGGCCCCGTCCCCGCTGCTCGGGCGTCCCGGGGCCGTCGCCGCCCCCGAGCCGGACACGGCCGTCGCGGCGCACTACGGTGATCCGCTGCGGGAGCAGCGGCTGGCCGCCACCGGGGCCGCACTGGTCGACCGCTCCAACCGCGAGGTGGTACGGATCACCGGCGCGGACCGGCTGACTTGGCTGCACAGCGTCACCTCGCAGCACCTGTCCCAGCTCGCGCCGATGCATGGCACCGAGGCGCTGGTGCTCTCGCCGCACGGCCACGTCGAACATCACCTCGTGCTGGCCGACGACGGCACGGCCACCTGGATCGACGTCGAGCCCACGACCGCCCCGCGGCTGCTGGCGTTCCTGCAGTCGATGCGCTTCCTGATGCGGGTCGAGCCGGTCGACGTCACCGCCGAAGTCGCGGTGCTCTCCCTGACCGGTCCGCGCGCCGACGAGGCCGCGGCGGCGGTGTTCGGGCCGGCGGCCCTGCCGGCTCCGCTGGCCGGCACCGGCGGTGCCGGTGCCGTCCCGCGCACGAGTGCGGGAGTGGTGACGTCAGGCCCCTACCCGGTCAGCCACGCGGCTCCGGCGGGCACGCAGGCTGCGCCGGACGAGCAGAGCGCGTCGGATGCGCTGGCGGGTGGCCGGCTTCCACTGATTCGCCGGATGCCGCACGGGCTGGACCTGCTCGTCGCCCGCTCCGATCTCGCCGCGACCGCCGACCGGCTGACGTCCGCCGGCGCGGCCCTCATCGGGCTGAGCGCGTTCGAGGCCCAGCGGATCGCGAGCCGCCAGCCCCGGCTGAACCGGGAGACCGACCACCGCACGATCCCGCACGAGGTCGGCTGGCTGGCGTCCGCCGTGCACCTGGACAAGGGCTGCTACCGCGGTCAGGAAACCGTGGCGCGGGTCCACAACCTCGGCCGGCCGCCGCGCCGCCTGGTGCTCCTGCACCTGGACGGCACGGTCGCCGCCCCGGGCTGCCCGGTCACCGCGGCCGGGCGGACCGTCGGGTTCGTCGGCTCGTCCGAGATGCATCACGAGCTGGGCCCGATCGCGCTCGCCGTGGTGAAGCGGTCCGTCGCGCTCGACGTCCCGCTCGTCGTGACCGATCAGGACGGGGCTCAGGTCGCGGCGGCGATCGACCCCGACGCCGAGCCGGAGCAGCCGAGTCGCCCGGCCGGGCGACTGCACGGGCCGGGCAGCGACGGCTGACCACTCCGCCGCAGGGGCGGTCTGACGGCGCCCGCGGCCGTGGTCATGCACGCGCCGGCGACCACGGCCGCGAGCACGACCACAGCAGCGGCAGCGGCTGCGCGGGCCGCCGGTCGCAAGCCGCCGGTCGCGGGCGGGCGGCGGCGGGCGGGTGGCGGCGACGGCGCGCCACCCCCGACCAACGGCCCGAGCCGCCGAACTGGCTCGGGCGCAAGCAGAGGATGGCACGTCGTCGCTGCTCAGGCGGTACGGGCGAGCAGCTGGTCCAGTTCCCGGGCCAGCGGGTCGGCCGAGTGCCGCCGCAGCCGCCGGCGGACCTCGTCGGCCCGCCGGCTGTTCCGCTTCGAACGCGTCGCCTCCAGCATCGGCACCGCGTCCTTCGCGAGCTCGCAGCCGAGGTCAAGGTTGCCCAGGTCGATCTGGACCGCGGAACGCCGCAGCAGATAGGTGGCACGGTCGCGGGTCCGCTGGTGGGAGTGGATCGCCAGCGACCGCTCCAGCCAGCGATCGGCGTGCACGAGGTGGCCGAGGTCGATGTAGCAGCTTCCGACCTGGGCCTGGTACTCGGCCTCGTCGAAGTAGGCGGACCAGGCCGGGTCCTCGGCACGTGCCTCGAGGAACGCCGCCTCCGCGCAGGCGAGTGCCTGGGCGCAGGCACTGGACTCGCCGAGCGCCGCGTGGGCACGTGCCCGGCGCATCTGCAGCATCGCCGCGACCCGACCCGGCGCCCGCCGCGCGCTCGCGACCGCGGCCTCCGCCAGGTCCACGGCCTCCCGCGGCCGGGCGAAGTCGACGCACTGCAGGGACATGTTCTTCAGGACGTTCGCCCCGAGCAGCCGGTCCCCCGCGGCGTGCGCGGCGTGCAACGCGGTGACCCAGTACCGCTGTGCCGCCGTCTGGAAGCCCGCGTCGAACGAGACCCAGCCCGCGAACCGGGCGAGCTCGGCGGCGACCAGGTGCAGATGGCGGCCGATCCCCTCGGTGTAGGAGCCGCGGGCGAGCAGGTCGGCGACCACCCCGAGCTCGGCGTCGACCAGGCGGCGGACGCTCTCACCACCGAGCCGCTCGTCCATCACCCGCAGGCCCGGGATGTTGTGCTCGATGCGGTTGACGATCTGCTCGTCGACCCGGCCGCCCGCGAGCGCCGCCTGCATCCGGGCCGGTTCCAGGCCGAGCCACTCCGCGGACAGGGAGGCGACACCGGTACCGGTGATCGTGAGGAAGCCACGCCGGTCGGTCAGCGCGTCCTCGACGACGTCCATGAGAGCGGTGACGCTGCCCGAGGACGTCCACGGGTACTCGGTGCGTACCGCGTCACCGGTGGGCAGCCAGGCCGGCCACGGGTGGGATTCCAGCCGGTCGGCCGGCACGCCGAGCTCGGCCGCGAGCGCCAGCTGGGACACCCGGTCGGGGACGACCCCGCGGTGCTCCCACCGCCAGACTTTCTGGCGTTCCGCGGCCATGTTCGCGACGCCGAGATCTCGGGCGCGACGCGCGACGACGCGGGCAAGCCGTTGGTAGGACCACCCACGCTGCGCGCGGACGAAGGCCAGTGGGTGAGTGCAGGCATGGGCGTTATCCGTCAGCATCGGCGCATCTCCTCTGGGTCCCTGACACAGTCGATTGCGTGACCAGCTCGCAACGCTATGTCGCGACATCTTTGTGACCCAGGGGTGTGGAGAGTGCGATGTGCGCAGAGAGGTCACACACGGACCACTTCAGCGCTGTGATTGCACGCTTCGCCCATCAACCCGCGTGCGACGATGCCCGGCATCGTCCCGCAGAAGCGAGATGCGGCCCATCATCGGACAAGTCCGATGACTATCCCGTCGTCGGATGCGCCCGAAAAATTCGGGCGACGCACCCTCGGCACCACCAGACTCCCCACAGGGAACGGCGCGCCGAGCAAACCGGTGCAGTTGTTCCCGTCAGCCGCGCGCCAAGCCGCCTGCGACACGGGAACGTCACCTTTGCCCGGAATAAGCCTTCATCATCGAAGGCCCGACCAACAGGGGCAAAGGTCCATCCCTGAGCTCGCCGACAGACACTTCGAACAACGGAAGATCTCCACAGTAACTCCGGAACACAAATTCCGAGCCGAAGGACCTCCGGGACGCGCCAGGAGCCAGGCCATGCTCGCCCGCGGGATGCCGACGTTGCCACCAGACAAGGCCGCAGGCCGCCGCCGCGGCTGGCATTGCCACCGGACAGGAGCGAAGGATCCCGGTCGCGAGGGTGCCCGTCGCGAAATCACGTCGACCGAGATCGGCGCCGCTCGAAGATCATGGAATTTCGGTCGCGCCGACGACCACGATCCTCAACACTTGCCCGGCAGCAACGGCGTCCCGAGGCTCGGGATTCGCTACGGGCTCGAGGGCGGCCAAAAACCTTCGCTCTTCGAGCTGGCTACGGATCGAGACGGCAGGACGGCAGGACGTCAGGACGGCTGCCGAGCGGCGGGCACGGGAAGGGAGCGGCCGTCCGCCCCGAAGCACAGCAACGCCGAGGCGGGCGCGGTCACCGTCACGACCTCGTCCGGCACCACCGGGACACTGACGTCCACCCGCAGGCCGAGCATGCCCGCCGCGGACCGCACGAACATGGTCCGTTCCGCGCCGAGCCGCTCCGCCACGACAACCTGCCCGTGCAGGCTCAACCCGCTGTCCGGCGCGTCCGGACCGGCGCCGTGCGCCGCCCTGTCCGCCGCCCGACCGGCCGCACCAGCAGCTCCACCTGCACCACCGGCGGTCTGACCGGCCGCTTCGCCCGCCGCCCGGCCTCCCGCGCCGCCGGCCGGCCGACCTGTCACCTCACCGGTCGACACCGCCGGGGCACCCGGGCCGGCGGACGAGCCGGGGACGTCCCGGGAGGTCCCGGGGGAATCCCCGGCTCGGACCAGCCGCAGGTGCTCCGGCCGAACGCCGACGGCGACCGCGGACGGCGGCGCCGCCACGGAGAAGCCCGGGCCGTTCAGACGGCCCTTGGCCCATGTGCCCTCGAGCACGTTCATCGGCGGGCTGCCGACGAAGGTCGCCACGAAACGGGTGGCCGGCAGGTCGTAGATCTCGTCGGGCGTCGCGATCTGTTCGATGGCGCCCTGGTTCATGACCGCCACCCGGTCCCCGACGGCCATCGCCTCGGCCTGGTCGTGGGTGACGAAGACGGCCGTGGTGCCGAGCTGGCGCAGCAGGTCGACGATCTCCACCCGGAGCTCGACCCGCAGCTTCGCGTCGAGCCCGGACATCGGCTCGTCCAGCAGGACGACCCGGGCCCGGGTCGCCAGCGCCCGGCCGATGGCCACCCGCTGGCGCTGGCCGCCGGACATCTGGGCCGGCCGGCGGCGGGCCAGCTCCGCGATGCCGAGCATGCGCAGCGTCTCGTCGGCACGCGCCCGCGCCGCCGCGCGTGACATCCCGCGGCCGTAGCGCAGCGCCAGCACGAGATTGTCCTGCGCGGACAGGTGCGGATAGAGCGCGTAGTGCTGGAACACCATCGAGACGTCCCGCTGGTGCGGCGGGACTCCGAGCTGGCTGCGGCCGTCGAAGCGCAGCTCGCCGGTGGTCGGCTGCTCGAGGCCGGCGAGGATGCGCAGCAGGGTCGACTTGCCCGAACCGGACGGGCCGAGCAGGGCGACGATCTCGCCCGCGGCGATCGTCAGGTCAACGCCCGCGAGCGCGCGCACGGAACCGAAGTCCCGGCCGATGCCGACCGCGTCGACCTGCGCGCCCGGGGTGGCGATGACCGCGTGTGTCGTCACTGGTTGAAGCTCTCTGCCTCTGCCTGGGCCGCTGCCAGGGTCTGGTCGATGTCCGCACCGCCCATGATGCGCACGACCTGGTTGTTGATGGCCTGCGGCAGCTCCGGGCCACGGGCGCCGGCCCAGGACGGTGGCGCGACCAGCGACGGTGCCAGCTCGTTGAACGCGGCGAGCTGGGGGTACTGGCGGTAGAACGGCGCCAGCCGGGCCAGCGCGTCGGAGTCGACGGGCAGGTAGCTCAACGACTCGGTGCTCGCCGCGACGACGTCCGGGGCGAGCAGGGAGACGACCAGCTCGGTCGCCATCTCCCGCTGGCACCGGTCGGTGGCCAGCACGGTCAGCGCGTTGCCGCGGGCCACCGGTGCCTGCCTGCCCGCGGGCAGCGTGGGGAACGGCACCGCACCGGCCCGGAAGCCACGCGCCCCCTGGTCCTGGATGAACTTCAGCCCGCCGGCGAGCGACTCGACCGTCATCACGGTCATCGCGGTCTCCTTGCGGTACCCGAAGCGGAGCAGGCCCTGGTTCGTCGGATCGGTCGACTGTGGTCCGTAGGTGGCGGCCTTCGCGAGGAACTGCGCCGCCTCGCGGGCCTGCGGCGTGTCCAGCCGGGGCCGGCCGTCGTCGCCCTGGATCGGCGCGCCCTTGGAGCTGGCGAGGGTGTTCAGCACCCACTGACCGAACTGCTGGCCGGTCGGGATGTCGATGGGCTGGACGTCCTGCCCGGACGTCGCGATCTTCTCGGCCGCGGCGAGCACGCCGGCGGTGGTCGTGAGCGAGCCGGGATCAACCCCGGCCTTCTCCAGGACGTCGAGGTTGTAGACCAGCGCCAGGGTCGAGACCTGCTGGGGTATCCCGATCTGGCGGCCGCCGATCTGGCCGAGCCCGACCAGCCGCTGGTCGTAGGAGGCTCGCAGCAGCCGCGGCGACAGCTCCTGCGCACCGAGCCGCCCGGCGAACTCCGGCAGCAGGTCGAGGCCGGCGACCGCGACGTCGGCCCGCTGGCCGGCGGCGGAGTCCGTGCTCAGCTGCTGGGCCAGCCCGGCGTAGCTGGTGGCCGATGTGACGAGCTCCACCGTGAGCCCCGGATGCGCCTTCTCCATGGCGGCCTTGCCCGACCTGGCGACGTTCTCGAGGTTCTCGATCGTGTACAGCCGCAGGGTTCTGACCGCGGCGGCGCACTGCGACGACGCCTTCGAGCCCGTCGCGTCGTCGACCCCGGTCGTCGCGGAACGCGCCGTCGGGCCGAGGCTCCGGGCCGGATCAGGCGGTGCTGAGCCGCCTCCGCCGCAGGCGGCGAGGGTGAGCAGCGCCGCCGCGGCGACCGGCACCGCGCGTCGGCCACGGAGAGTTCGGTCGCGCAGTGTTCGGTTCCGAAGTGTCCGGCCACGGAGAGTTCGAATACCAGTGATCATGCCGCCTGCCCAGTGCCCGAGATCCCCGCCGACAGCCGCCGCTGGGCGACGACGAACACGAGCAGCGTCGGCAGGCTGATGATCAATGATCCCGCGGCGAGCTGGGCGAAGTCGGGAAACGCCGAGTTCTTCGTGGCGAGCCCGGCCAGCGCGAGCGGCGGGGTGGCGATGTCGGGCGACCGCGCGACCAGCAGCGGCCAAAGGTACTCGTTGAACGAGAGCAGGAAGCTGAACACGCTGACCGTGGCAATCGCCGGTGCGCAGAGCGGGACGATGACCAGCCGCAGGGTGCGCCAGGTCCCGAGCCCGTCCATCCGTGCCGCTTCCAGCACCGACGCGGGAATCGTCGTCATGTACTGACGCAGCAGGAAGATCGCGGCGGCATGGCTCATGAACGGAAGGACCAGGCCGACCCGGGTGTCGGCGAACCCGAGCGCCGAAATCGTCACATAGTTGGGGACAGCCGTGACCTGCGGCGGGACGAGCAGGGTGGCAAGCACGACACCGAAGAGCACCGAACGGCCACGGAACGGCACCCAGGCGAACGCGTACGCCGCGGGGATCGCGGTGATCAGCTGCAGCGCCAGAATCGCCAGGCTGACCAGGACACCGGTGACGAGCGCCGACCCCAGATCGGCCGCCGTCCAGGCGTTCTCGAACGAGTCGAAGCTGACCGAGGACGGCAGCGGGTTGGACGAGAACGTGAGGGCGTTCTGCGGTGGGCCCAGGGCCGTGCGCAGCATCCACACGAACGGGAGCAGCGCGGCGGTGACACCGACCGCGAGAAACGCGAACCGCGCCGTCGTCGACACCGCCCGGGCCGGGCGCAGCGGCGGGCTCACCACCGCACCGGTGCCCAGGCCCGAACCCACACTCGACCTCGCTCTCACCCTCGACCTCGACCTCGCGCCCGGGCCCGCATCCCGGCCCGTCACGATCGGCGTCCTTCCGCCGCGGAGGCAGCGCCCGCGGAACCCGCACCGGAGGCCGCGGGGACGGTGACAGCCGGTGTCGGCGCGCCGGCGTCAGTGCCCGCCGCGGCGTCCTCCCGGGCCGTTCTGAGCCGGCGGCCCAGCAACGCGCCCGCGGCGCCGAGAAGCACCACTGCCACCAGCAGCAGGAGAGCAATCATCGACGCGTAGCCGATCCGGTAGGAGCCTTTGAAACCGACCTCATAGATGTAGTAGATGATCGTGGTGCTGGAGTCCAGCGGTCCGCCTTCGGTCAGCACCGCCACCGTCTCGAATGTCTGCAGCGTCAGAACGGTGACGAATACCGCCAGGAACACCGTCGTGGGAGCCAACAGCGGCAGGGTGATGTGGCGCAGGCAGGCCAGCCCACGGATCCCGTCCACATCCGCCGCCTCATGGACGGACCGTGGAATCGCGGTGAGACCCGCGAGGTAGACCACGAACACCAGGCTGGTCAGGCGCCAGCCACCGACGAGCGCGACCACCGGCAAGGCGGTGGCCTTGTCGCCCAGCCAGTCCACCGGGTCGATACCGACGACCCCGACCAGGGTGTTCGCCAGTCCGTCCGGGTTGCTGTCGAAGATGTATTTGAAGACCACGGCCATCGCGACCATGTTCGCGCTGGCCGGCAGAAAGAGCGCGAAGCGGACCAGCGGGCGGCCCCGGGTGACCCGCTCCGCCGCCAGCGCCAGCAGCAGGCCGAGCAGCACGGACGGAATAACCGTCAGCAGGCAGTAGACGAGGGTGTTACGGACAGCGCGCCCCAGATCCGGGTCCGCCAGTGCTTCCCGCAGATTCGCCGTCCCGACCCAGTGGAAGTCGAGACCGGTCAGTTTCTTGTCGGTGCCGGCCACGAAGGCGGACACAAGTGCCGGCCCGATCACGAACACGCACAGCCCGACAAATGCCGGCGCGACCAGTGCGGCCGCCCGCCAGCCATCCCGTCCGGCTCCCGTACCCTCCGCCACGGTTATGCATCTTGGCCCCGGCCGGAGCGACACGCACGCACCGGGGTGTGTGGAAATCATGAACAGCCCGGGTCATTCCCGCCACAGCCTGGTGAGGCGCGGGCTGCCCGGGCAGCGCAGGTGCGGGCGTGACGCTGGTCGCGGCACCCGCCCACACCGCCAGGCCACCGCCGGCCCCTACCGCCGGCCCGCAACCAAGCCCGCAACCAGTCCACAATCGCGCCACTACCAGGACACCGCCAGGCCACCGCCGAGCCACCGCCAGTCCGCTCGCAGGCCTGCAGCCAGGCCTGGTCGCAGGCCACCGCCGGGCGCCCGAACGCCGCCAGGCCACCGGGCCGCACGGGTGCCGCGACGCGCGACGCGCTCGCCGCGACCACGGGCTCCGGCGGGCCCGACGCGGCTGGCGGCACGGCGCGCGGGCGCTGCGCCAGATCCGGTGCCCGCCGACGGTCCCCTTCTGGCCGAATGCCTGCAACAATGACAGGCATCTTGATGTCGATCTTCGGGAACGCGATGAGTGACCGCAGCGACGGCGGACGCGACGACAGCGCACGCCTGGGCACCGGGCCTGATGCGGCTGCCCGCCACCACGACGGGGACGGACGTCCCGGCGGAACCGGCGGCAGCGACCAGGTAAGCAACGACCAGAGCGAATGGGGCCGAGTCTCGTCCGACGGCACGGTCTACCTCCGCACCGCCGAGGGCGAGCGGGCGGTTGGTTCCTGGCGCGCGGGCAGTCCGGAGGAAGGTCTCGCACACTTCCGCCGGCGGTTCGACGACCTGGCCGCCGAGGTGGTGCTGCTGGAGCGGCGGCTGACCGTCAGCGGCGTCGACCCCGCCGGCATCGCCGGCAGTGCCCGGCGGCTGCGCGACGGGCTGGCCGAGGCGGCCGTGGTCGGTGATGTGGGCGCCCTCGCCGCCCGTCTCGACGCGGTCCTGGCCGCGACGGACGTCCGGCGCACGGAGCTCGCGGCCCAGCGCGCCCAGCGGGTGGCCGCCGCCGTCGCGGCGAAGGAGGAACTGGTCGCCGAGGCGGAGCAGCTCACCCGCAGCTCCGAGTGGAAGGCGACCAGCGAGCGCTTCCGCACCATCGGCGAGGACTTCCGCGCGATCACCGGTGTCGACAAGCGGACCGACTCGGCGCTGTGGCGGCGGATCGCGGTGGCCCGTGACGAGTTCACCCGCCGCCGAACCGCACACTTCGCCGCGCTCGACACCCAGCGCACCCGCTCCCGGGAGCGCAAGGAAGCGATCATCGCCGAGGCGGTCAGCATCTCGGGCTCGAGCGACTGGGGTGCGACGACGGCGCGTTACCGGGCTCTGATGGTCGAGTGGAAGTCGGCCGGGCGGGCCGCGAAGGACGTCGACGACGAGCTGTGGAACCAGTTCCGCGCCGCGCAGGACGCGTTCTTCAGCCGGCGCAACGCCGTCAACGCCGAGCGCGACGCGGAGCTGCGGGCCAACCAGGCCAGCAAGGAGGAGCTGCTCGCCGAGGCGACCGCGCTCGACCCCGCGGACGTCGAGCGGTCACTGCGCCGCTACCGGGAGATCCAGGACCGTTGGGATGCCATCGGGCATGTCCCGCGTGACGCTGTGAACAGTTTGGAGCGCCAGCTCAGCTCCATCGGCGACAAGCTGCGTGAGGCCTCGGACGCCCGCTGGGACCGGCGGGAGATCGAGGAGTCACCGTTCCTGCGCAAGCTGCGCGAGTCGATCACGAAGCTCGAGGCGAAGCTGGAGCGGGCCCGGGCCAACGGGCGGGCCCGCGAGATCGCGGAGGCCGAGAGCGCGCTGGCCACCCAGCGGGCCTGGCTCGCCCAGGCCGAGCAGCAGAGCTAGTCGCGCCTCCTTCGCAGGTGCGTGCGGCGGTGCTGTGGTGGGCTCTGCCGTGCCGACCTGGGCGGGCGGGTCCGAAGAGTGGAGGGTTTTCGTCGTTCCGACGGCCAGAATCCTCCACTCTTCGTGCTTTCCAGGTGACCCGCTGCCCCTTTTAGCCCGATCCATCTACCCGAGCGAGACCACCTGAGCCGGCCACATCCGCGTCTCGCCGCCGACGACACCACTCCGAACGCGGCGGTTGTGCTAACTGTCCGCTTGCCAGAGCTAGCATGCGGCCGTATCGTCCGGGGTGTCAGGGCGTAGTTGCGGAGGTGGGTGACTGCCGTGGCGGCAATCCACGTGAAGGATGTCGGCGACTTCATCCGTGAGCAGCGGCGCGGAGCGCAGATCTCGTTGCGTCAGCTCGCGCGGCAGGCCGGCGTGAGCAATCCCTACCTGAGCCAGATCGAGCGCGGCCTGCGCCGGCCGTCGGCCGAGATCCTCCAGCAGATCGCGAAGGCGCTGCGGATCTCCGCGGAGGTTCTTTACGTGCAGGCCGGGATTCTGGAGGAACGGGAGGGCGGCGAGGATCTGATCGCCGCCGTGCACGCCGACGACACGCTGACCGAGCGGCAGAAGCAGGTCATCGTCGACATCTACGACGCGTTCCGCCGGGAGAACGCGCTCACCGGGGCGTCCTCGGGCGCGAAGCCGGCCGAGGCCCCACTTCCCACGGCCAGCGGCCTGAAGCCAGAGGCGCCGGCCGTTCCGGAAGCACCGACTGCACCAGAAGCACCGACTGCACCAGAAGCACCGGCTGCACCAGAAGCACCGGCTGCTCCAGAAGCACCGGCCGTGGAATCCGGCGCGGAGGCCGTCTCACCCAGGGCCGGCAAGGTGCGGAGGACCCGGAAGGCCGGCACCACCCCGCCGAAACCATCCGGTACGTCCGCTCCGGACGGCTCTGGCAGCTCTGACGGATCTGACAGCTCTGGCGGCGAGGGATCCGGCGCCGCCAGGCCGGCCGGGCGCAGGTCAGCGTCGGCCGGCACCCGACGCACCGCCGGCGCCGCCCGTTCGGCCTCGAAGGCGGGGGCCGGGAGCAGGACGCCGCGTAGCAGCGGTACGAAGCGCACGTCGGCCACCGCCGCCAAAGGCTCCAACGCCGTTGGTTCCAAGACGGCGGCAGCGGAGGCCGGCGGCGAACCCACCACGGCATCGGCGCCGCCGCAGGACGACAGCACCACCTGACCCAACAACATCACAATCAGCGGAGATCACTAGGAGATCACATGGCCACCACCCGAACCAGCGCAAAGGCAAAGAGCGAAGTTCCGGCGCCCAGCTCCGACGTCCGCAAGCCGCTCTACGCCTCCGTCGGCGCCGCGGATGCCGCGGTCGAGAAGCTCCTGACGCTTCCCGCGGCCTACGGCACAGAGGTTCGCCGGATCTCGGACCGGGTGAGCCAGATTCCCGCCCAGGCGGTCCGGGTACCCGTCCAGGTCAGCTCGGCCGTCCTGGCGCTGCCGATCACGGTCGGCTCCCAGATCTCCGACCTGCAGGGCCGGGCGACCGAGCTCTACAACTCGTTCGCCAGCCGCGGCGAGAAGCGCGTCGCGGGCATCCGCCGCAGCCCCTCGACCGAGGAGGCCGTCAAGCGCACACGGACGGCAGCCAGCCAGACCCGGGCCGCTCGCACCTCGACGCGCCGCGCGGCCAGCGCGACCGGACGCGCCATCAGCGACGCGGTCACCCAGTAGCAGCGGTCACCCGGTAGCAGCGCTCACGGGCACCCGAAAGCAGCACAGCCACACAAAAAGGACCACCAGCACACAACACGGCCAACCCGCCGACTCCGCGCACCACGAACCAGGCCCCCTGAGTGCCACCGGTTCGTGGTGCGCGTGTTGTATCGGGGCATGCGCTATCGTCCCCTGGGTTCTTCGGGCCTGATGGTCTCCGTCGTTGGGCTTGGCTGCAACAACTTCGGCTCGCGGGTGGACCTCTCCGGTACCCGCGCCGTCGTCGACGCCGCACTGGATGCGGGCGTCAACTTCTTCGACACCGCCGACACCTACGGGAACAAGGGCGGTTCCGAAACGCTGCTGGGGCACGTGCTGCGTGGGCGGCGCGACGATGTCGTCCTCGCCACCAAGGTCGGCAAGGACATGGGCGGCATGTACGGCCAGGACTTCAACGCGCGGGCATCGCGCCGCTACATCCGCAAGGCCGTCGAGGGATCGCTCAGCCGGTTGCAGACGGACTACATCGACCTCTACCAGCTCCACTCCCTCGACCCGTTCACCCCGATCGAGGAGACCCTGGAGGCCCTCGGCGAGCTCGTCCAGGAGGGCAAGGTCCGCTACGTGGGCTCCTGCAACCTCGACGCCTGGCAGGTGGCGGACGCGGAGTGGACCGCCCGCGCGTCCGGAACAACCCGCTTCATCTCGGCGCAGAACCACTACAACCTGCTCACCCGGGAGCCCGAGGCCGAGCTCGTGCCCGCCACCCTCAAGTACGGCATCGGTGTCATCCCCTACTTCCCGCTCGCGAACGGCGTGCTGAGCGGCAAGTACCGGCGTGACGAGATGCCACCGCCCGGCACCCGCCTGTCGGGACGTCAGGACGAGCTCACCGACGAGCTGTTCGACCGTGTCGAGGTGCTGGAGGCCTTCGCGCGGGAACGGGACCGCTCCCTGCTCGACGTCGCGATCGGCGGACTCGCCGCCCAGCCCGGGGTGGCCTCCGTGATCGCCGGTGCGACGACCGCCGAGCAGATCCGGGCCAACGCCGCCGCCGGCCAGTGGCAGCCGCGCCCGGACGATCTCAGCGTGCTCGACAAGATCGCCCCGACCCGACGTCCGGTGTCCTGACCTCCACCTCCTGAGCGGTGCGCTGAGCCGACGTTCTGGGCCCAGGTTGGCCCCGGGGCCGCTCCCCGGGGCCAGAACGGCCAGCGCCGTCAGCATCGTCAGCGCGGCCAGCGCGGCCAGCACCGTCAGCGTGCGGTCGGCTCGCCCCGCAGCGCGCGGATCAGGGCCCCCTCACGTTCCGGGGACAACGACGTCCTGATCACCATCGGCCGGTACTCGCGCAGCGCGTCGACCACCGCCGGATGGGACCGCCGGACGAGCAGGAACACGGCGGCACGACCTGGCTGGAGACAGCCGACGACCCGGCGGACCATGGCGCCGTCGATCGGCTCGGTCACCAGCAGCCGTCCCGCGATCGCACCGCACCCGGCACCTACCAGCAGGCCGACCATCGGCGCGAGGAAGAGCGCGCCGACCGCGCTCCCGCACGCCGCGCCGCTCAGCGCCGCCGACCGGGTCCGGTGCGTCAGGTGCCTCACCTGCACCGTGCCGTCGTCGTCACGCCAGGCCAGGGCCTCGTCCGCCAGGTTGATGGTGCCCGCCCGGGACATTCGCTGACACCGGGCCCAGACCTCCTCCGCCTGCTGCCTGCTGTCGAACTCGAGCACGACCAGTTCCGCCACAGACCCATCGCATCGCAGGCCATTGACATCTGGCAAACCGAGGGAGTCGGTTAGAGTGTCCGTATGGTCACGGTGAGCCTGCTCCAGGGTGACATCACCAGCCAGGCCGTCGATGCGATTGTGAACGCCGCGAACTCGTCGCTACTCGGTGGTGGTGGGGTCGATGGGGCCATCCACCGGGCTGGCGGGCCCGAGATCCTCGCGGCCTGCCGGCGGCTCCGGGCCGGCGCGCTGCCCGACGGGCTGCCCACCGGCGGCGCGGTCGCCACCACGGCCGGCCGGCTGGCGGCCCGCCACGTCATCCACGTCGTCGGCCCCGTGCACGCGCCCGGGCAGGACCGTTCCCATCTGCTCCGTTCCTGCTACACGCAGGCCCTCGCGGTGGCGGATGAGATCGGCGCACGCACCGTCGCCCTGCCAGCCGTCAGCGCCGGCGCATACGGCTGGCCGGCCCGCGATGCCGCCGACATCGCGCTAACCACCGTGCTCACGGCTCCCACCTCCGTCAAGGAGGCCAGGTTCGTCCTGTTCGACGAAGCGATGCTCCGTGTCTTCACCGAGGCTCTCGGCGCTCTCCAGCCACGATGAGCCCACGCCGGACGGCGGCAACCCCTCGGGGCCGGGCGGCGTGGGCCCGGCATCCAGCCGCGTGCGCCCGGCATCCAGCGGCATAGATCCGAGGCCGGGCGGTGTGGGCCCGGGACCGGGCGGCCAGGCGACGGTGAGCTCACCGAGCCGCCACCGGTGCGGGCCGTCGAGGACCAGCCAGCCGTCCCGGCGCAGCAGCCCGGCGGCGGCGATCCAACGCTGTCGCGGCCCGAACGCGCCTCGCGGCGCCGAACGCTCCCAGGCCGCATCGAACGAGGTGAGCAGCGCGTGGACGTCCTCACCGGGCACATTGCGCGCGATCAGGCTCTTGGGTAGCCGCGGCGCGAGGTCGGACGGCAGGGTCAGGCTCCCCAGGTGCGCCGAGAAGGTCAGGCTCCGCGGCCGGCGATCGGGCCCAAGAGCGAACCAGCAGGCCCGGCGGCCGATCTCGTCGCAGGTCCCCTCCACCAGGATTCCGCCGGGCTGCAGGCGTCCCACCAGGGCGGCCCAGGCCGACTCGACCGCGCCCTCCTCGTACTGACGCAGCACGTTCATCGCCCGGATGACGACGGGCCGCAGGCCCGCCAGCTCGAATCCGCCGCGGGCGAACGTGAGCCCGGGCGGGCGGGCAGCCGGTTCTGCGGCGGCGACCCGTTCCGGCGCCAACTCCAGCCCGACAACCCGGACGTCGGCCCGCACCGGGCGGAGCCGGTCGTACATCTCGACGGTGGTGACCGGCGACGATCCGAAACCGAGATCGACGACGAGCGGGTCCGCGGCACGCCGCAGCACCGACCATCCCGCCGACGCCAGCCACCGGTCGACCCGGCGCAACCGGTTCGGCGCCGTGGTGCCCCGGGTGGGCAGACCAAGCGCCCGCGCACGGCCAGCGGCCAGGCGCGGCCGGCGCCGCGAAACTGTCACTCCGCTCACATCCCTCTCGAAACCCCGGCCGTGAATCCCTTGTTCGCACAGGGTCGGTCGGATGGCGCCCACCCGGTACGGGCACATACAGCTCATGCCGAGTGTGCCGGGCGGGCATAGGAGGGCCGCCGCCCGGGTTGAATGACGTTGGCGCAGGTCGTCCGCTTGGTCGCTAGTGGAGGTGGTTGGTGCACCTGGTCGATGGCCGTCCGCCGGACCGGCGTGACGCCGCTGCGCCGAGGACGCAGAGGACGCCGAGGTCACCGTCACGGGTGGCGATGCTCTCGATGCACACGTCGCCGCTCGAGCAGCCGGGAACCGGTGACGCGGGCGGCATGAACGTCTACATCATCGAGCTCAGCCGCCAGCTCGCCGCGCTCGGCACCGAGGTCGAGGTGTTCACCCGCGCGGTCAGCAGCAAGCTGCCGCCGACCGCCGAGATCGCCCCCGGTGTGACGGTGCGGCACATTCCCGCCGGCCCGTTCGAGGACATCGGCCGCGCCGAGCTGCCGGCCTGGTTGTGCGCGTTCACGGCGAACGTCCTACGCACCGAGGCCGGGCAGGACGCCGGCTGGTTCGACCTGGTCCACTCCCACTACTGGCTGTCCGGCCAGGTCGGCCTCTCCGCCGCCCGGCGGTGGGGCGTGCCGCTGGTCCACACCTCCCACACCCTGGCGAAGGTCAAGAACGCCTCGCTCGCGGACGGCGACCGACCGGAACCGGAGCTGCGCCTGCATGGCGAGCAGGAGGTGATCTCGGGCGCAAGCCGCCTCATCGCCTCGACGGAAACCGAGCGCCGTCACCTCGTCGACCTCTACGGGGCCCCGCCCGACACAGTGGACGTGGTCGCCCCCGGCGTCGACCTGGATGTCTTCCGGCCGGCCGGCGACGGCGACGAACGGGCCGCGCGAGCCCGGCTCGGCTTCGACCCCGACACGCAGCTCCTCCTCTTCGTCGGACGTATCCAGCCGCTCAAGGCTCCGGACGTCCTGCTCGCCGCCGCGGCCGAGCTCATCCGCCGGGACCCGGAACGACGCAGCCAGCTCGCCGTGGTCGTGGTCGGCGGACCCAGCGGCTCCGGGCTCGAACGCCCCGACGCCCTGGTGAAGCTTGCCGCGGAGCTCGGCATCACCGACATCGTCCACTTCCAGCCACCCGTACCGCACGATCAGCTCGCCTCCTGGTACCGCGCGGCCACCGCCGTGGTCGTGCCCAGCCACAGCGAGAGCTTCGGTCTGGTCGCCGTCGAGGCACAGGCCTGCGGCACCCCGGTGGTCGCCGCCTCCGTCGGCGGCCTGCGCACCGCCGTCGACCACGGGACGTCCGGGGTCCTCATCCGTGGCTGGGAGCCGGCGGACTACGCCACCGCACTGGAACGCATCCTCACCGAGGAGCGGTGGCGACGGCATCTCGCCGCGGGCGCCCGGGCCCGCGCCGCGGGCTTCGGCTGGACCGCGACCGCACGCGGTGTCCTGCGCAGCTACCAGGCCGCCATCGCGCCGAGCGCCGTGGCAGTCTGACGACATGACGCCCTCCATCGACGTCGCCGAGCGCGAACGTCTCGACAAGCTGATCAAAGCCGGGCTGGACGACCTCGGTGTCGCCTACGAACACTCCGACACCGGCGCCTTCCTGGTGACGTTGGAGGGCGAACACAAGCTGCGCACGATGACGTGGCTGGTGGTGCAGGACCACACGTTGCTCGTGGAGGCCTTTTTCATGCGCGCTCCGGCGGAGAACGCCGCCGGCACCTACGGCTTCCTGCTGAGCCGGAACTCCCGCACCTACGGAGTGCACTTCTCGATCGACAGCATGGGCGACATCTTCCTCACCGGGCAGGTCCCGCTCAGCGCGATCACCCCCGACGAGATCGACCGGCTGCTGGGCTGCGTCGGCACCTACGCCGACGAGAACTTCGACCCGGCCATCGCCATCGGCTTCGCCGGCGCCATCCAACGCGAACGCGCCTGGCGCGCCAAGCTTGCCGCCGACAGCGGATCCGCCGCGCGACCCGCGTAACGCCGCCACATACATGGCCACGTCGACACGAACCATCATCGACAGGAAGCCCAGAACCACAGCCCATGTTCCAGCAGGACGGAAACAGTTTCCCCTCGCTGGGGTCGGTGGTTCACCTCGGCCGGTCGTTAGTAGCAAAGCAGGAAGCGGGCGATGCCCACAGAGGCCCGCACCGAAATCTGACGCGACAGGTCGGGTGCCGAAAACCCAGGTCGAGTCAGATCATGCACCCGATCACCAGGCGGGAGCCATGGCCGCGCGGAATCGAAACACCCAGAGGAGGCCCACACCTCCGCCGGGTGGCTGCTTCACCGCCGGCCGGATTATTCCTTCACGCGGTGAAGACGAGCCGAGAGGTGGGACTGGAGTGGCTTGCCGCTGGCCTCCATGTCGATCGCATACGCCAGATCGCCGCCCTCAACGAGGCCGTACAGCCGCACCGAGCGGGTGACCTCACGGGCGGTGGTGGTTCTGATCAGAACGTTCGAGTCGAGGTCCACCCTGGTGCCGGCGATGGTCCCGACGTAGATCTCGGCGATGCCGAACGGGTGGGCCAGCATCACCTCGACGATCGGGTTGCGGTTCACCTTGCCGTCGGGGCCGGGCTCGGTGGCGGGTGGCTGCACCCGCCAGAATCCCGTCTCGGTGGCCAGGGGGCTGCCCGGCTCCCGGCCGTCCCGAGGCTCGTCGGCCCACCAGGTGTGCGACACATAGCCGAGCGCTGGACGCCCGTCGGCGGCGAAGGTGATCTCCTGGCCGTAGTGGAAGGACTCCATGCCCTCATAGCCCCCTACGCCCTCACCGCGCCAGGTGCCGACGAGGAACGCCAAGGGCAGCAGACTCGGATGAAGCTCTGACGAGGACGCCCCCTTGCCCGTCCGCACGTCGCCGGTCGTGTCGGTACCCATCGGCTTCCCGCTCCCCCCATGCCCTTCTGCCGTCGGCGCGCTCACCTGCGCGTTCCTGCCCTGTCTGCGCGCCGGCCCGCTCAGCGCCGGCCCCCGTACAGCTTGTAGACGGCGTACCCGGAGAACCAGGCGATGAGCATCGCCATGGCCACCAGCAGACCGCTCGCGAAGTAGTGCAGCACGGAGCACAGCCTAGGCTTACCTCCTGCACGCTCCGCAGCCGTGTACCAGGCAGGGCACACTGGGCGGGTGACCCGCTCGCTTGTCATCAAGGTGACCGCCGGTGCCGACGCCCCGGAACGCTGTTCTCAGGCCTTCACCGTGGCTTCGGTGGCCGTGGCCTCCGGTGTGGATGTCTCGCTGTGGCTGACGGGTGAATCAGCCTGGTTCGCTCTTCCCGGGCGTGCCGCGGAGTTCAGCCTGCCGGAGTCTGCACCGCTCACCGACCTGCTGGACGCGGTTCTGACCGGCGGCCGGGTCACCGTCTGCACCCAGTGTGCGGCACGGCGCTCCTTCGGTCCCGAGGACGTGATTCCAGGGATCCGCATCGCCGGCGCCGCGGTGTTCGTCAGCGAGGCCCTCGCGGAGGACGTCCAGGCCCTCGTGTACTAGCCGTGTGCTGAGCCAAATGCCTGCTGAGAGGCGCATACTGCCTCCCGCATGTGCTCATCGCACGTGCGGGAGGCGGGCGACGTCTTTCTGCACGCGCAGCGCAGACCACTGATGGCACACGACACGTCACGTTCACCGCGCGATTGCAATGCGCTTTCATGATCGCATGATGCCGGAGTCCGAGATGCTCTTCGCCGTGGTGCAGTTCGAGGAGGCGGGCCGAAATACGGTCCGTCGGGTGGTCGCGCCGTTCCCGGATCGCAGTGCCGCGGCGACCTTCGCCACCGATAACGACCTGCGCCACTTCACCGTGGGCCCGATGGCCTTCGCGGTCCCCACCAGCATCCCGTTCGATGGTCCGCCGCGGACTACCGCGCACCCTCGCGACCTGCCCGCCCCCCGCGACGCGCCGACCTAGCCGACATGCCGAGCCAGCCGACGACGCCGAGCCAGCCCTCGACAACGCCGAGCTGACTGACATGCCGAGCTGGTCGAGCTGACTGACATGTCGAGCTGGTCGACGCGCCAGGCTCGGACTAGTGGCCGGGCCGGGACTTCGGGTCCACGACTGTCGGCGGGGGCGACGTCCGCAGGGAGTGGCCGTAACGACCGAGGGCCAGAACCGGCCAGATCAGGCGATACCCGTTGTAGTTGAGGTAGAATTCCCCCGGAAAGCCGGTGCCTGTGAACTGGTCCTCGTCCCAGGTCCCGTCCGGGCGCTGCTGTTCGGCAAGCCAGTCCGCGGCCCGTGCGAGCGCCACCGCCACGTCGGGCCCTTGCTCTCCCGCCAGCAGCCCGAGCATCCCCCAGGCCGTCTGCGACGCTGTGGACACGCCCCTGCCGTTCCACCGCGGATCGCTGTAGGAACGCAGGTCCTCACCCCACCCACCGTCGGAGTTCTGGCGGGACAGCAGCCAGGCGACGCCATCGCCGATGGCCGGGTGGGTCGGCGCCAGCCCTGCGGCGGCCAGCGCAGGCAGGACGGATCCGGTGCCGTAGACATGGTTGACGCCCCAGCGGCCGAACCACGAACCGTCCGACTCCTGATGGTCCAGCAGCCAGGACACCCCACGCCGCGTCCGGGGATCCTCGGTCAGCCCGGCGTCGACGAGAGCCTCGACAACGTGGGCGGTGACGTCCGCAGACGGCGGATCGGTGAGGGCGCCGAAGTCACCGAACGGAATCTTGTAGACAAGCGTGCTGGTGTTGTCCGAATCGTAGGCGCCCCATCCACCGTCACTGGACTGCAGGCCGAGCAGCCAGGTCACGGTCCGATCGGTTGCGGATTCGATCTTCTCTGGCGCGGGATGACGGACATGCCGCAGAGCGAGGAGTACCTCGGCGGTGTCGTCGGTGTCGGGATAGGTGTCGTTCTCGAACTCGAACGCCCAGCCGCCGCCGGGCAGGTCCGGGTGGTTCACCTGCCAGTCACCGCTGCGATCACGGATCTCCTGGCCGAGCAGCCAGTCGGCGGCCCGCAGCAGCGCCGGGTCGTCCGGCTCGATGCCGATGACGTCGCCCGCCTCGACGATCGCGTTCACCGCGAGCGCCGTGTCCCAGACGGGAGACTGCGAGGCCTCGATCATCCGCGCCCCGTCGGGGAGGGTGACCGAGTAGTCGTCGAGAGCTTCCAGCGCTGCCTTCAGCACCGGATGCGCAAGGTCATAGCCGAGCAGCCGCAGCGCGATGATCGAGTACACGGCCGGCGGCTGGATCCCGCCGAAGCAGCCATCGGCCTCCTGCCGCGCGATGATCCAGCGTTCCGCCGTACGCATCGCGTGCCGGCGCAGCGGGCCGATCGGGTGATGGTGATAGCGGTGCAGCCCGGCATCGACCCACCGGAAGAAGGGCTTCCAGCCAAGCGGCACCATGCCGCGCAGCCCAAGGATGCCGCGCAGCGCGGATCCGACACCCGCGCTGACACCGTGGCCAGCACCGCCACTGCCGCCCCCGGCACCAACGCCGGACCCAGCACCGGCTCCAGCACCGGCGCCGGTTCCAGCGGCCACCGACGTCGTGGAACCGGAACCATCCGGATCGTCGACCGACAGCTCCTCCAGGCCGAAAGGTGCCGGACGGACCGGACGGAGCGCGAAGACGATGGTAAGGGGAACAATGGTCTGCCGAGCCCAGGATCCGAACGAGTAGATGCTCAGCGGGGCCTGGTGGGGCAGCAGCATGATCTCGGGTGGCAGCACGGGCAGATCCTCCCAGCGCCACCAGCCGAAAAGAGCCATCCAGATTCTGGTGAACACCCGGGTGGCGGGAACTCCGCCGTTCTCCCGGATCCAGGACGCAGCACGTTCCATATGTGGGGCCGACGGTTCGTCACCAGCCAGCCGAAGGGCTATGTAGGACTCGACCGTGATGGACAGTTCACCCGGTCCACCGAAGTACTGCGGCCAGGAGCCGTCCGCCAGCTGGCGGGAACGAATGAACTTCGCGGAGGCCGCCGTGAGGGACTCCGTACGAATTCCGAGGAACTCGCGCAGCAGCAGGTCCTCGGCATCCATGGTGGTGTTGCTCTCCAGGTCGAACTTCCACCAACCGGTGCTGTCCTGCAGGGACAGCAGGTGCTGGGTGGCCCGGCGCAGCGCGCCGGCCAGCCGGTCCGCGCCGTCACGAACGTCGCGAACATCGCGAACATCGCGTTCCGCCTGGTCACGTACCGCGGCGGAAGCATCGACAACCTGCTCGGGAATATGGTGCCCGATTGCCTCGGAAACCCGGGAGACAGACATGATTAATCCTTGCGTCTTCTGGATGAACGCAACCGCGTCGCCAGCTCTGGTCCGACCTTGAAGCACTTGCTGGCGTGCCTGAATTTCGCGCTTCCGCCGGCCCACTGGGCCGGCGGATGATTTTCTGGTGCTGGCCGGGCGCGGCCAGCACGGGCGGTTCAGGTTCTGAGGCAGATCCGATCGAGACACTTCTCCACCACGGCGAGAAGCTCCACCAGGTCCGTACTGCCCGATCGGCACCAGGAGCGGATTGCCACCTGAATGGCACCGAGAAAGCTGACGACAATCATCTGGGCGTCCAGTTCGGTGACCGTCGAAAGGCTCGCCTGGGTTGGCACGGTGCCGGCAACCGACCCGTCGACGCCGGCGCCGCCTCCGGTTCCACCGCCGACCAGGAGCACCTCGTTGTCGACAAGCTCCATGGCGAGACGGTCACCGATGACGATCAGCCGGCTCAGCACCGCGCCGGCCAGTGGGGTGGCCTCGTCACTGGGCAGCAGTTGATCGGCGTAGCGCCGCAACGAGCCTCCGTCCGGCGACATCAGCGCCCAGGCGCTGAGGGCCGCGCATCGCAGCGCCGTCAGCGGCGGCTCGTCGGCGGGCCGGCGGCGCAGTGCCGCAACAGTCAGATCGCCCATCTCGTCCAACGGTGCGAGCGCGATCGCCTCCTTGCCGGTGAAGTACCGGAACAGGGTGCGCACCGACACGTCCGCTCCCGCGGCGATCTCCTCGAGTGTCGCGCTGTCGAAGCCCTTCTCCTGAAACAGCTCGTGCGCCACCTCGATGATCGTCTGACGGGTGCGCCGCTTCTTCCGTTCGCGCAGGCCCTCCGCCTCAGCCACCGCCGACACCCCCCTTACGCCCCTTGCTACCGCCGCCCGATGCCACGCGCCCCATCCGCGACAACCTCGATCCCCCCGGATCGTGGTGTCATGGACGAACATACGCCACCATCGGACAACTGTCAGCTCATGACACTTATATTTTTACCCCCGACGACGGGACCACGGCAAGTCGACCCGGGTCGCGATCACCCACTCAGGCACCCACGCCCACACGCACACACACACGAAAAAGCGGCCGGGCTCCGGGGAACGTGCTCCCGGAACCCGGCCGCTGCCGAACCTGCGATCTACCGGCCGCGTGGGCCGTGGCCGCGTGGGCCGTGGCCCTTGGCCACCACCGGCCTCAGACCATGGCCGGCCTCAGACCGTGACGTCGACCTGGGTGTCGACCGGCTCACCCTGGCGGGCGACGACCTTGCGCTCGCCGGTCGCGCCCGGAACCAGGGCGCGGACCGTCCACTCGCCAGGACGCGCGAAGAAGCGGAACTGGCCGGTCGCCGAAAGCGGCACCTCGGCGGTGAAGTCGCCACCGGAGTCGAGCAGGCGGGCGTAACCAGTCGAAACCGGCTCACCGCCGGAGACCACGACTCCCTGGATCACGGTTTCCTTGGCCACGTCAATTCCTTCCACAGATGGTCCACCACTGGTCGCACCGCACATGATCAGGCGCCCTTCTCGATCGGCACGCCCACGAGCGAGCCGTACTCGGTCCACGAGCCGTCGTAGTTCTTCACGTTCGCGAGACCAAGCAGCTCGTGCAGGGCGAACCAGGTGTGCGCGGAACGCTCACCGATCCGGCAGTAGGCGATGGTGTCCTTGGTCAGGTCAACCCCGACCTCGGCGTAGAGGGCCTTCAGCTCGTCGTCCGACCGGAAGGTGCCGTCCTCGTTCGCGGTCTTCGCCCACGGGACGTTCTTGGCCGTCGGGATGTGGCCGGCCCGCTGCGACTGCTCCTGCGGCAGGTGCGCCGGGGCGAGCAGGCGACCGGAGAACTCGTCGGGCGAGCGGACGTCCACCAGGTTCTTCGAGCCGATCGCGGTGATGACCTCGTCGCGGAAGGCCCGGATGTCGGTACGCGCCTCGGAGGCGGTATAGCTGGTCGCCGGACGCGGCGTGACGTCGGGGGTCAGCTCGCGGCCGTCCAGCTCCCACTTCTTGCGGCCGCCGTCGAGCAGGCGGACGTCGGCGTGGCCGTACAGGACGAAGTACCAGTAGGCGTAGGCGGCGAACCAGTTGTTGTTGCCGCCGTACAGCACCACGGTGTCGTCGTTCGCGATGCCCTTCTCGGACAGGAGCTTCTCGAACTGCTCCTTGTTCACGAAGTCGCGGATGATCGGGTCCTGCAGCTCGGACTTCCAGTCGAGCCGGACGGCGCCGGGGATGTGCCCCTTGTCGTAGGCCGAGACGTCCTCGTCGACCTCCACGAGCACGACCTTGGGGTCGCTGGCGTGCTCTTCTGCCCAGGTCGCGTTGACCAGCGCGTTCTCGCGGCTCATGCGCGCGTTCCTTTCGCGGTTGCGGAACAGGGGACGAGACAGGTATGGCATCCGGGACGGTGCCCGGAGGTGGCGTTGCGGCAGGCCGCGGCCCGAGGCGAAGCAGGGGACGGAGACGGAGCGGAGCAGGCGGAGGTACGAGGTCGAGGCTCGCTCGGTACGCCCAAGGAACCCGGGCGCGGACTAGGTCAACGCGCTGTCAGGAACCGCAACACAAGCAGCTGCCCACGCGGCACAGGTCGACCGCGCGGCGCTTCACAAGCAGGACGCTGCACATGGTTCGTGTCACGGTAGCAGCGAATGTCACTTCTGTGTTAACCCTTACCCTAAAGATCTACCGGGGCACCATCTGGGCCCGGCTCCCGATCTCCGGGTGCGACCTCGACCAACGACGCCAGGGTCGCGATCACCGCCGCCTTCGTCGGCGGGGCACCGGTCACCCGGCGCACCTCGGTGCCCGACCCGTCGAGGATCACCACCGTCGGGGTGCTGCGAATGCCCAGACGCCGCACCAGCTCCAGGTGGGACTCCGCGTCGATCTCCACATACCGCACGCCGGGCACGAGCGCCGCGACGTCTGCCAGCTGGCGCCGCGCGGCCCGGCAGGGCGCGCAGAAGGCCGTCGAGAACTGCAGCAGCGTCGCGACCTCACCGGGCACCTGGCCGAGCGCGGCGAGCTCCGCGACCAGATCCACGGCTGGGCCCAGGTCGGGGTCCATGGCGCGGGCCCGCCGCCTCAGAGACCCGAGGAGCCGGCCGGCACCCCGGTCTGCGCCAGGTCGGCATCGAGCAGCACGTTCTCACCGCCCGCTGTGAACGTGAGCCGATCGGCACCCACCACCACGGACCGCAGCCCCATGTTGAAGGGCAGCCCGGTGACCGGCACCTTGACGGTGAGCAGTTCCCGCAGCGGTTCCAACAGCTGGGTCGGGATCACCGCGCCGAGACCTGCCGTGAGGTCGCGGGGAGTGAAGGTGACCGAGTCGGCGGCCACACCGATGTCGGCGATACCCGAGACCGGGTACTGCGAGCCCAGCACCTCGACCGTTCCGCTGATCTCGAGGCCCTGCCCGGCCGGGGCGACTCTGGCGGGTGGGTTCTGCGTCGCGAGGTAGGCGTTGAGGTCGTCGAAGGTGAGGTCGACCTGTGCCTTCACCTGGTCGACCGGTACCTGCTGGACATCCTGGTTCAGGACGTCCGAGAGCGGCAGGTGGACGCCGGCCAGTTCCGCGCGGAGCCGGTCGACCCGGACGCCGTCCCGCTCATAACCGCGGATCTCGATGTTCACGTGACGGTACCTGCCCGCGGTGACCTGGGTGAGGAACGGAAAACCGCCGAGCGACACCGTCGGCCGCTCGGCGAGGTTCTGCGAGGCCTGTGCCCTGGTGGCGATCTGATCCGCGACGACCCGGGCCGCGACCCGGTCGAGCACACCGAGAATGACCAGCGCCACGACAATCGTGACGCTGAAGGCGATCAGGCCCCGCCGCGCGGTGCGGCTCATCCGGGAAGCTGACGACCGAGGAGGTACACGACGGGTGCTGCCAATGCCAGCGGGAGCAGCACGTCCAGCAGCATCCCGGCCGCGGGGCCGAGGCGGGGTGCGGTGAGCGCCCCGCCGAATCCGGCCGACGCGACACAGGCGGCGGCCACACCGCCGGCCGCGGCGAGGACGGTGGCGGTGGCGACACCGAGGCCCGTGAACTCGCCGAAGATCACCCCCGCCACGGTGCCCGCGGCAGCCGCGGACACCGCGCCGACGACCGCGCACACCCGCGCCCGACCGAGGCCCGGAACGGCATCCGAATCCGGTACGGCATCCGTCTGCGGTACGGCATCCGGATCCGGCACGGCGCCCGGGACCATGCCCGGACCGCGCGCGAAGGTGGCTGCGAGCAGTGCCGTCACCAGACGGCCGACGAGCACCGCGGCACCGACACCGAGCAGGCCCGCGATGACCATCTCGTCGGCGGGGTGCTCGGCACCCGCCTCGGCGCGCAACACCAGGAAGCCGGTGAGGAAGGCGGCGATGCCGGCCCCGCCGAGCGCGGCGGTCATGTCGCCGCTCACCCTGTCGGCAGCCCGCTGGACACGATCGGCCGCGACGGCGCCGGCTGCGGCCGTACCGGTTGCCCCGACCGCCGGCACGCCCGCCGCCGAAACACCCGGTGCCGGCGTAGCGCCGCCGCGTAGGCGGCGGGCCAGCTGGTAGAGGACCGTGACACCGAGGGACACACCCACGACGCCCGCGACCGTTCCGATGCCGTTGTCGTCGTAGCCGTGCGCGCCGTAGCCGTGAGCGTTGTCGCCACCGAGCGGCCAGAGCACGGCGAGATCGCAGGCGAGCGCGCTGCCCGCCACCACCACCATCGTTCCCGCGGAGGCGCGCAGGGCCCCCGTCCAGGCCCAGGCCAGCGCTATCTGTGCCACGAGGACCACACCCGCGAGCGCCCATGGGCCGGCGATCGCCGCGAACGCGGCGCCCGTGACCAGCACCGCGATACCTGCGCCGACCGCACCCGCACCCGCGAGGGCGGTGGCGAGCCCGGCCTCACCCGGCAGCGCGGCCACGCCGGCTGGCCGGACCACGTCCGAAGATCCGGACAGTCCGGACGAGCCAGGCTCGGGAACAGGCACCGCACCATGCTGCCACGGGCGAGCGAACCGGAATCCACTGCCCTGGGTGGACGTACGTGTCCTTCCGTCGTGTTCACCCCCCGGCGAACGGGGGCAGCACCTCCACCACCGACCCTTCTCGCAGGTTGACGTCCTGCGGGTCGCGTCGACCGACCGGCATCTCGTCGATCAGGAAGGCACAGCGGGCCAACACCGTGGCGAGGGCGGCGCCGCGGCGGCGCGCGACGTCATCCAGCGCCACGGCGAGCGTCGGCGCGTCCACCTCGTCCTGCTCGACACCGGCCGCCTCCCGGGCCGCCGCCCAGTACCTGACCACGATGCGTGCCACTGCGCATCCCTCGCTTCGCCGTAATCGTCGCCGTAGTCGCCCGGCTGGTCGCCCGGGTGTTCGCGCCTGGACGGCGGTCACCGGGTCGGCGCGGGACCGGTCTCCCGCGCCATCCGTCGCGCGCACTGCGTCCACTCCGGGCGACCGGCGAGCAGATCGGGCAGGTGTGCCCCGATTCGATCGACCAGCCCCGGGACGACGCCGGCCTCGGCGTGCCCGAAACCGGGCACGAGCCACAGCTGCCCGGTGTCACCGGCGGCGGCCGCCAGCGCACGTGGATGTTCCACAGTGAAGTACGCATCGCGGTCACCGTGCACGATGAGGACAGGGGTTGGCGCGATCCGCCCGATCACCTCGACGGGCGAGGCGGGCACGGCCGGCCAGGGGTCCGTCGCGATCCGCACTCCGAGCCCGACCCGGGCGGCGATCCGCCCGGGCGCCGTCTCGGCGAACCAGTGGATGCGCCGCATGGGCGCCGTGTCGCGGACGAACCACCGGCTCGCCGCGCTGACCGAGACGACTGCATCAGGCCGGTACCGAAGCCGGTGTCCGTGTGTGACCTCTCCGGAGATCGCGAGGCCGGCGTGCCGCAGAACGGCGGCGCCACCCATGGACCACCCCATCGTGACCACCTTCTGGTAGCCCATGCGACGTGCCTCACCCACGGCCGCGTCGACATCCAGGACCTCGCGGTCCCCGAAGGTGCAGGTGCCCGTCGACCTGCCGTGACCTCGAAGGTCCATGGACAGCACACCCACGTGCCGGCGCAGTTCCTCTGTTACAGCACGCAGCGCGGGCCGCCCGATCGATCCGGAGAAGCCGTGGGCGACGACCACGCAGACGGCGTCACGCCCTGTCACCGCGGGGTCACGATGAAGCAGCTCCGTGGCCAGGATCTCAGCGTCTGCGGTGGGAAGAAGTCGATAGACCGTAGGAGCGGAGTAGGGCACTCCGCTATCCTCCCCTGCAGACCGGTACTCGTTTCATGCCCATGACGGTCGTGGAACGTAGGACACCGGAGACAAGGATCGCCTGGGTCGACGCTGCCCCAACACACATCGCACCTGGAGGAGCCGTCTTGAGCGTCGTCCTGTTGCTCACCAACGCCCCCGGTCCGTCGGCCGAGTCCTTCCCGTCCCTTGGCCTCCTCACCCACACCGTCCGTGTGGCGCCGTTGGAGGCAAGCGCACTGCTCGACGCACCTCCAGTCGATGTGATCGTCGTTGACGGCCGCCGCGAGCTCGTCATCGCGCGGGGCCTGTGCCGGCTGCTGCGCACGACCGGGCTCACCACCCCGCTGCTGGCGCTGGTCACCGAGGGTGGCCTCGCCGCGGTCTCGGCGGACTGGGGCGTCGACGATGTGGTGCTCGACACGGCCGGGCCGGCCGAGGTGGAGGCTCGTCTGCGGCTTGCCATCGGGCGGGTCGCGGCCGCGGGCGGTACGGCAGAGGCCGGAGTGATCCGGTCCGGTGACCTCTCCGTCGACGAGACCACCTACTCCGCCAAGCTGCGGGGCCGTCCGCTCGAGCTCACGTTCAAGGAGTTCGAGCTGCTGAAGTACCTCGCGCAGCACCCGGGGCGGGTCTTCACCCGCGCACAGCTCCTGCAGGAGGTCTGGGGCTACGACTACTACGGCGGCACCCGGACGGTGGACGTGCACGTCCGCCGGCTGCGCGCGAAGCTCGGCCCCGAGCACGAGGCGATGATCGGCACCGTCCGTCACGTCGGGTACAAGTTCGTCGCCCCGCCGATCTCGCCGCTGCCCGACACCGCCAACCGCCTGGATCGGGACGACATCCGCACTCCCGAGCGCGTCTGACCGGTCCGCCGACTCGACGCACGACCAGTACCACCGCACCGCTGGCGCCCGCTCAACGACCGGTGCCGGCGCAGCATCACCAGCTCCACCGCGCAGACAGCGAACCGTGCTGAGAACCGCGCGCACCGGGAAGGGCCCGGTGGCCGTCCGGAGAACGGCTACCGGGCCCTTCCGGCGTGTTCGGGGTCCGAGGCCTTCGCCCGGCCGCGACGCTCCCCGGCGCCCGGCCTCCTGCTCCGGCGGTACACGCGCTCCGGCCGTGCACGCACCGGCTGATCGGCGGGCCCCACCCGCTGCGCTGGCGACACGCATCAGGACGGGCCCGGTAACCTGCCGGTTACCTGATGACATCGACGCCTTCGCACCCCGGCGGCTCCACTCGCGCACGGCGGCCGGCCCCCGCCGACACTGCTCACTTTGACAGTGCATATTTCGACAGCTCACTTTGACGGTGCATGTTTCGACAGCGCACTGGCTAGCGTTGAAACATGACCTCGCTGAGCTGGCTCGACACCCTCGACGCGACTGACGTGGCGGCCATCACCGAACTGCTGACGAGCGCGGAGCAGGTCGACGGCAACGGCGGGATCTCCGAAGATGTGCGCCTCACCCTGCGGCCGGGCGGGAGCGCCGGTGGTGTGGCCCACCTGGTCGCATGGGACGGATCGACGCTCGTGGGTTTCGCCGCGGTGGGCGGGGACCCCTCGGAGCGGCAGGCCGAGCTGGTCGTCCACCCCGATCATCGCCGCGCCGGAGTCGGCAGCGCGCTGGTGCGGGAACTGTCCGCGGCGGTGGCCGGGTCGTCGCAGCTCAACATCTGGGCCCACGGCGACGCACCGGCAGCCGCGGCGCTGGCAGGCAGTGCCGGCTTCGAACGGGCGCGGGTACTTCTCCAACTGCGCCGTCCCCTGATCGCGGCCAGCAGCCCAACGGCCAGCAGCGCAACGGCCACGGCGGACGACGACCTGCCGAGCCTGACCGTCCCCCCGGGTTTCACCCTCCGGACCTTCGAGGTGGGCAGGGACGAGGAGGCCTGGCTCGCGATCAACTCGGCGGCGTTCGCCACGCACCCCGAGCAGGGCCGCTGGACGATGGACGACCTGCGCGCCCGCGAGGCGGAACCATGGTTCGACCCGGCCGGCTTCTTCCTCGCCGAACGGAACGGTCAGCTGGTGGGCTTCCACTGGACGAAGGTTCACCCCACCGACCCGATGCCCGCCGGGGACCCGCAGGCGGCGCCCGGACCGATCGGTGAGGTCTACGTGGTGGGCGTCGCGCCTGAGGCGGGCGGCGCGGGCCTGGGCCGGATTCTCACGATCGCCGGCCTGCGACATCTGCGGGATCTCGGCCTCGCCACGGTGATGCTCTATGTGGACGAGGACAACGATCACGCCGTCCGGCTCTACACCCGCCTCGGTTTCCATCGCCATACCGCCGACGTCTCCTACCAGCGGGTCGCCCCGGGGCGTGATCGAGGCTGACCGGCGAGAGTCGGCTGACCGGTGCGAGCCGGCTGCCCCTGTGCCGGCGCCACCGGCGAGTGGGCCGGCGCCACCGGCGAGCCGTGGTCGACATCGATCACAGTGGTCAGATTCGTCACGGAGAGCAGCCGGTAGGCGTTCTCGTTGAGATTGCGCAGGATCAGGCGCCCACCGGCCGACCGCTGCCGCTGGTGGGCGTAGAGGATCACGGCCAGCCCCTGTGAGTCCAGGAACGTGACCTCACGAAGATCGACGACAATCTCGCGGACACCGGCGATCCGCGCGTCTAGCAGTGCCTGCCGTAGCGGTTCCAGCGACGAGTAGTCGATCTCGCCTTCCGGGTGCACCACGACGGCATCTCGGCCGGTCACTTCCACACGCACGCTGGGGACCATGGCTCCGGTCGGCCGGACGATGGTGCGAGGCGGGAAGCCCGGCCGAGCTGGCCTCCCGCGGCGCGACGCGCTCCGGACAAGCGCGATCGCCCAGCACCTACCCCGGGGGTATCGGCCTCACACCAGGTTCAGGGGTGGGTTTTCCCGGCATCTGCTCTTTACGTCATCACCGGCCCGGCTTCACCAGCTCTGTTCGCCGGCCGTTCCCTGTCCTCCTGCTGTTCCCTGTTCGCCCGCTGTTCGCCGTTCAAAGACCGGTGGCCCTTCGTGTTCGCCGGACGGCGCGGTGGACACCTGATGCGGAAGGTGACCGTTCCTGCGGGTCGCGGCGCAATGGCACCGTTGCTCCACCGGACGCGGTACGGCTGGCCGACCCGCTTGGCCGACGCGGACGAACAGCGAAGCCCACCGCACCGCCGCGCTTCACCGCGCGCTTTCGTCCTGTCCGCTCGCCCGGCCCACAGGTCACCCGACAAGCCCCGGACCCGAAACCTGCGATATCTACCTCATCGACACATTGGCACCAACAGGCCGGCCAGAAACTCCCCGTCTCGCGGGGTGTTATGACCAGAAACACCGTGAGAGCGTCCTCGGTGAACAGCTATTCCGCGAATTCCTGCCACGCGAGGAGAAGGCGCGATGTCACGACCAGGAACACCAGCACAACCGGGCTCACCCGGTACGTCACGGGATGTCGGCAGCGATCTCGGCGGGCGAGATCTGACGACCGAACCGCGCGAGATCACGGTCTTCGTCGGCCGGGCGGACGGTGCCGCGATCACCGTGGCCGCGACGGCCCGTTCGCCCGATCAGGATCCGGCCCGCGCCCAGGCTCCAGAGGAGTGTGGAGCACGGCCGGCCGAGGACGAGAACCAGCTGCTGGTCCGGCTCCGCATCGCCGCGGCCGACCCCGGCCCCACGACGTCCGCCGATCTCGAGTCGGACGAGGTCCGCCGCATCGTCGACCATCTGCTGGCACTCGACTCCGCATGGAATTCGATGGCCGGTGAGAGCGACACAACCGGACCCGCCGAGCCCGCGCGTTCGCCTCTGCCTGTCAGCGGGAGCACCGAGGGCTTCGAAGGCGGCACACGGATCACCATCGTGGCCGCCGAAGGCACGACGGCAGGTGGTCTGCGCCATGCGCTGGCCAGTGTGCCTGCCAGCGCGCGGCTGCGGGACTTCAGCACCGACGCCGAAGTCGTCCTCGTCTTCGACGACGCCCCCAGTCAAGGCGTCGACCCCACAGCGACACCGGCGATCACCGGCCCGGCCTAGGCAAGCCCACACGGCAGGCCTGGCAACGCGACTGGTCCGGCCACCCTGGCCGTGGTCCTGCCGCCCGGCCCGCCTCGCCCCGCCCCGGCTGCCGGGCGGTGGCGAGGCAGGCCGGGCCGGCCGCGCAGGCATCGGCGCCGGACGGTGCGGATCAGCCTCTGGCAACGCTGGCGCGCCGTGCCTCCAGCTCGGCACGGTCGGCGACCCAGTACGGGCCCTCGTCCTCGACCATGTCCGCCATGATCACATGATGGTGGCCTTGATGACCGGAGGGCAGCAGGCAGGTCATCCCGTCGACTCGGCAACCGGGGGCTGTGATCGTTCTGGGGGCGGACCAGGACAGCCAGACCTCCTCACTTCCCCACCCCTGCAAAACGGCCATGTGGTTGTCCGGGTGGCCCTCCTGCAGCGCGCAGGTCACCTCACTGGGCACCTCGTAGGCCGCTCCCGGCACATCATCAAGCCGTACGACTATGTCCTCGGGCACACGCTGCCAGGCTCCGCAGCCGCCCTCCTCTGTGATCATTTCCTCGTCGTCCCCTCCGCTCTCCATCGGCAATACCCGGCGCCACACGCTAAATCAGACACCTAAGACACACTTCGTGCCCACATAGCCACAAGCGCGCTCGACGCACCGATATAAGCACGCACCGTCGGGAGCCCTCCCAGCAGGGCTAATTCGCCCTTTTTCTGCACTGTCGTGCCATTGAGCCACTCCGAATTCTGATCCTGCCACCCAACGCCAGCCGACCGACGCAGCGCTCGCGAGCACTACCAACTTTTCGGGCCTTACAGATCGCTGCGAAACGTTCAGACCACGGATATTCCAAGTGCGGCAGCCATCGGCCCGGTAAGGGTCAGCAGGCTGTCGGCATCCACCTCCGCATTGGTGAGGCCGGTCACACCCGCAGCACCGTCGAAGCGACAGCCGCGGAAGGACGCCGCCCTGATCGCGACATCGGTGAAGACGGCCTCCGTGAGGTCGCACTCCTCGAACCGCACATGATCGAGCCTGGATCCGGTCAGATCCAGACGCGACAGGTCGCACCGGCTGAAGCGGGCCCGGCCCAGCGTGCACGACCGGAGCGTGACGTCGTCCGCCCGCACGCCGTCCAGGACGACGTCGTGGAACTCGCCGCGGATCCACACCGCCCCGGAGATCCTGCCACCGGTGATCTCGACCCTCGTGCCACCGCCCCCGTCGATCACAATGCCGGCGAGAACCGCCTGATCGACCAGGACGTCGCGCAGGTGCAGGCCGGCCAGCTCGCCCCCGAGAACACGGGTGGACGCGAGCACCGCGGACTCGATCCGGACGCCGCCCAGAACGTCGGCCTCCGGGTCGTCGGCGACCGCCGCCCCCAGGTCCTCAATGGTTCCACGGATGACCCACGGCTGCCCTGGGCCACGGGGCGAGCCGTCGGCCGGCAGGGATACTCCGGCCACGGATGGCCGTACGGGTTGCCAGGGATCGGACCTGCCTCGCCCCGCCCGGGTTCGCTGAGTCATGGCCCGATTCTGACGGCGGCCACGATGCCGGCTCCGCAGGGTGTGGAGCCTGCGCGGATGTTGGGCGCCGGCCGACTCGGTCAGCCTCGGATCGCGTCGATCAGTGAGATCACCGCCAGCACCGCGAAGGCGGTGGCGGCCACCCGGGTGATCAGACGCACCGACAGGACACGGAGAAGGCTACGGCCGCCCGCGATGGCCAGGGCTGCCACCGTCCACAGCGCGAGGACCGCGCCGATCCACACGGCCACCGGCGCGGAGTAGCGGGCAGCGAGGTTCGCGGTCGAGAACTGGGTGAGATCGCCGAGCTCCGCGACGAACACGACCACGAAGGACGTCGCCGCGACCCGCGGGAAACCGGACTTGCCGGCGGCGACGGCTTCGGCGGCGGCGACGTCACTGGCCCGTCCGCCCTCGGCCGGTCCGCCTTCGGCCTCGTCGTCGGGCTCCTCCCGTCCCTCCCTGAGGACAAGCACCGCACCCAGGGCGAACAGCAGCGCCGCCACGATGTCGACCGCCCGGCCTGGCAGCAACGAGATCGCGCTGCCGGCGGCGACAGCCAGCGTGACCTGCACGGCGAAGGCCGCGGCTACTCCGGCCCAGACGTAGAGGGGACGGAATCGGCTCCCCAGGACGAGGCTCGCCACCATCGTCTTGTCCGGAAGTTCGGCCAGAAAGATCACGCCGAAGGTCACGAACGCGGCGGTGAGATTCACGGGCCCGGTAGTCCTCTCCTCGAGGCCGGGCCGGGACGGGAGCCGCCTTCGACCCGGCATGACAGCCAGATCGAAGGTCTCGCCCACCTGACGAAGGTCAGGCCCGGCGGCCGGGCTCGGAATCCGAGCCAGTATGTCGACACGCCGGACCGTGCTCAACCCAGCGCACCGACGCCAGCACGGCCGGCGACCAGCCGCCAGACGGCGGCGCGGGCCGGACCGGGGCTGGAAATCGGGCTACCAGGTCACCACGGCGGGGCTACTCCCCTTCGGGGGGAAACATTACCGCCTGATGAGCCGTGGTGAAGGTTTTGAACCAGGTCAGACGAGACGACAGCAAGGCCACACATACGCGGTCCGCTGCGGAGCGCCGCCCATTCTTCACAGATCTGCCCCCTTAGCATCACTCAAGGTGATCGTCGAATCTGGTCGACCGTCCGTCGAGCCGACACGCTTCCTCACCATGCCCACCAGGCCGGGTGCCAGCGACGGTCACCCGATCGGCGCGAGCCAGGGTGCCGGCCACGCAGCCAGCCAGCCGACGGGCCACTCCCCCGGGCAGCCAGCCGGCCACACGGCCAGCCAGCCGACCGGCTATCTGGAGGACGCCGAGCCGAGACCAGCGCTGGTGGCCCCAGCCCGGCTGCCCGGACACCTCCGCCCGGTGATCAACGCCACCGGCATCCTGCTGCACGACGGACTCGGCCGAGCGCCGCTCTCCCCCGAGGCCCGCACCGCGATCGACGCCGCCGCCGCGACCTGCGACGTCGAGCTCGATCTGGCGTCTGGGCGGCGCGGCCGGCGCGGCAACGCCGCACTGACCGCCCTGGCGGCCGCCGTCCCGGTGGCCCGCGCCGTGCATGTGGTCAACAACAACGCCGGCGCCGTCATGCTCGCCGCCATGGCGTTGGCGCCGGACCGGGAGATCGTTATCAGCCGCGGCGAGCTGGTCGAGACCGCGGACGGTTTCCGGCTCCCGGACCTGCTGGCCGCGACCGGTGCCCGGCTACGGGAAGTGGGCACGACGAACCGAACCACCCTGGGCGACTATGCCGACGCCATCGGCCCGCGAACCGGCTTCGTGCTCCGGATGCACCCGCCCAGCTTCCGGGTGGTCGGGCTGACGGCGAGGCCGGCGCTCAGTGATCTCGCGGAGCTGTGCGCCCGACGCGGAGTCCCCCTGGTCGGCGATCCCGGATCCGGTCTGTTGACACCCGACGAGACGCTGCCCGACGAACCCGACGCCTCCACCTGGCTACGCTGTGGCGCCAGTCTGGTCATCACCTGCGGCGACAAGCTCCTCGGCGGTCCGCAGTGCGGTCTCGTTCTCGGCCGCGGCGATCTGGTTGACCGGATGCGCCGGCATCCGCTGGCCCGGGCGCTGCGGGTCGGCAAACTGACGCTCGCCGCGCTCGAAGCCACCCTGCGGGGCGAGGACAACCCCGTCCGCCGCTCGTTGCGCGCGGATCCAGCCGAGCTCCGGACCCGCGCCGAGCGCCTGGCCGCCTGGCTGCGCAGGTCCGGCGTCCCGGCGTCCGCGGTGAGCAGCCGGGCGGTGGTCAGCTCGGATGGAATCGACGAGACAGGCGGAACGGGCACGCCCTCGCAGCGGGGCGGGGCGGGTCCGAAGGACCTGCGGGATGCGGACGCGGATGCCGGCGGACCCGCATCGATCGGCCCCGGCGCGCCAGGCGGCCACGGCGGCCACGGCGGCCGCCTGGCCCACGGTGGGCATGGTGGCCACAACGGTTCGCCGGAATACGGGGCGGATGGTTGGAAGGACGGGCTGCCAAGCGCGGCCGTCGCCCTCGACGCGAGCCTCGCCGCGCTGCTGCGCCAGGGCCGGCCGGCCGTGCTGGGACGGGTGGAGCAGGGCTGCTGCCTGCTCGATCTACGGTCGGTGCCGGCGGATCTGGATCCGGTCCTGGCCGCGACGGTTCTTGCCGCCGCCACCGGGTCTGGGCCCCTGGCAGGGATCAACGAGGCGCCGACCTCGCCGCCGGGCCGCTCCGGCTCCGCGGTGACGGCCCCGCACGCCCGCATCCGCGCCGGCACCAGCACCGACACCGGCGGATGGGCCCGGGTACCGGACTGGGCGCGACGCACGGAACGTTCACCCGGTGCGAGCTGGCTCCCCCTGGTGGACGCCGGACCGGACACCGACGACGAGGTGACCCTCCATTGACCTCCTCTTCCACATGAACGCGGAGGACTCCAACCGCACGAAAACTGGTTCGCGTCGTTGAGGTTCGCGGTTCGCCGGCACCGGCAACCCGGCCCCTCCCCGCGCAGTCACCGCGCGCCCCGCGGCGATGTTCGCAGCAGCGTTCACACCCGCGTTGCCCCGAAGCCCACAGGCCACACCCGGAACCGCGCTTGGCTCTCACGCGACCCCACGCCACCTGTTCCACAGAACGGGCATGCCCACGGTGCTCGTCCAGCGCGACCGCCTGCTCGGCAGACAGACAAAGCCGGAAACGGGACACACAAACCCTACGAAGGGATGTCCACATGCCTGCCAGGAAACCGGTGTCTCCCCGTGTCCAGACAGTTCCGCCACCGGGTACGCCGTCCGCAACGCCGATCCCGCCGAACCGGCGGTCCCCGCCCCACTGGGCGGGAAACCGGATTCCTCCCCAGCCTGAAGGCCGGGACATCCTCCGGGGACTTCGGTGAGCCGGGGGGTGCGTTGGGCGGCTGGGTTCATCCTCATGACACACGGTCTTGTGCATCTGCTGGTCTGGCCGGGCGCCCCGCTTGGGGCACCCGGCAGTGATGCCCGGCTTCGCTGGAACGGCACATCGTGGTCCTGGGAGCCGAGCTGGCTTCCTCCCATGGCGATCAGGACCGTCGGCGGGGTGCTGCTCGCGGCAGCGATCCTCGGTTTCCTGGCGGCCGGGCTTGCTCTGCTCGGTCTGCCCGGGGCACGCCGGTTCCCGCTGCTGACCAGCGGGACCGGTGCGGTCTGTTCTCTGCTGATGTTCGGGCTGAGCTGGCCGGGCCTCGAACCGGACCCGTCCGAGTTCGCCACCGGACCGTGTCTGAGCACGGCGGTACTGGGCAGCGTCGCCCTCGCCCTCCTGCTCAGGAAATGGCCAGGCCTGCTGCGTGGCTGGCCCCGCCGGCCGGTGGCGGGGAACCTTCCCGGCGCCCCGCCACCGACCAACCGCACCGCCTGACAGCGCAACCGCACGGCACGACGGGCCGGCCGCACCGCTCGACGGACAACCACTCCGCTCGACGAGACAGCCGTCGGGTGCGGCGCGACTCAGCCGCGGGCCACGTACTCGCCGGTCGGCTCGCCGATGACTCCCAAACGTTCCTCTAGATGGAACGATGTTTCATATCTTCCATCCAGGGATGGATCCTCCCCCACTCGCACCGCCAGGCCAGCCCCGGCCCATGTGCCTGTCGCCACCCCGACCAGGTCCCGCCCCCCGTGAGAGCATGAGTTCGGAACGGCGTCACGCAGAGTGGAACGTCCGTATGTCGATCAGAAGCTGGCTCTACGTACCGGGCAGCGATGCCACGAAGCTGGCGAAGGCGCTCGACCGCGGCGCCGACGCGCTCATCGTCGATCTCGAGGACGCCGTCCCGCCCAGCGGCAAGGACGCCGCCCGCGCGCTCGTCCGCGACTGGCTGCATACCCTCCCGGACCTGCCCGCCGGCGGCCCGACGGCCGGCGGCACAGCAGCCCGCGGCACGGCTCGCAGCGGCACAGCAGCCGGCGGTACAGCTCCCGGCGGCACAGCTCCCGGCGGCACAGCTCCCGGCGGCACCGCAGCAGCCCGGCGACCCGACCGCCCGCGGATCTGGGTGCGGGTGAACCCCGGCAGCCTGCGCGCCCGCGATGTCGCCGCGCTCGCCGACGCCCCGAACCTCGACGGCCTCTGCCTCGCCAAGACCGACCACGCCGAAGAGGTCGCGGCCGTCGACGCCGAGCTCACCCGGGCCGGTTCCACGGCGGCGGTCGCGCCGCTGCTGGAGACACCGGCCGCGATCACCCGCGCGGCGCAGATCGCTGCCGCGCCCCGGGTGCGCCATCTGCAGATCGGCGAGGCCGACCTGCGCGCCTGCCTCGGCGTCGAGCTCGGCCCGGACGAGTCGGAGCTGCTCGGGGTGCGCAGTCAGATCGTCCTCGCAAGCGCGGTGGCCGGCATCATGCCGCCCGTCGCGCCGGTCTCGGTCGTCTACAACGACCCCGACGGCCTGCGGACGTCCACCGACCGGCTGCGCCGGCTCGGATTCCTGGGGCGGGCCTGCATTCATCCGGCCCAGATCCCGGTCGTGAACGAGGTCTTCACGCCGGGCGCCGAGCAGGTGCGGCGCGCGCGTGTGCTCATCGAACGGTTCGAGGCGGCCGGCGGCGCGGCGGCGGCCAGCGACGGCAGCATGGTCGACGAGGCGGTCATCCGCGGCGCGCGCCGCGTCCTCGCCACGCACCTCGCCCTGAGCGACCCCAGCAGAAGCCCCGGCAGCGGCCACGGCACAGGGCAGCCGTGACCGACGAGCAGTCGTGACCGCTGTCGGGTCGATACGCGGGCAAAGCCAGTGGGAACTCCGCGGTGCACATCGTGTCGGGCACCACCGTGATCTTCTCCGCGAGGGCCCGCCGGCGTGGCACCGTCGCCGAGGCGAGATCGACCACGCTCACAGAACACCTTCTTCCCGCAGTTTGGCGATCTCGTCGGCGGACATGCCCAGCCGTTCGGCCAGCACGTCCGCGGTGTCGGCTCCGACCGCCCGGCCGGTCCAGCGGATCTCGCCGGGGGTGGTGGAGAGCCGGAACAACAGGTTCTGCATCTTCAGCGGACCGAGATCCGGGTCGTCGACCGTCGTGATGGTGTCGAGCGCCTGGTACTGCGGGTCCCCGAGCACGTCGGTGACGTCGTAGATCGGGGCGACGGCGGCCTGCGCCTCGGTGAAGGCCGCGCTCACCTCGCCGAGGCTGCGCTGGGCGATCCACCCGCCGACGGCCGCGTCGAGCTCCTCGGCGTGCTGTGCCCGCCCCGCCCCGGTCGCGAACCAGGGCTCGTCGATCACCTCGGGGCGCCCGACCAGCCGCATCACCCGCTCGGCGATGGTCTGCGCCGAGGTCGACACGGCCACCCAGCGACCGTCGGCGGTGCGGTAGGTGTTGCGCGGCGCGTTGTTGACGGACCGGTTGCCGGTCCGCTCGTGGATCAGGCCGAGCTGGTCGTAGACGGTCGGCTGCGGGCCGAGCAGGGTGACCAGCGGCTCGATGATCGCGAGGTCGATGACCTGGCCGACTCCGGTGGACGCCCGGCTGTGCAACGCGGTGAGGATCGCGCCGTAGCAGGTCAGGGCGGCGATCCCGTCGGCGAGGCCGAAGGGGGGCAGGGTCGGCGGCCCGTCCGGCTCACCCGTCATCGCGGCGAAGCCGCTCATCGACTCGGCGAGCGTGCCGAAGCCGGGCCGACGGGCGTACGGGCCGAACTGGCCGAAGCCGGTGACCCGGGCGATCACGAGCCGCGGGTTGATCTCGTGCAGGACGTCCGGCCCCAGCCCCCAGCGTTCCAGGGTGCCGGGGCGGAAGTTCTCGATCAGCACGTCGGCGCCGGCCACCAGGCCACGGAGGATCTCCGCGCCTTCCGGGCGGCCCAGGTTGAGCGTGACCGCGCGCTTGTTGCGCCCGAGCATCTTCCACCACAGGCCCACACCGTTCTTCGAGTGCCCGTGGGTACGGCTCGGGTCGCCCTTCTCGGGATGCTCGATCTTGATGACCTCGGCGCCGAAGTCGCCAAGCACCGTCGCCGCGAGCGGACCGGCGAACAGCGTCGAGCAGTCCAGAACGGTCAGGTCCGAGAGCGGCCCCATTGCTACTCCGTTCCATCAGTCGAAATTGCGTTCCAAACTCGTAACAGTCGGATCCGCCGCCGGAAAGTCGCCGGACAGCAGCACCCGATGTGTCAGTGCCCACGCCCGAAGCGCGCGACAACACCCCCGCGACAACAGCAACGACCCCTGCGGCAGCACCGCCGCGGCACGACCACGGGCAGGCGGGAATCCCGGTTCGGGCCGCCCCGAGGCCGAGCACCAGGGCCGTCGGCCCGAGCGAGTAGCGGCGGGTCTTCTCGTCGAACGCGATGAGATCCCGGGAGCGCAGCGACGCGAGCACCCGGTGCACCGCCGCCTTGGACAGGCCCATCTCGGAGGCGATGTCGGTGATGCCCAGGCTCGCCGACCGGGCCCTGGTGAAGTGCAGCAGGATGTCGGCGGCCCGCTCGACCGCGGCCACGGTCTGGCTGCCCTTCGCCTCGGGCACGCCGTCAGAGATCCCGTCGGACGCCCGGTCGGACGGATCCGTCTCAGGTCAGGGACAGCGCCGAAAGCTCGCGGTTGAGGTTGGCCCGGGCGGCCGGTTCCCAGTGCCGGCGGGCCCAGGCCGTCGCGTAGATCGGCCCGTCCAGCAGGTGCCGCAGCACGGCACCACGGCCGGCGGCCCAGGCGTCGCCGCCAGCCCAGGAGTACTCCAGCCGCACCCGGCGGACATAGTGGTCGTAGGACTGCGCGGGGCGGGCCAGCACCCGCAGGTCGGCGTCGTTCACGAACGCCTCGTCGACCGAACGCGAACCGTGGCCCGCAGTGGCCTCCACCAGCCGGCGCACGTCGGCGATCACCCCGGCCGGGCAGCCGAGGCCGCCGAGGACCTCAGCGGCCAGATCGGCTGACAGTCGCTCGTTGTCGCGGGCGCGCGAGTCGTACACGGCATCGTGGAAGTGCACCGCGAGCAGGCAGACCGCCGGATCGACCCCGGCGGCCTCCGCACGATCGGCGGCGATCAGCAGGTGGAAGGCCGCGGTGGTCTCCGCTATGTGACGCAGCGTGTGGTAGTGGCGGCCGGGTTCCCGGTAGCGCCGGACGAGATCGACGAAGGCCGCCACCCGCTCTCCCGCCTCGGCACTGGCCCCGACGGTCAGTAACGCTCCGTCGAAGGCTCTGGCCAGGGGCGAGCGCGGAGCGCGGCCTGGTTCGCCCGGATCGGCCCACCCGGCCATCGCCGTGCCGACACCGAACTCGGCTTCCATCCGTGCCTCCCGGTGCCTGGTGTCCCGGTCGGGCCACTGCCTTTCCCATCTCGATCGTGAACGCCGAGTGCCGATTTCGCAGCCGATTGCGTGGATCCGCCGATCACACCTTTGGCTCATCGTTTGCTAGATGACACGTTGCCGTAGTCGAACACGTGTGCGAAGGTGGGCGCGTGGCAGTTCAGATAACGATTGACGATCAGACCTACACTCTGCGTGACGAGGTCGACCCCGAGGAACTCCGGCGGCGCGTCGCGCAGGCCGTGTTCCGCTGCGAAGTCGAGCAGCTACACCTCGTCGGCGGGCAGCGGGTGCTCGTCAACTGGCGCTCCGTCCGCTTCGTCCAGGTCAGTGTCGTCACTTCCGGTGACGACATGGCCGTTGACGCCACCGCGACCGCCGCCGCCGGTACCACCGGCGACACCATCCACAGCACCGTCACCTGACGGCGGCGGGCCCCATCCACCGCCACCAGGAGTACGGAGAGTGACCACCGCGCCGGCTGGAAGCTGCCGGCTCGCCTTGGGCGGGAGCGGAACCCCGTCGACGTCGTTGTGGCCGACCGCACCCGGTTCCCCGCCGGCGATCCCACCCGGCGCATGCCGCCGCCGATCACTCAGCACCGACAGCGTCGCCGGTTCCAGGACCCGCACCGAGCGCACGAGCCCCGCGCCCCCGGCATGCCGACCGCGCCCACCGGTTCCGTCGGCCAGCTCGTAACGCTCCACCCGTAGCGGGTACTCCAGTTCGAGCGCCTCGATCGGGGTGTTGAGGGTGTTCGTCATCCCCACGTGCACTCCGGACGGGCCCGGCCCCCGGGCGGACGCACCCTGGCCGCCGCCCAGCGTCTCGTAGTAGGTCCAGGTGGCTCCGCCGATCACCAGGTTGTTCATCGTCCCCTGCCCGGGGGCCGGCAGCACGGCGGCCTCGGAGATCTCGACGGTCTCGGAGATCTCCGAGCGCAGTGCCTCCGACTCCGACGCCCCGGCCGCATCCGACACTCCGACCGAACCTGCATCCGCCCCGGTCGCCAGTCGCAGGGCCGCGAGCACGGTGTCGGCGATCCGCTGCGACGTCTCGACGTTGCCGGCCACGACGGCGGAAGGCCGCCGCGCGTCCACCAGCGAGCCGGGCTCGGTCACCACGGTCAGCGGGGCGTAGGTGCCGTCACCGGTCGGGACGTCCTCGGGCAACAGCACCCGCAGCGCGAAGCAGCAGGCCGAGCGGGTGACGGCACGTGGGCAGTTGACGTTGCCGCGAACCGCCGGGGAGGTTCCGCTGAAGTCCACCGTCATGCTGTCGCCCGCGATGACGACCGCGACCCGCAGCGCGATGTCCCGGTCGTCGACTCCGTCGCCCTCCAGCTCGCTCTCCACCCGGTACACGCCGTCGGGCAGACTCGCGATCACCGCCCGGCTGCGCCGCTCGCCGTAGCGGAGCACCTCGGCGAACGACTCCAGCACCACCGACCCGCCGTGCCGGTGAGAGAGCTCGGTGAGCCGGGTCTGCGCCAGGCCAGCCGGCCGCCGCCGCCTGCGCGCGCAGGTCACCGCGCCGAAGATCAGGCGTCCGCGAGTTGGCGCAGATGAGATCGAGCACGTCCGTCTGCCACTGACCGGCTCGGACGAGACGGATCGGCGGGATGATCAGGCCTTCCGCGAAGATCTCGGTCGAGTCGGCGGGCATGGAGCCCGGGCGCATCCCGCCCATGTCCGAGTGGTGGGCGCGGGTGGCGGCATAGCCGACGACCTCGTCACCGAGCAGCAACGGGGATACCAGAGTCACATCCGGCAGATGGTTGCCGCCGGAGAACGGGTCGTTGAGCACCCACACGTCACCGGGCTCCGGCCCACGCTCGGTGACCACCCGCACGGACTCGTACATCGCGCCGAGATGGACGGGCACGTGAGCGGCCTGCGCGATCATCCGCCCGCGGGCGTCGAAGAGCGCCGCCGAGCAGTCCCGCCGCTCCTTGATGTTGGACGAGTAGGCACTGCGGACCAGCAGCGTCCCCATCTCCTGCGCGATGCCGCCCACCGCACTCGACAACACCGCCAGGGTCACCGGATCCATGCCCCCAGCTTCCCACCCCGCGCCGCGGCCGAGCCGAGCTCACCGAGGAAGTCAACATCCGTGACACAAGACCAGGTGACAGGATCCAGACCAACAAAGCACCCCAATAAGACCATACGGACAGATCAGGCCAAACACCTAAGTTAGATCAATCCCTGCCAAACACCACAATGCAACGTCCACTTCGTATTGATTTCTCATTTATCTAGACCAACGGACGGATAAGTGGTTCAGTACGCGATTAGGACGAGGCCTGAGGGTCTCGGGCGCCCACGGGCGCGACAAGATCCGTCAATCGTCTCCGGATAGCTGCGTCCAGGGAGCAACGCAATGAGTGAGTACGACTATTCGGTCGCCATTCTCGGCAGCGGCATCGCCGGCTCAACACTGGCCAACATCCTCGCCCGCCATGGTCACAGCGTGGTACTCATCGACAGCGGCACACACCCGAGATTCGCGCTGGGGGAATCGACGATCGGAGAGACGACCTATCTGCTGAAACTCCTGGCCAAACGGTTCGACGTCCCGGAACTCGGCCACGTCAGCAGCTTCGAGGGAGTCCGTCGGCACGTCTCCTCCGCCTGCGGAGTGAAACGAAACTTCGGCTTCGTCTACCACCGGGAGGGGGAGATCCAGAACCCGGAGGAGGTGACGCAGTGTAGCGTTTCGGAGTTCCCGAACGGCCCCGAGATGCACATGCACCGCCAGGACATCGACTCCTACCTCTTCTACTCCGCGGTGCGGCACGGTGCGCATCCTCGGCAGCGGACCTTCGTCGATCGCGTGGAGATCACCGACAGCGCGGCGATCCTGCACACCAGGGCCGGAGAACAGCTGCGGGTCCGCTACGTCGTCGACGCGTCCGGGCGCAACTCCGTGCTCGCGAACCAGTACGGCCTGCGCGAGGATCCCTGCCGCTTCCGGAGCCACTCACGGACGCTGTTCACCCACATGGTCGGCGTCACCCCGTTCGATCACGTCACCCGGCCGAGCGGTCAGCCGACGCCCTGGTATCAGGGCACGCTGCACCACCTGTTCGACGGTGGCTGGATGTGGGTGATCCCGTTCGACAACCACGAAGGCGCCACCAACCCGTTGTGCAGCGTCGGGCTCAACCTCGACACACGCCGGTTCCCGAAGCAGCCCGGAGTCGGCGCGACCGAGGAGTGGCAGGCATTCCTCGACCGCTTCCCCAGCGTCGCCCGCCAGTTCGAGCACGCGCGGCCGACCTGGGAGTGGGTCTCCACCGGGCGCACCCAGTACTCCAGCACCCGCACCGTCGGCGATCGCTGGGCCATGATGAGCCACGCCGCCGGTGCCATCGACGCCCTGTTCTCCCGAGGCATGGCGAACACGATGCAGGTGATCTACTCGTTCGCGCCGCTGCTCATGGAGGCCCTCGCCGACGACGACCTCTCGGCCGAGCGCTTCGCCTCCGTCGACCAGCTCAACCAGACCATCCTCGACGTGAACGACCAGCTGGTAGCCGGCTCCTACACCTCCTTCCGCGACTTCGATCTGTGGCGGGCCTGGTCGAAGGTCTGGTTCATGGGCTGGAACCTCGGGATCGCCCGCATCGTCGGCACCTACTTCGCCTATGAGGAGAGCGGCGACCCGGCGCTGTTCGACCGGCTGTTCGACGCCCCCTTCCCCGGCACCTTCTGCCCCGACCTGCCGGAGTTCCAGGACCTGTTCCGCCGGCTCGGCCTGGTCATGGAGGACGTCGAGCAGAACCGGACGACACCGGGGGCGGCGGTGGAGCAGCTCGCCACGCTGCTCGGCTCGGCGGACTTCCTGCCGAGTCCGCTACGGCTCGGGGACGTCCTGCGCCGGTGGCATGACGGCTCGTTCGAAGCGCAGCGCCGGATGTACGAGTGGGGCCGGACGACCTCGCCGGAGCCGATGCGCCGGTGGTACGGCTACGACCTCGAGGCGTTGCTGGCCCGCAGCGGTGGCGCTCCGGCGCCGGCGGCGCTCTGAGGACTGCTACCGACGGCGACCAGATCTGGCCCAGGGTGCGGCCGACGCCAAGCGCCGCTCCCGCCCTGGGCCCGTCCGGCACGCTGCCGGACAGCGCCCTCTGTCGCTCCTGCCCACCGCCTGGGCAGGAGCTTTTCTCTGTTAACCGGGAACCAATCCCCCGCTGCCGCACCGGGCCGGCTGCGCCAGCGTGAACAGTGGACCTGTTCCGCGCCATTCCGTGCCGCTGCGCCCCGACAGGAGCGTCGGATCGACATCTGTTCTGCGCCAGAGCGCACGATTCGAAGCACGGGCCGCCGGCGTTTCCCGCCTGCATCCATGACTACGACCCCGGGAACAGGCGGACGCGGCACCCGTGAATCCGCCCACAGCACCCGGAAGATCTGACACAGCTCCACTGAATCCGGTAGATCGGTTCCGAGATCTATTCCGGGCCGCTGTGGAGTTCCGCTCCGGATTCTCCCAGCCGCGCCGCGACGCACGGGCCGGGCCGGATTGGTTCGGGGCTATTGCCGCACCGACCGGGCCTTTGGTCCCACAACATGGGCACAATGGCAGACCCTGGCGAGCATCGCGACTCGGCACACCGGGAGAATGCCGGCGACACAGCTTGCCGGGCCACCACCAGGAGTGCGGGATCAAGGGGCGCCGACGACATCAGCTTTACGTCACCGGCGTGGTGGCATAATTCGACGGTCACCCACGACGGGCACCGGCGCTCGGACCGCCTTGTCACGGGTACCACGTCCGAGCGCAACCGAAGGAGTCAGATGGTCGAGCTTGCGGGTGGATCCCGCAACTCCCCTGCGGCCCGCCCAGGACGCGGCCCCGAACGTTGCGCGGTTCCCACATCCCCTGCAGGTCCCGCACTCCCGCACGTCCACCATGCCCGGGCTCCGGGCGGCCGAAGCGTTGTCGCCTCACCCATCGGGCCCCCGCCGCCCGTCGGCCTGCCGGCGGCCCCCCAGGCGGGTCCGACGACGGCACGAGCACACTCGGCCACAAAGAAAGGGTGATCTCCAGATGGCAACTCCCGCGGTCGGCCAACCGGCTCCCGACTTCACTCTTCCCGGCCTGACGCTCAACGGCCCAGAGGCGCTCCGGTCGGACTTCACCCTCTCCCAGGAGAAGGGCCATCCGGTCGTCCTCGCGTTCTACCCCGGCGACAACACCCCGGTCTGCACGAAGCAGCTGTGCTCCTACACTGCGGGTATCGAGGTGTTCCGCGGTCTCGGGGCACCGGTATGGGGAATCAGCCCGCAGGGGCTCGACAGCCACGAGGAATTCGCCCGGTCGCACTCGCTGGGGTTCCCGCTCCTGGCCGACACCGAGCGCACGGTCGTCAAACAGTACGGCATCGCCCTGCCCGGACTGGGCCTGCGGCGTTCGGTGTTCGTCGTCGACGGGGACGGCGTGCTGCGTTGGAAAGAGGTCGGATTGATCGGCATAACCTATTCAAACGTCGACACGATCGCTGCCGCGCTCGCCAAGCTCTGACCGGTCCGGGCCGCACACCCGATGTGCCCCCCGGACCGTCACCATCTGACCGGGCGGCTGCGCAGTCTGGCAGTTCTGGTGCCGGCGGTTCCGGTGTCTCGATGTCATCTCCTTCCGGCTCTGATCAGCCGCCGGGCCTGTCCGCGACAGGCCCGGCTCCGGACAGCCGGCACCGCTTCAACCACCCCGCGCCGCCCCTGACCTGCGGTTATGGAATTGAAGGCAGCAAACCTACAGCGCTCTCAATATGCAGGCTCGCGATACCTCACCTGTCTGGTCGACCAACCAGTGTGCAATGCACGCCATAACTGCACGGGCCGGATGCACCTGAATTCTGGTGGAATGGTGTCGGCAGGTACCTGCGAGTTGGCATTGCCGGGAGAGAGGGCGTCTACGGCATGGCGCTCGAAGACCCGGAGAGTGCTCCCATTTTCAAGTGGGGCGAAATGCGAAGAAGGCTCGGGACCTGGTGGTTCGCACGAGAGGATCGGCTCGCCGAAGACGACCATCCCGCAGACGACGGAGGCAGTGACGAACCTGCCAAGGACGAAACCAAAGATCAAGTGGGAGGCGACATGAACAGCGTGGACATCGCGCTGAAGGAATGCCTGGAGATCGAGGGTGCCACCGGAGTCGCACTCGTCGACTTCACCAGTGGAATGACCCTCGGCAAGCTCAGCAACATCCATAACTTCGACCTGGAGATTGCGGCCGCGGGCAACACCGAGGTCATCCGCTCGAAGATCCGCACGATGGAGAATCTGGGCCTGCAGGACACCATCGAGGACATCCTCATCACCCTCGGCAGGCAGTACCACCTGATCAGGCTGCTCAGCAGCCACACCGGGCGCGGGCTGTTCATCTATCTGGTGCTCGACAAGAGCCGGGCCAACCTTGCGATGGCTCGTCACCGCCTACGCTCCATCGAGTCGCGTCTCGACATGTGACGTCGTCCCACTCGACGACCGGCTGCCGCCGAGGCCACCCCACCGAGGGCATGGCCTCGGCGGCAGCCGGCTTTTCAGGGGCCGCGCAACGCGACCGCCTTCTCGGACCACGCGCGAGACCACTCCCGTAGTCCGTCACGGTCGGCCCACCGCCGTCACGGCCACAGCCGGGGCCAGGGAGGCACGAAACCGGGGCCAGAGCCGGGGCCGGGGCCACAACGACACCACAGCCCCACGGCACCGCCCTTGCCGGCTGCATACACGCCGGCGGCCAGCTGCCGCCCGCCGGACCGGCCCTGACAGGCACCCCCGTCCGGTCATCGACGCCGAAACGCCTGGCTAGCTGGACAACGGGGCTCCGCCGTCGAGCATGACCGCGGCACGTCCGACCCACGCCCCTCCTGAGCGGGCACTTCAGACCGGTGGCACCGACTGCCGGCACGCCCGGCGCTCGTTACCCGATGGCACGGTGGCCCCATCACCCGATGGCCCGGCACCATTGGGCGCGACGAGATTCCGCTGATCTTGTTACGGTCGTTCCAGTCGACGTGCCTCGCGGGGACCCCATACCGACCGGACGCACCGCCGCTTTCCACCGGTCCACGCGCAGGCAGGTCGAAGGTCCAGGTATCACGACCGGCCGCACGACAGCCCTGGCCGCAGCCCGACGGGCCCAGGGTCCTGGCTGGAATACGAACGTGACACCTGCTCCGGTGGCCGGATGTCACGTCTCACCCCGGCACGCGGCAGTTGCTGGACAACAGAACCGACGAAGTACGATCTCGCACCAGCCGGTTAAGTAGATCTCAATGAAGAATTTTCCTGGGAATTAGATTAGGTGCCTACCTAGACTGACAGGAGCGGTAAGGCATCGCCGATGATCCTTTTCCATCTCGCATCCGTCGGGCGCTGTCGCGGCAGGTCAGAGCCGACAACGGAAAAGGATCACTCCACTCACCAGGCGAACATAGATCACCACCGGAAGGGTGAAAATGAGCATTCCGCGGCGTCAGGCGATCAAGATCGGTGCCTATCTGCTGAAGCAGAAGATCGCACGTCGGGACAAGTTCCCGATCACTTTGGAGCTGGAGCCTCTTTTCGCGTGCAACCTCTCCTGCGAGGGCTGCGGAAAGATCCAGCACCCGGCGGACGTCCTCCGGCAGCGGATGCCGGTGGACCAGGCGCTGGCCGCCGCCGACGAGTGCGGCGCGCCCGTCGTCTGCCTGGCGGGCGGTGAGCCACTCATGCACCCGCAGATCGAGCAGATCGTGGAAGGCCTGGTCAAGCGCAAGAAGTTCATCTACCTCTGCACGAATGCGCTGCTGCTGCCCCGCAAGATCGACAAGCTGAAGCCGTCGCCGTACCTGTCTCTTGCGGTGCACATCGACGGGCTTGAGGAGCGCCACGACGAGTCTGTCGCGAAGCAGGGCGTGTTCGCGCAGGCCGTGGACGCCATCAAGGAGGCCCAGCGCCGCGGCTTCCGGGTGACGACCAACACGACGTTCTTCAACACTGACACCCCGCAGACCGTTATCGAGGTCCTGGACTTCCTGAACAACGACCTCAATGTCGACGGGATGATGCTCTCGCCCGCGTACGCGTATGAGAAGGCCCCCGAGCAGGACAAGTTCCTCGGAATCAAGGAGACCCAGGAGCTCTTCCGCAAGGCCTTCGCCGAGGGCCGGCGCAACCGCTGGCGGATCAACCACTCGCCGATGTTCCTGGACTTCCTCGAAGGCAAGGTGGACTTCCCCTGCACCGCCTGGGGGATTCCGTCCTACTCGCTGTATGGCTGGCAGAAGCCCTGTTATCTGATGGGCGACGGCTACGCCAAGACCTACCAGGAACTGCTGGACACCACCGACTGGGAGTCGTATGGCCGCGGCCGCGACCCGCGTTGCGCGAACTGCATGGCGCACTGCGGTTACGAGCCGACGGCGATCGCGGCGACGCTGAGCTCGTTGCGAGAGTCGATTCGCGCGACCCGCTGAACCACCCGCCCGGCAGGGGTGGCGGTCGACCTCGGTGATGGCGGCCCGGCTCCCTGCTCAGTGGCCGACGACCGCCTCACCGTGGTCCCGCCTGCCGGGCTGCCACGGCGTCTCAGACCCCGCGCGGGTGCTGCTTCTTCAGCCGCTCGATCAGCGCGATCGTGACCTGTTCTGACCGCGCCATCGCTCCCCAACCCTCGATGAAGAGGCCGTCGTAGCTGAGCCCCACCCAGCGGCCCGTCAGTCGGTCTCCGTGCGGATGCAGCGACATGAACAGCGTTCCCTTCGACCGCACCGGACCGTCGATCGCCATGTACCAGCCCATGACGATCTCGTTGTCGAAGACGCGGAGCTCCCCCGACCACAGGTAGCCGCCCTCCTCCAGCGCCAGGCCGCGCGAGATCGCCGCGATGGTGAGGTGGTCGCCGGCCTGGTCGACGTTGACCTCCTGCGAGGAGTGGATCTCCTCACCGTCCCGGAAGGTCTGCCAGGACGTCCACCAACGGCCGGCGAGGTCACCGCGGACCTGGCCCGGTATGCCGGCCAGCGCGGCCCGCGACGCGGCGGGCACCGGTGCGTTCTCCATCGTCGCCGACGCGACGGCCGCCGACCCGACGGCTACGGGCGCGACCATCGCGGGCGCGACCGCCGCCGCGCCGCCTCCGACGATGAGCTGTCGACGATTCGTGATGTCCACCTCCTGCGGAACCTCCCTCCACGTGACGCCAGCCTGGCCTCCCTTGTCCTCGAGCCACGCGTGGCGCCGTAGCTCGACGAGCGTGCCGCCGGCGTTCAGCTCCGCGTCGATAGCGGTGATGAGCGACTGCGACGGAACGCCCAACAGGCCACGTTCGGCCTTCGAGAGATAGCTCGGTTGGTACCGCACCCGGTTGGCGAGCTGGGCCTGACTGAGCCCGGCGGCCTTCCTGTACTGGACGATGGCGCCCAGCAGACTGGCGAGACAGGGTTGCATGTCCCGTACATCGTCCACCCGGGACCCCCGGTTCTGGCCCGCGGTCGGCCGTGTCCAACCGGTCTGACTGTTTTCACACCCCTGCATTCGAAACACCACTCCCCCGGTCCACGGACGTTCGTGCGCTGATCTCCCATTCTGATCGTGCCATGCGACCCGGTTCTGCCCGATGACCCTTATTCGGCGTGCCGGTGGCTCTGTGTCGCTTCTTCCCCATGACTGCAGTATGACGACTCTCACACCCTCCCCTTGTGGTCCGTCTTCAGGGACCGTCGGTGCAAGCGGAAGGAGGATGCGATCCAGCAGTCACCGCACCTTGACCGGAGCATCGACATGGCGAAGAGCAACCGGCACGCCGACGACATCAGCGGAAACCCCCCGTATTCCTCTAGCGAAATTAGACCTTTCCTGGGCGGGGCGGGGCGAACATGACCACGCCGAGCCCACTTCACCCTCCGTCGGAGGAAAGCTGGCGGCACGCCCAGGCGGTAATGGGGAGGAAGTGGTTGGCGCCGACCGCCTACGCGGTCGTGTTCGTGGACACCTCAGGCTCTCCCACGTCCGTCGTGGGCACCTTTCCCGGGCCGATGTCGGCGGAGATGTACGGGCGAATCGTGGGAGTCGACTTCCGGGTCGTCCGGGTGCATCCCTCAAGCCCGTCCCCGTGAGCCAGCAGGGCATGCGGCGCAGCCGGCGCGGTGAGCCCGGGTGGCACCCGGGCGGCTGGCACCGTCGGCGCCGCGCCGTCAGCGCCAGCCGGGCCCAGGGGCACCCCGCCGAGTCCGGGGCTACCCCGCCCGAGCCCGAGGGCGAAGCCGAGCCCACGACCGAAGGCGGGCCCGGCCCCAGCCTCAGGGGCACCGGCCGGGTCGCAGAAACGTCAGGCGAACCTGGGTAGAACTTCGTGCTCGAAGAGCCGGAGGCTCGACCAGGCGACCTCCGGTGGCATCCCACCGCACATCGGATGGAACTGAACGAACGGGAACGGCGCATCCTTCTGCTCGGCGACAAGTTGATCCGGGGTCAGCACCCGGTACTGCCCCTCAACCCGCAACTGCTCCACACCCGATTTCGTGTGATAGGGCGACGCGATGCCCTGCTGCGCCTGCCAGGCACCGTAGGAGTTCGTCTCGTGCAGGAAGAACGGCGCCATCCGTCGCCAGCCGTCCTCGGCGTCCTCGGCGAGCGCCACCACCTTGTTCGCGCTGATCGGGCACGGTCCTGGATCCGGCCGCCCGAGCTTCTGCACCTCGTCGCGGTAGAACTCCCAGACCTCCGGAACCGCCGGGATGAATCCGTCGGCAATGCGCGCCGCCCGCCGCGCCGCCGCCTCGCTGTTCCCACCGAGTATCAGCCCCGGACCACCCGGCCGATGCGGCGCGGGAGTGATATGAACGGTGCGGCCACGGTATTCGAACGGCTCCCCACCGAAAGCCGCCTTCAACGTCCGCACCGTCTCGGTCACACGCTTTCCGCGCTCGTTCATCGGGACGTCGTACATCTCGAATTCCTCGCGGACGTACCCGGCCCCGACCACCAGGTCCACGCGGCCTCTGCTGATGTTGTCGAGAACAATCATGTCCTCGGCCAGCCGCAGCGGGTCATAGAACGGGGCCACCAGGGCCGCGATCATGAAGCGAACATTCTTCGTCCGGGCCGCCATCGCCGCCAGCATCGGGATCGGGCTGGGCAGATAGCCATCGGACGAGCCGTGATGTTCCGAGACCGCGATCGTCACGCAACCGAGCTGATCAGCCCACTCGGCCATGTCGAGGGCCGCCGCGTAGCGATCGGCCATGGATGTCCCGGCTAGCTCCGGATTACGGAAGTCGAATCGTAAGGCAAACAGCACGGCCGGAGACTAGCAGGAATCAGGTGACCGAATCAGGAGAAATCCCGACGCCTGCTCTCGGCCGACCCGATCTGCCCTGCTCAGCGGCACTGCACGCGCCTCAGCGAGCCACCCGAATGTGCTGCTCGTGGTGGATCGGCCCGCTCAACGCACGCAGCTGGCCTCCCGATCCGCCCTGGCGGGTGGCGATGATCTCCGCGGCTATGGAGATCGCGGTCTCCTCCGGAGTACGGCCACCGATATCGAGGCCGATCGGCGCGTGCAGCCGGCGGAGATCCGCGTCGGAGAAACCGATCTCCCGCAGTCGTCGAACCCGGTCCTCGTGGGTCCGCCGGGATCCCATCACCCCGAGGTAGGCGAGCGGCTTGTTGAGCGCCACCTCCAGCAGCGGCACGTCGAACTTCGGATCATGCGTGAGAACGCACACCACCGTGCGCGCGTCCACCGGGGTCGCCGCGAGATATCGGTGCGGCCAGTCGACGACCACCTCGTCGGCATCGGGAAAACGCCTGCTCGTCGCGAAGGTCGCGCGCGCGTCACAGACGGTCACCCGGAAACCGAGGAAGGCCCCGACCCGGGCCAGCGCCGCGGCGAAATCGATCGCGCCGAACACGATCATTCGCGGTTTCGGGGCGAACGACGACACGAACACGGCGGCGTCATCGCCGCGCCGCTCCCCGTGCGGGCCGTACCGCAGGATGCCCGTACCGCCCTGGTCCAACAGGCCCCGGGCGTCGTCCCGCACCGCCTCGTCGAACCGCTCGCCACCGAGCGTGCCCTCGACCGATTCCGGCCGCACGATCAGATGCGCGCCGACCGGAGCACCAGGCGGCCCGCTCACCAGCGTCGCGACCGCCACCGGGCGACCCGCCCGCACGTCGGCGAGCACATCACCCAGCTCGGGAAACGATCGCCGGTTCACCGGCTCCACGAAGACGTCGATGATCCCACCGCAGGTGAGGCCGACCGAGAAGGCATCGTCGTCACTGACCCCGTAGCGCTGCAGAACGGGCACGGACGTCGCACGGCACTGCTCGGCGAGCTCGTACACGGCGCCTTCGACACATCCACCGGACACGCTGCCGATCGCGGCACCGTCCGGGCCCACCGCCATCGTCGCGCCCGGCTGGCGAGGCGCGGACCGCCAGGTGCCGACAACGGTCGCGAGCCCGGACGTCTCCCCAGCCTCCCACCAGGTCCGGAGATCAGTGAGCACGTCGCGCATCGAGATCGCCTCAGCTCGTCGTCGTGGAGTCCCAGGGACCAGACCCGCCACCCCATAGGTGTGCCCGGCTCATCGACCGTATGCCGCACCGCGACAAAATGCCCGAATTCACGCGAGACATCCCGCAGCAATCATGCAACGTGACGTTCGGGCCCAGGTGCGGGCGCCCAGTGCGAGCCCGGTGCGAGCCCGGGCAGGCGCCGGAGGATTACGGCAAGCGTGGCCGGCCACGGCGCACTAGTCTGCCGACATGGCTGATCATGACGCCGACCTTCCAGCTCAGCCGAGAACCACCCACCTGGTCGCGGCCGTGCTCGCGGCGGGCAGCGGCAGTCGGATGGGCACGCCGAAGGCCACAATCACGGTCGGCGGCGTTCGCCTCCTGGACCGGGCGATCAACGCCGCAGGCGAGGCGGGGTGCGACCGAATCATCGCGGTGGTCCGCTCCGGAACCACCGCGCCGAACGCCGAACTGGTCGTGAATCCCGCCCCCGAGCAGGGTCTGCGCAGCTCACTCGCGTTAGCGCTGGAGCAGGCGGACACCCCCGGCCGCCCTCCCGCGGACGCGGTCGCCGTGCTCCTCGTCGACACGCCGGGCATCGGTGGTCCCGCAGTCCGCGCGGCCCTCGCCGCCTGGAAACCCGGGCGGGTCACCGTCGCCAGGTACGGGCAGCGCCGCGGCCACCCGATCGTCATGGCACCCGACCTGTGGCGCGCCGCCATCGCCCTCGCCGGCCCGGACGAGGGCGCCCGCCGCTTCCTCGCGGCCCACCCCGAACTCCTCGACGAGGTGCCGGCCCCAGGCGATCCAACCGACCTCGACACCCCCGACGACCTACGACGCTGGACGTCATCCTGAACCCGGACGGGGTCAGCCAGGCAGGCGTCTGTTACTGCCGCTAACGCTCGTTACGGCCGCTCACCCTCGTTACGGCCGCTCACGCTCGGCGGCGAGGCGGGTGAGCACATCGGCGTGGCACGCTTCGTCCAGCGGGCACCAGCAGGCCAGCGGGTGGCCGGCGAGTTCCGGGAGGTGCTCCAGCACCCACGTTCGAGAGACCGTCCCGACCCGCTTGCCGGCGGGCATCTCGTCCGGCCCCTCTCCGCCGATCCACGCGGTGTACCGCCGGATGGCATCTGCTCTGCCGCGCAGGCGGTGATCGAACGGATTGCCCCACCGGGTGGTCCGGTCAACCTTCACCGCGTTGTCAGGCATGCGCCACCCCGGTGCGCGGGAAAGCCGGACCCGTGCCGGCACGGTGCTCGTGGGTGTGCTGGCCATGCCGCCTCCTGGTCGTCCGCTCGGCACCAGGCCCTCGCGCCCTGCTTGGCATGCACGTTCTACCCGAACTGCCGCCCACGGAAGCACACCTCAGCACACAGTGCGATGCCAGACAGTGAAGGAAAAGTACCTGGTCAGAAGCCCGTCCGACGCGAACGGGCCCGACCAGCAAGGGCGGAGGCTCGGGGATTTGAACCCCGGATGGGCTGTAGACCCAAACCGCATTAGCAGTGCGGCGCCATAGACCGGACTAGGCGAAGCCTCCTTGAAGGTGCGTCCCAAGCATAGCGCCCCGCACAGCGGACCAGACCACGACCCTCCCGTGCGGAGCGCAACACTCCCCCGATGGCACCACGCCAGCTCCCGATCAGGACACCCTCAGGTATCGGACGGCGACGAACGTGACGGGATCGAGGTGGACGGTCACGGACCGTCGCCAGCGCTGGCACCGGCCACCGCGCCTGCGGTCAGGGCTGCCAGGACGACGGACTCCACCTCGGCGCGCCGTTCGCCGCTGAGCACCGCGGCCGGTCGCGTGCCGGCCGGGCCCTCGACAGGATCCTCGACGTAGAAGGCATCGACCACGTCCAGGCCCAGGGTCGCGACGATCGCGGTGCGGACGTCCAGGCCCGTCTCGGCCAGCGCCCTGGCGATGCGGTGCAGCACGCCGGCACGGTCGGGCGCCCGGACCTCGACCACCGGCACGGAGCCGGAATCGTCGAAGATCACCTGGGGTGGCGCCGGGGTGCTGCGCCGCCGACTCGATGCATAGTCCTGTTCGCGGCCGGCGAGACGTGCGGTCAGGTCGAGGCTGCCCGTGATCGCCCCACGCAGGTCCGTCTGGAGCCGTTGGAGGTCGGGCCGCTCGCCGTGCGGCGCGGCGACGGCAGCCTGTAGCAGGGACCGCCCGGCGGAGCTTCGCGCCGAGGCACGTCGGACGTCCAGCCGGTTGAGCGCGAGCACGCCCGCCGTGGTGGCGAGCAGCCCCACCCGGTCGTCGGCCGTCACGACGACGATCTCGAACATGCCCTCGTCGGGCAGCGGGTTGACCTGCACGGTGAGGTCGCCGGGCAGCGCGAGCAGCGCGATCTGGCGGTCGGACAGCGCGGGCGGGCAGGGCGGCTCGCGGCCGTCGAGCACGGCCGTGGCGCGTTGGACGAGCTCGGAGACGAGCCGGGCCTTCCAGGCGTTCCAGGCGGTCGGCCCGGTCGCCTGGGCGTCGGCCTCGGTGAGCCGGTGCAGCAGGGTGAGCACTCGGACGCTGCCGGCGGAGGCGGCCACCGACTCGATCGTGGCGGTGTCGTCGATGTCCCGCCTCGTCGCGGCCTCGACCAGCAGGAGATGGTGCCGGATCATCGCGAGCAGGATCTCGGTGTCCTCGGGCGGGAGCCCCAGCCGGGGTGCCAGCTCTCGCACGACGTCGATGCCGGCGTCGGTGTGGTCTCCTGGGTACCCCTTGCCGATATCGTGCAGCAGCGCGCCGAGCAGGAGCAGGTCGGGCCGGTCGACGTCCCGGGTGTGCGCGGCGGCGCGGGCGGCGGCCTCGAGCAGATGCCGGTCGACGGTGTAGCGGTGGTACGGGTTGCGCTGTGGCCTGCTGCGCACCGCGGCCCACTCGGGGATCAGCCGCTCGAGCAGCCCCACCTGATCGAGGGACTCCATCACCCGGATCGCGGGGTCACCGGTCGCCAGCAGGCTGACCAGGTCGTCGCGCGCGGCCTCGGGCCACGGCGCGGGCATCGCGGGCGCCTCCTGGGCGAGCCGGTCGATGGCGTAGCGGCCGAACGGGATGCCGGTGCGCGCCGCGGCGGCGGCCGCACGCAGGACGAGTCCGGGGTCGTTCCCCGGATCGGCGTCCCGGGCCAGCTGGATCTCCCCGTCCTGCTCGACCACGCCTTCGTCCAGCGGCCGGCGGACCGGGCGACGCAGCCCGGCGCCGATCCTGGAGTTGGAGCGCTGCGCGGCCGCGACCCGATACCAGGTGGTGTCCCAGGTCCAGGAGATGACCCGGCCCGCGTCGGCGACCGCGCGGGAGACGGCGACGGAGTCCGGGTAGCCCAGGGCCGCGGCCACCGCCTCGCCGTCCTGCAGGAGGAGCCGGTCCTGCCCGCGGCCCTGACCGATCCGGCGCACCTCACCGCGGACGTCCAGCAGCACCTCGTAGGCCTGCTGGACGCGCGGCGGGGGCTCCTCGGCCACCCAGGCGGCGGCGAGCGCCTTCAGCGCCTGCACATCGCGCATGCCGCCCCGGGAGTCCTTCAGGTCCGGCTCGAGGAGGAAGGCGACCTCTCCCGTCCGGCGAGCCCGTTCGTTGACCGACAGGGCGAGCTCCGGCAGCCGACGTGACGCCCGCGACCGCCAACGGGCCCGGACCGTGTCGACGAGCTTCGCCGCGAGGCCGGTGTCACCGCGGATGAGACGTGCGTCGAGCAGGCCCAGGGCCGCCTTGAGGTCGGTGTCGGCGACGGTGACGGCTTCGTCGACGGTGCGGACGCTGTGGTCCAGGCCGACCCCGGCGTCCCACAGCGGGTACCAGATCGCGTCGGCGACCGCGGACACGTCCTTGCGGCGACCGTCGTGGACGAGCACGAGGTCGAGGTCGCTGCCGAAGGCCGGCTCGCGGCGCCCGTAGCCGCCCACGGCCAGCAGCGCGATACCGGCACCTGGTTCTCCGAACAGGTCGGCGAGCGCGGCGTCGGCGAGTTCAGCCAGGGCCTTACGCAGCGCGGATCCGGTCAAACCGGGAAATTCGTCCGCACGGCCCCGCAGAGCCTGGAGTCTCGCGTCCACCGGTCGCCCCCCGTCCTACTGGTCCACAGCCCCCACTCTGGCACTCTCGCGCACTTTCCTTCCCGCTGTCCGGTGATATGCGACCGAAAGCTCTTCTGGTCGTCACGGCACCGAAACGGAAAGGGGGCGCACCGTAACAGGTGCGCCCCCAGGATGTTTCGTACGGCTTACAGAGCGTCCGAGCCCCGCTCACCCGTCCGCACACGGACAACCGCGTCGACGGGAACGACCCACACTTTCCCGTCACCGATCTTGCCGGTCTGGGCAGACGTGGTGATCGCGGCGACGAGCTCGTCCACCGCCTCGTCGTCGACAACGACCTCGATCTTGATTTTCGGGACGAAGTCCACCTTGTACTCGGCACCCCGATAGACCTCGGTGTGCCCCTTCTGGCGGCCGTATCCCTGAACCTCGGAGATCGTGAGACCGTGCACGCCGAGACCTTCCAGCGCCGTCTTCACGTCGTCGACCTTGAACGGCTTGATGACCGCGGTGACGAGCTTCATGCCTGGGCCTCCTCGGGGACACGGGCGGCGGCGACGGAGGTGAACCCGCTGCCGCTGCTGAGCGAGGTCTGGCGGTAGGCGGTCTCACCGTGCAGCGCCTCGTCGAGGCCCTGCTCCTCTTCCTCCTCGGAGACCTTGAGGCCGATCGTGTACTTGATCGCCAGAGCGATCAGCAGGGTCACGACCGCGGAGTAGCCCAGCGTCGCGCCGATGGCGATCAGCTGCTCGAGCACGACCTTCCAGGGGCCGCCGTAGAACACGCCGTCCTTGCCCGCCGGGTTGGTGTCGACGGTCGCGAAGAAACCGGTGAGCAGTGCACCGAGGACACCACCAACGAGGTGGACCGCGCCGACGTCGAGCGAGTCGTCGATGCCGACCTTGCCCTTGATCGAGGTGGCCAGCGCGCAGACCGCACCCGCGATCAGACCGATGGCGATCGATCCCATCGGCGAGACAAAACCACAGGCCGGCGTGATGGCGACCAGACCGGCGACCGCACCGGAGGCGGCGCCGAGCGTGGTGGCCTTGCCGTCCCGCAGGTACTCGATGGCGATCCAGCCGAGGATGGCCGTGGCGGCGCCGATCTGTGTGTTGAGCAGGGCGAACGCCGCGACCTTGTTCGCACCCAGCGCGGAGCCGGCGTTGAAGCCGAACCAGCCGACCCACAGGATGCCGGTGCCGAGCAGGACGAACGGCACATTGTGCGGGCGGAAGTCGCCGCCGGGCCAGCCACGCCGGTTGCCCAGCACCACGGCGAGCACGATCGCGGCGATACCGGCGTTCGCGTGGACGACCGTGCCACCGGCGAAGTCAAGCGCGCCCCGCTCGAACAGCCAGCCGGTGCTCGCCCAGACCCAGTGCGCGATCGGCGAGTAGACGAGGATCGACCACAGCGTGATGAAGACCGCGAAGGCGCTGAACTTCATCCGGTCCGCGATGGCCCCGGTGATCAGCGCCGGGGTGATGACCGCGAACATCATCTGGAAGGCGACGAACGCGACGTAGGGGTACGCGCCGTCACTGGCGGTCAGGTCCTGAAGCGCGAAAAAGTCGAGGCCACCCCAGAATCCGTTGCCCGCGCCGAATGCGAGGCTGAATCCGATGACCGACCACACCAGGGTGATCATGCCCATGGTGAAGAAATTCTGCATCAGCATGCCCAGCACATTCTTCGCGCGGACCATGCCGCCGTAGAAAAATGCCAGGCCGGGCGTCATGAAGAGCACGATCGCGGCGCTGATCAGCACCCACGCGGTGTCGCCCGAGTTCAGTTCTGCCATGTCACTCCTGTCATTCCCCCCGCGCGCACCGCGCGGACTGCGCTACCCGGACTCCGGCCACGCTGCGCTCGTCCCGGTCCCTCCGGCCGAAGAGTCGATAAGATCTGTTCCGTTCTAGTGTCTAATCTGTTTCCGACGTGTGAAATCGCTGAATTGGGCGACCCGTGCGCCCCGACCTTGGGCGCCAGGTGGGCGTTCCGAGACCCTCCGTGTCGGTCGGCGCGCTTCCGTGACTCTACAACTGCACAGAGTTACGGTGCCGCGTCGTGACCAGTGTTCCGACGGAGGGCTGGCATAGCGCCGGCAGCCCGTCCCACGAGGCCAACAGTATCCCCCGATCGGGTATGAATTCGCCCGCTTCGTCCGCCGCGGATGACAGAGGAGGTATTGAAGGGCCGAGCTCATCGAGCACGAAAGACGAGAAATGGCGCCGTGAGCCGCCACCGCGGCCCCGGGAGAGCGGTCCGCGAGGCCGGCGCCCGGCCCTCGTCGCGCTGGTTGGCGTGCTGACCGCAGGCCCCGCGCTGACGGCTGGTCCAGGCCTCGGAGTCGGCCTCGGTATCGCCCGCGCCGAGCCAGGCACCAGCCCTCGCGCCGGCTCCGGCTCCGACTCTCGCGCCGGCTCCGGCTCCGGCTCCGGCGACCGGCCGAGGGAAGGCCACGCAGAGGACCTCGGTAGCGTCACCACGCAGATCGCGACCACCCGGGCCCGTATCGACGAGCTCGGGCACCAGCTCTCCGTGGCAGCCGAGCAGTACAACGCGGAACGCATCCGGCTCGCCGAGGCGGAACGCACCGCGACAACCGCCCGTCAGCGCCTCAGCGCGGCGGACGCAGCCGTCCGAACGGCGTCGGACCGCCACCGTGGGCTGGCGACCTCGGCCTACCGCTCAGGCGGTTTCGAACAGCTCTCCATCCTGCTTACGGGAGATCCACGGACCGCGCTCGACCGCGCCGGCGCCGTCAACGCACTGTCGCGGCGGCAGCGGGCCGCCGAGTCCGACCTGCGCCTGGCCCGTCACGACCAGACCGAGGCTAAGCAGGCCGCCGACGAGGCCCTCGCCGGTCGTCAGCACGTCGTCGACTCACTCTCCGAGCAACGGCGCGGAATCGAAGCCTCCGCGGCCGAACAGCACCAGCTGTTGGACGACCTGATCGACCGACAGGCCCAGCTGGAACGAGAGGCCCGCGAACGGGAAGCAGCCGCGCTACGTGCCCGTCAGGCCGCCGAAGCCGCGGCAGCCGCGGAAGCGGCCCGCCAGGCCGCGCTGGAACGTGAACGCCTCACCCGGGAAGCCGGGCTCGTCGCGACGGCCGGCTCAACCTTCGCCGCCGCACCAGTCGCGCCGGCGCCACCGCCCCCCACCGGCGGCAGCGGCGGGGCCGCCCGCGCGGTCCAGGAAGCACACGCACAGCTGGGGAAACCCTACGTCTGGGGTGCCGAGGGACCGGACAGCTTCGACTGCTCCGGGCTGTCCCAGTGGGTCTGGGGCAAGGCAGGCGTCGCCATCCCCCACTACACCGGCGACCAGTGGACATCCGGCCGGCGGGTCTCCCGCGCGGAGCTGATTCCCGGCGATCTCGTCTTCTTCGGCGCGGATCTTTATCACGTCGGCATCTACATCGGCGATGGAAAGATGATCCACGCTCCGCGCACCGGAGAGGTCGTGCGGATCGAGAACGTGTGGTGGTCGTCCTTCCAGGGCGGCGTACGGCCCGGAGCCTGACCGCGCCGTCCGGGGCCCCTCATCCGCGGGGCTCTGGGAACGAGCAGCGACCGTCGAAGCCCGCAGCGGTGGGCTATGGCGGCTGGACGAGACCGAGCCCAGCCCTGGCGGCGGCGAGCCCAGCCCTGGCGGGCCAGGCCGCGGCGCCGGCTCCCATCACAGCCGGAGCGCCTGCCGGCCAGAACATGCCAGGCCACACCCGGCCAACCACCACTTATGGGCTATCAGCTTGCCGGCTGCCTCCGTCCGCCAGTCGTCTGGCGCGCGCAGCTGCGCCCGATCTCTCCTCGGAAATACATCGGACCGGACCCAACGGGCCCGGTCCTCAGATACCAGCAGTGAAGTTGTTCAAGATGAGCCGAGGGACGCTTGCCGACAGACGCACCGCTGTGGCGGGCGCCACCGCTGGCTCGCCGGAGTGCCAGTGAGCCTTCTCCGTCGCACAGCCCGCGAACGCGGATGCCGAGCCGACGGTGGAAGAGGCTCAGTGATCGACGTAGACCAGGGACGCCATGCCCCGGCTGATCTCCGATTCGTCGGCGTCACCGTCCGGCTTCGCGATGTAGAGCCTGTCACCACGAGCGTTCAGCGAGATCTTCGCGCCTGGCACGACCGATGCGTCGCGCAGGGTGCGCATCGCGTTCTCGTCGGTCTGGAGGCGTTCGGAGATCCAGCTCACCGTCACGGCCTTGGGGCCACTGACATTCCGCTCAGCGGAGGTGAGCAGGCTCACCGGGGCCGCGACGGGCGGCTCGGCGGTCTCCAACGGAGCCGGGATCTCGTTGCCGAAGGGGCAACGCTTCGGATCACCCAGAAGAACCGTCAGCCGGGCCTCGACCTCGTCCGAGATCACGTGCTCCCAGCGACATGCCTCGTTGTGAACCAGCGCCCAGTCCAGGCCAATGATCTTGGTCAGGAGTAGCTCGGCGAGACGATGCTTACGCATCACCGCCGTGGCCCTGACCAGGCCCTTCTCCGTGAACTGCACCGTCCGGTCATCAGCCAGGGCCACCAGGCCCTCGCTCGCCAGCCGCGCAGTCGACTCACTCGCCGCCGGCGCACTCACATGCAGCCGTTCGACCAGCCGGGCACGCAGCGGGGTGATGCCCTCCTCCCGTAGCTCGTACAGGGTCCGGAGGTACATCTCGGTACTGTCAATCAGTCCAGTCACCGGTCTCCTTCGTCCGCAACCAGAGTACGCTGCAACGCCCCTCGGGAGGAGCCACATTCCTCTGCGTCCTGGTGTCGGATTGTGGTATGGCCAAGCCGCCCCGGAAGCCGCCCCGTCGTCACTACGCCGAACCGCTCCCCACCCACCGAGGGTACCCGACCGGGTACCCAAAGTGGGGATTGGGCCTTGCTGGAGGACGAGCGTCGCCGGCGCGCCACGCCCGCACCTCGGCCCAGCCCGGGGCGCGCACAAAAACGACATCAAGGACCGGCTTCCAGGAACACGGCGGCACCGCCGGGCAGGAGCCCAGACGGCCGCGAGCATGATCTCGCCTGCGGTCACGCAGCCACCACGGCACCCACACCGTCAGGGCGGCGCGACGCGGGCAGGTACCTACACTCAAGGGTATGAGCACCACGCAGATCGCGCCGGAGACGTCCGACACCCGCACCGACGAGGGAGATGACCACTCCCACTACGCGCGCCGCGAGGAGATCGTCCGAGCCTCCATCGAGGGTGGCCGCGTAACAGCCCTGTGCGGCTACAAGTTCGAGCCGGTCCGCGACCCGCAGCGCTACCCGGTCTGCCCCCGCTGCAAGGAACTCGTCGAGATGGCCGAGCAGTTCGGCTGAACCCCGACCCCCGGAAAGGCGCTGATCACCCAGCGCGCACGCTCAGCCAGGCCGCAGGACCATCGAGCGTGCGCGGCCCCGCGGACGGACGTCCGTCACCTGGGCGCGCCGGCGTCTGAGCCGGTCGCATCTCCGAAGATCCCGCGGCCCTCGCGCAGGTTCGTGCCGCCTGGCCGCGATGCGTGACAGACCTGGTGTGTGGTCACCGGCCAAATCCTTGTATTATCGCGGCGCAATGCCTCTGTAGCTCAGTGGATAGAGCGACCGCCTCCTAAGCGGTAGGTCGCAGGTTCGATTCCTGCCAGGGGCACCGTGTGATGTCTCAGGACATCGGCATAGCCCTGGACCTACGATCTTGGGTTCAGGGCTTCGTGGTTTTGCGGGCTGGTCCGTGGGGCCGACCGGTCGGCTGGTAGTCGCGGGTGGGGTCGAGCGTGAGCTCCCGCAGCAGTTCGCCGGTCACCGCGGCAAGGCGCGCCAGGGCCCCGGCGCTCTGTGCCAGCGCCCGCCACCCACCAAGGCGCGGCGCAGCCAGGGGGCCGGGGCGACCGACGCGGGGGTGAGGTCGGCGCTCAGCCGGGTCAGGGCGCCGAGGACGCGACTCAGCTCGCCGTGCCGCCACGGCCGGCTGGGAAGGCAGCCCTCGATCTCGGCGTAGATGCCGGCGACCCATACACCGTCGTCGTAGGAGCCCAAAAGCCGCTGCACCGGGGCCGCCGCTGGCAGGCGGGCAGTGATCGCGATTTCGCGGAGGTGGAACTCGGCAACCGCGCTTACCGCACCCTGTGCCTCCGCGAGGAGGTGATGTTCTCGCGAACGTGACAGCTTCAGTTCCGTCGGCGGTCGATGACCCGACGCGGCCGACCGGCGGGTTACCCGAGAAGGACGTCGAGGGTGACGAAGCCGTAGCCCTGCTCACGCAGCGCCTTGATAACGCCGGGCAACGCGTCGGCGTCGAGCGTCGAATGGTCCTCCGGGTGAGAGCCCAGGTGCATGAGCACGATCTCGCCGGGTGTCAGCGCGTTCAGAACCCTTGTCGTGACGGACTCCACACTGGCTCCGCCAGATGTGCCCTTCCAGCCGACGGTATCGACGGTCCACCGGACCGGGACGTAGCCAAGCTCGTTGAGCAGAGCGATGTCATGCACGTTCCGGTCCCCGTACGGGAAACGGAAGAACGGCCGCGGGTCCTGGCCGGTGGCCGTCCGGATGTCGCCTTCGGCACTCTGTACCTGGCTACGGATCTCGGAGTCGGTGAGCTTGGTGAAATACGGATGCGTTGCGGAATGGTTCCCGATCCGCCCGCCCGCGGCCGCGATGTCCTGAACCTTCGACGGGAAGTTCTTCGCGAACTGGCCGGTCAGGAAGAACGTGGCCGGAACGTTCTCCCGCCGCAGCGTCGCGAGGACCGGGGCGACGCCGTCCGCGTTGGCACCGGCGTCGAACGTCAGCGCGACGATCTTGCGGGTCGTTGGCAGCCGCTCCCAGTCCTTCCCCGCCACCCCGGCGGACAGCGCTGTGCCCGGCGTCGACGGTGGCGCGACAGTGGTGGGCCGCGATGTCGGCCCGGGCGGCGTGCCGGTCGCGCGCGGCGGATGGCTCGCGGAGGCGCTGGGTGCCGAGGAGACCGGCGAGACCGTCGTGCCGGGGAGGCCGGTGACGCTCGGCGCCGGCGCGTCCGTCGTGACACTGGTCGTCGGGCCCGCCGCCGGGCCGGCTGGCGGCGCGCCGCCACCGCCGCACCCCGCAAGCACGACGACGAGGCACACCACCGTGCACAAGGCGGCCGCGGAACCGCTGCGCGTCATGGCTGGATTGACGTTTCCCGCGCCCGCGAGGTTGCCCGTGCCGCCGCGGGCCCGACTGCCAAAACCACCCATGCCCCGATCGTGCTCCCGGTGACGGGCTGAGGAAACGGAAAGACGTCCCCGGCGTTGTGCGCCAGGTCGGTCACCAGCCGTACAGAAGCGCGAAGCGCCGTGTCGAGAACGTCGACCTCACCCGCATGGTGCTGCACCTGCTCGGCAAGAGGCACCACCCGCGGCCGACCCCGATCCGCAGCAACACCGCGCTGGCCCCGGCAGCCTGGCCTCCGTGGACAGCCCTGGCAGGCCGTCCACTACGCGGACGCCGGACAGGCCGACCGGGCCGATGTTCGTCACCAGGTAGGAGTAGTCCAGCTTCTGGCCCACGCCGACGAACTCGGCCGGCGCGGCGGACCTGGCCAGGGAGATCGCGCCAGTGGTGGGGGATGGGCCCGGCACCCACGGGCTGCAGGATGGTGACCTGGGGCGCCGTTGTGATCAGCTCGCCCGTCGGCGTGGTGCCGACAAGGCGGGCCACGTTCGCGATGAAGCCGGCGTCGATGTCAGCCTGGGTCGCGACGGTCCTGACCGTGCAGCCGAAGGTGCGGGCGGCCAAGCGGCCGGGCGGCCAGGCGGGCCGAAGGTCAGCTTTCCGCGCGCACGACCGCCCGGCCGGTCACCGACCGCGGGTCGATCCGGATCCAGAACGGCCGCTCGACGACGTCCGCCCAGGGCTCCAGCCCCAGGAGCTCCAGTGCCGCGGTCTGGGCGCCCTCGACGACAGGCCTGGCCACACCGGTGACCAGGACGCTCCATCCCGCCCTGGTCTCCGGGTCGAACCAGTCGGCCTGGAAGGAGACCGAGTCATGGTTCACCGCCGCCGACAGCTTGGAGCCGACGGCCGACCGGAAGACCACACTGTCGCCATCCATCGCGTGATTGACGGTCAACAGGACGACCTGGCCGTCCGACACGAAGGCCACCCGGCCCACCGGCACCGTCCCCAACAGCCGGATGCATGCATCGAACGGCAGCACGGCGAGGCCGGCGTGATCAAGCGCGAACTCCTCGGAGTCGATCAGCTCCTGCAGCGACAACGGGCCCACGGCAACTCCTCGACCTGACCGGCGGAAACCGACCCGCCGACCACACCGTCGGCGACCACCGCACACCCCGACCAGATTTTCGAGATCTCACGCTGGCGCACGAACCGTACCGCCCCCAGTGCCGACCGCGACCATGAGGTGCCGCGACAGTCCGTGACCGCCCGAAACAGCCGTGGCCACGCGCGGCCGGGCGGACGCCTGCGTCAATCCCGTCCGGGGCATTCTGCCCGCATCGGCACAGCCAGGCTGTGAGTCGCCCGGATGCCTGGATTCCCCGACGAACCCGGCGACACCGCCACGACTGGCAGGCGGACGATCGCCTGAGCGGGCTCCGCTCGGGGCGGGGCGCCCTCGGAGTCGTCGTCGCGGAGGATCTCCTCCGTACGGCGCTGCTCGATCTGGTGTCGCTTGCCGGCATAGAAGCAGGCTTCCAACTCGTCGAGCGCGACCGTGGACACACCGCGGCCACCGTGGCGCCGTTGCCACGGAAGCCAGCTGCGAGTGGTTGCCCACATGGCGAAGCGATCGACCGCGCTGAGGAGAACCAGGACGCAGGCGAGCCCGGGAATGGTCATGAACCAAACGAGCGCCACAGCCTGACGACGACCCGGACGACCGGCCGGTTCCCGATGTTCCAGACGCCTGCACTCGTCACCGCCACCGCGTGCGGGGGGGTCGCCGGCCGTTCAGGGTCGGTCTTCGCAGCGGCGGAAGCCCTCTGGGGTGTAGCAGGGAAGGTGCCCCTGCTCCCGCATCACGCTTTGACCGATGTCACGGGTGAGATAGGTAAGGAAGCTCGCGGTTAGGGAACCCGCGCGCGGCGGCCCATAGGTGTAGGCGAATTCCACTGCGGCGAACGGATAGCTCATTTTGCCGAGGGACTCGATCGAGGGTGAATGCCCGTCGAGGCTCACGGTATGCAGGCCCGGTACCGCCAGGGCGGCCCTCAGCTCGCTGTAGCCGATGGCTCCTGGCAGACTCGCGACCCCGGCGAGCACCTCCCCGGTGCTGCGCCGCTCACACCGGATCACCTTGCCCTCGTCCTGCGGGTAGATCTGGCGCGCGCAGTCGTACGAGGTGAACGCCGGCTCCCCTTCGGCGCCGAGTACAACGCGCCGGAACAGGTCACGGGTTCCGGAGTCGGCGTCCCGGCTCACCAGGGAGATCGGAAGATCAGGCCCGTCGAGCTGGCTCCAGTTGAGAAAATCCCCGCGGAATATTCTGCGGACCTGGTCCGTGGTGAGATTCTTCACCGGCAGGTCGTTGTTCACCACGACGGCGAACGCGGAGACACCGACCCGGGTCGAAAGGAGTTCCGCGTTCGCCTGCGGTCCGGCACCGTCGTAGATTGTGATCATCTCCGGCGCGCCCTGCGCCGGGGAACCCGCCGCGGCCAGCTTCGTCAGGCCTTCGTTACTGCCGCGCGTGTCCACCGTGACCGTTCCACCCGCGCAGTCCGCCTCATACCTCGCGGCCACCTCCCGCATGACCGGCGCGAAGGCCGTCGAACCGTTGACGGTCAGGTTTCCCGCGGCACAGCCGATCGGCTGTGGGGTGCCGTCACCCACCACGATGATGCTGGCCAACACGGTCACGCAGACCGTGAGCAGAACGGTGATCAGGCGGGACGGCTGGCTGAACAAGGGTGGCTTGTCATCGACCGTCGTGCTCCGGTTGGGCGCCACCGCGCCGTCCCGGATCCCGCCGCTGACCCGGACCGCGGAACCAACCCGACCGCCGGTGAGAAGTACCAGGAGCTTGTAGTGCTGGCCACGGTTGAGCGGCACCCGGGGCAGGTAGATGGTGTTACCGCTGTTACGCATGCCGCGGGACGCGGTGAAGTGCTCCATGAGGTGCTCGGCGTCGGGCTGGGTGACGGTGACCGCGACCCCACGGACAACGCGGCCCGCGAAGACGGCGGTGAGGCCGTGGAGGTCACGACTGGTGTAGTCGGTGTCGGCGACGCTTTCCGCACCGTCGTTCTCGATCCGGAGCAGTACGAGGGTGGCATCCGCCATGTCGGGAAGATCGTTGAAAAGGCCCAGGCGAATATCGGCCTGACCCTGCCCACTCCGGTCATCACCGCCGACGGGCATGTCCATCTGCACGCGGTATCCGATGCGCCGCCGGCGTGGCACCCGGCGCTCGTACCACACGACCGCGAACGACGCAGCAATACCGAGCAGTGCGGTGAGTATCGCTACCAGGTTCTCGGTACTCAACCATTCCACGCGTCAGTTCACCCCCGCACGCCCCTTATGACCCCTCGCACCTGTCTGATTACCGTATGACCCGTGGGGACCGGAGAGAAGATCACGGCCCAGTTGGCCACCGAAAGTTCGCCGTGAATTCATCGGAACGCTCGAAATCCCACCCCTGACCTGTTCGTCCGGCCTGGCTCTGGTGTCGCTTCGCAAAGCAGGAGGAAGCGGCGACGCAAGGCGGGACAAGGCGCATCATTTGGCGCCGGCGGGTTTCCCGGCAACCCGACGGAGCCAGGTTGCCGGGGCGGGAATGCGCGTGGGGAGCCCATCCCTTCGCGATCTCGGCCTGCCGGTGGAGCCGACGCACGCGCCGGACGACGCCGGGCTGGGCCGATCCGGGCTGGGCTCCGTCCGGTCAGACCCGGAAGGGACCGGTGACCTCGAAGGTGATGCCGGCTGTGGACGAGTTCGTCGTGCCGCGCTGTGAGGAGAAGTAGAGCCGGTCGCCGGCCGGTGTGAAGGCCGGCCCGGTGATCTCCGAACCACTGTGGCCGTCGACCCGCAGAAGCGGCGCCACGATTCCGTCCGGCGTGATGATGTTGATCTCCATGTTGCCGCCGTCCTCGGCCACGAAGAGATCCCCGGCACGCGAGCCTGTGATGTTGTCAACGCCGGTCAGTGGCGGATTCGCGCCGGCCTGAGCGGCGTCGTAGACAATGGACAGGGACTGCGCGGACGCGTTGTAGGCCCAGACCCGGTTGTCACCCTTCGTGGTGAAGTAGCAGATGTCGTTCGCGTACCAGCAGCCCTCTCCACCGTTGAAATGCGCCGCGGCCGAGACCTGGTTTCGCGTCGCCTGAAGGAGCCCGGCGGGGGTGGGTACCCGAGCCCATCCGACGGGTCCGGTCGCGCCGGTGGTGGCGGTGAGCACCTCCAGCGTTCCCGACGACAGGTCACCCCAGGTCGTCGGCCGGAAGCGGTAGAAGCATCCGTCGGTCTCGTCCTCGGTCAGGTAGACCACCTTCCGAACGGGGTCGCAGGCGGCGGCCTCGTGCTTGAAGCGCCCCATCGCCGGACGGCTTACCGCTGACGTTCCGCCCTGCGGGAAGGTTTCGAATACCCGCCCGAGCCAGATCTCCTCGCAGGACAGCCAGGTTCCCCACGGCGTCGGGCCACCTGCGCAGTTCGCGTTGGAAAAGGACAGGATGGACCCGGCCGAAACAATGGTTCCATTCGCGTCGAAACGCAGGGCCGAGGCCCCTCCTATCACCGGAAGCTCCGAGTTGGAAACGTAGACCCAGCCGCCGCCGTCCCGGGGAAAGCAGGCACCTCCGTCCGGTGCCCCGTGCCAGAGATATGAGGTGCCCGACACGGCCTGTCCGGACCTCGCCACGATTCGGCTGGTAAAGCCGCTCGGCAATGCCACTCCGTTCACATCCGCGGCACCGAGCGGCCCGTACGGGCTTGTTCCGGGCTGGGCTGAGGCGGCAAGAGCCGCGTCCCAGGCCGCTCCGGCGAAAACGGCGGTCCCCGCCCCCGCCACGGAAAGACGGAAAAGTGTCCGACGGTTGATACGAGCCTTTTCCGTCTCACGGTGCATGGTCGGGGGTTCTGCAGATGCAGGTCGACGATCGAAAAGGCTCACCCTGTGCTCCATCCGGTCGAACAGGCTGTGTTTCGACGAACACGAAACCTACTTTGCGGCCGGATCCGGCGCCACGACGCTCAGATGAACGTTCCGGGTCGACCACGCGCCGCCGACAGGCGCGCCCCCGCGGCGCGCGAAGGTACCACGCGAACGTGGCGCTGGAGGTGCGGAGCACCCGACGGCGCATCCCTCGGCGGCTCCTGGTGGGGCGCCGCAGCGACCTCCCACCCACCGGAAACCAGGTCGGGCAGATTTCGCCACCTGGATACCGGAAAACCCAAGACAACAACACCGTTAACACCATCGAAACGCATCGTTCTCACTCCGGAGAGACCTTTGTCGGGCAGGGCGCCAGCCCGCGGTCAAGGATCGCGGGCATCGGTCGGAGCACCACCACCAGATCGAAACGGGCGTCCGCACTGATCCATGACGGCCGGTGGCAGGACCGAGACAGCTACAGCCACGGCTTCCATCTCCCGGGAGGACACAGGTTCGGTGATCACCGACGATCTGGCCGCCGTGGTCCTCGACTCCCTGCCGTCCCGCATCGCCGTCCTCGGGCCGGACGGAACGGTCGTGCGCCTCAACGACGCGTGGCGGCGCAGCGCCGCCGCGGGGCTGGCGGTCGTCCCGGTCCGCCCCGGTACCAGCTGGCTCGCCGCCTGTGACACCGCCGGCCAGGACGCCGCTCCGCTGCGCCAGCTCGCTCTCCTGACCCGGCGGATGCTCAACTCACGCCGCGAGCAGGTGCACCTCGAGCTCCCCGTCTCCTCGCCCCGCGGCGAGCGTTGGGTGGATGTCCGGATCAGAGGGCTGAGCCGTGGGGACGGACTGGTCGTGGTGGTCGACGACGTGACCGAACGCCACGGCCAGGCCGTTGCGCTTCGACAACGTGCCCTGCATGACCCGGTGACCGGGCTTCCCAACCGCCTGGCGCTCCGTGATCTGATCGACGATGCCCTGGAAGCGAACGCGGCGGTCGAACCGGGCTATGTCGCGCCGCCCGGCCGGACCAGTCCCAGCGAACGACGAACACCACCCGCACGGGCGAGTAGTGCGAGCCCGCCTCCGACGCCGGGCCCCGTTCGGGCTATGCCGGCGCGAGTGACGACGACACGAGCGCCGGCGATCGGGCGGCCTGTCGCTCCGGGTACCGAGAACCCCGGGGTGGCCGTCCTGTTCCTGGATCTGGACCGATTTCGCCTGGTCAACGAGAGGTACGGCTACGCGGTCGGCGACAGCACTCTCTGCGAGGTGACGCGGCGGTTTCAGGCCGTGCTCGGTTCCGATGCACTGCTCGGCCACTGGGGCGGCGACGAGTTCGTCATCGTCATGCCGAAGACGACCAGCTCAGCGGCAACCCTTCTGGCGGACCAGGTCGGTTCGTCCCTCGCCGAGCCCATGCTTGTCGACGGACAGCAGATCCAGATCACGGTGAGCGTTGGGCTGGCCTTCGTGGGACGACTCCGATCGGGCCATGACGTCGCCGCGTCGCCCAGGCCGCTCGGTTCGGCCGCGGCCATGGGCACGGCGGGTTCAGGAACGCCGCCGTCCGACGCGGAAGCGCTGGTGAGAGCGGCTGGCGACGAAGTCGTGCGGGCGAGAGGCCGGCGTTTCGCGCCGTCGAACGATCCTCAACCGAATCAACTCTCCTGAATAGGTAACACAGAGAGAGCAGTCGCTCTCCGCCGGTATCGTGCCGGCCATGTGGATCACCTGCACCGTGGCGCTGCCACCCGAGAGCGGGCATCCGCGGGCGGCCGACGGCGAGGCGCCCGCGCAGTCGGCCGACGTCCGGACCGTTCTCATCCGTGCCGCCCCCGAGACACCGATGCGCGCGATCGCCGACGCGTTGGCGGCGTCGCGGCCGGGTGGCAGCGACAACCCGGGCTCCGGGCGGCACCCTCCCAGCAACCGCGGGCGCCCTCCCCGCGGACGCGGGTCTCCCCTCGGCGGCCGGGAGCGCCATCCGGGCACGTCGCAGCACCGTCAGGTACCCACGCCATCCGTCCAGATCGACGGCGTCGAGATCGACGCGGCGCTGCGGCTCGGCGCATCCCCACTGCGCGACGGATCGCTGGTGGGCCTCGGGACGCCACTCGGCCAGCGCAGAGAAGCCCTGGGCCTGGTCGAGCTCCGGGTCACCGGCGGCCCGGGCTCGGGAGCCGTGTACCAGCTTGCCGCCGGCGAGTACGGTGTCGGCGCGGATCCCCTCGGTGGCATCGTTCTTCCCGAACAGACAGCACCGCCACAGGCGCTGACCCTGCGGATCGAGGTCGACGGTTCCTGCGTCGTCACACCCAGGGTTCAGTCCGAGGTGTGGATCGACGGTTGCCAGCGCACCGGCCCCGTCACCTTCTCCGCGCTACGGCACGCGAGTGACCTGGCCGGGCTGGCGTTGCAGGTCGGAGCCACATCTCTGCTGCTCACCACGCCCAGTCCGCCAGACGCACTGCTTCGGCCGGAGCATGCCGGATCAGGTCTTGAGATCAGCCGGGAGCCACGTCTGGTGCGTTGGGCCGGCGACAGCCGCTACCGCCTGCCCGCACTGCCCACGGCACCGCCGGCCGCGCCGCCCCCGGTACTGGCAGCGCTCCTGCCGGCGGTCGCCGCCGGTGGCATGGCACTTGTCCTGCACGCCGCCCACCTCCTGCTGTTCGCGGCGCTGGCACCGCTGTCCCTGTTGGGATCCCATCTGGCGGGCAAACGCCGCGACACACGCGACCATCGTCGCGCGCTCGCCGAGTACCAGCGCTCCAGAGCCGACATCGAACGGGATGCCGCAGCCGCGCTGCAGCACGAGTCCGCCGTCCGGCGCGCGTCCCACCCCGACGCCGCTGCGGTGATGCTGCGTGCGGTGGGGCCTCGGCGTGGCCTGTGGGAGCGTCGCCCGGAAGATCCCGACTTCCTGCACCTTCGTGTGGGCACGGGAGACGTACCGAGCCGAGTCCGGCTGGAAGACCCGGCCGCGCCGGACCACCGCCGGACAACCCGGTGGATGTTGCGGGCCGTGCCGGTCACGGTCCCACTGCCCGACATCGGCGTCCTCGGCGTCGTCGGCGCGAGAGGTTTCGCCCGAAAGATCGGCTTCTGGCTCGTTTCGCAGGCCGCGGCGCTTCACAGCCCACGAGATCTGGCGATCCACCTTGCCGTCGACCCCGCCGCGGCGCCGAGCTGGGAGTGGACGCGGTGGCTGCCGCACTGCCGCCCAGCCGGCGGTCCGCCGGGCTCCGTGCTCGTCGGCGCCGACGGGCCGAGCCGGGCGCGTCTGGTCGATGAGCTGGTGGCGCTGACCGAAGCACGGCTGCGCCTGGCCGATCGCGGCGCCGGCAGCCGGACCGGGGGCGCTCCCGCGGTCCTGGCTGTCGTCGAAGGCGCGGCTACGCTGCGCGCCGCGCTGATCCCGGTACTGCGGTCCGGGCCTGGCGTCGGCATACACGTGGTCTGCCTCGAACACGACCCACGGCTCCTCCCGCCCGAGTGCGTGGCAGTCGTGGACGAAGGCCCGGCCGGGGTCCGGTTGCGGCAGCAGGGCCACCCGGACATCGACCGCATCCAGCCGGATCTCGTCGGTGGCGCGGACACGCCCTCCACAGCCGACCGGCCCCGCGGAGATCCCAGAGAATCGATCTCCACAAGGCTCTCGGCGACCACAACCGCCGCTTCCGAGTCCACCACCGCGGCTGGGCGATGGTGCGAGCGGTTGGCCCGTGCGTTGGCGCCGCTACGTGATCCCGGGCCCCAGGCGTCGGGCGGGACGCGGCTGCCGACGGACATCCGGCTGCTGGATCTTCTGGAGCTGGATCCACCGAGCTCACGGGTGCTCGCCCCACGCTGGATCACGGCTGGCGGCGCGGCGACGTTTCCGATTGGCGTGGGCCCGACCGGAGCGGTCAACCTCGACCTGAGCCGCGACGGACCACACGCCCTCGTCGCCGGGACCACGGGGGCGGGGAAGTCCGAGCTTCTCCAGTCCCTGGTCGCCTCGCTGGCCATCCACAACCGCCCCGACGAGATGACCTTCGTCCTGATCGACTACAAGGGTGGAAGCGCCTTCGGTGACTGCGCCCGGCTGCCGCACACCGTCGGCCTCGTCACCGATCTCGATCCGCACCTGGTCCAGCGCGCGCTGGACTCCCTTGGCGCTGAGCTGCGGCGGCGGGAGTCGCTGTTCGCAGCCGCTGGTTGCAAGGACATCGACGAGTACCGACGCGCCGTGCGTACCCGGCGAGCCCGGCCCGCCGGGTCGACCGAGTCCGATGTACCAGGCGGGATGCAGCCGGATCCGTTGCCGCGGCTCGTCGTCGTCGTGGACGAGTTCGCCGCGCTCGTCCGTGAGCTCCCGGACTTCGTCACCGGCCTGGTGGGGCTTGCGGGTCGAGGGCGCTCGCTGGGCATGCACCTGGTGCTCGCCACCCAGCGCCCAGCCGGCGTCGTCTCGCCGGAGATCCTGGCCAACACGAACCTTCGGATCGCGCTGCGGGTCACTGATCCGACCGAGAGCACGGATGTTCTGGGGCTTCCGGACGCGGCGCGTCTTCCTGTGTCGGCGCCGGGCCGCGCGATTCTTCGAGTCGGGCAGGATCCTCCGGTTGTCTTCCAGACCGCCCGGATCGGAGGCGCACGCCGACGCGACGATGCACCGCCCGCCTCGCCTTCGGCTTCGGCTTCCGCTTCGGCGGAGCCCCTCGTCATCGAGCTGCCCTGGCCGCCCGCCGGAGAGGTGCTGGCGTCGGTCATCCGGGCCGAAAGCGAGGCGCGCTCGTCACGCCAGGTGCGACTGAACCCGCCTGCGGCGGACGAGCCGACGGACCTGCGCCTGCTGGCCGACGCTCTGCAGGAGGCAGCCCGGGTCTGCCGCCTTCCGAGCCCGCGCCGGCCGTGGCTCGCACCGCTGCCCGTCCGCACGACCATCGCCGCCCTGCCCCCGATCGGCGCGCCGGACGATGGCACGCCGGAGGGTGCCACGCCCGAGGTGGGCACGCCGAAGCACAGCGGCCTGCGCGTGCCACTCGGGCTCGCCGACCTGTGCCGGGCGCAGGCCCAGCCCACCCTCGCGCTCGATCTCGAAGGCGGATCTCACCTGCTGGTCCTCGGCGCGCCCCGGTCCGGGCGGTCGACGGTGTTGCGGACCGTCGCCGGATCGGCCTCGCTCGCCGCGTCGCCAGCGGATGTCCACATCTACGGCCTGGACTGCGGGAACAACAGTCTGGCGCCGGTCGCGGACCTGCCCCACACCGGAGCCGTTGTCACCGTTGCCGAAACCGAGCGGGTGCACCGTCTGCTGGCTCGGCTGGCAGCGGAGGTGGCGCGCCGGCAGATCCTTCTCTCCCAGGGTGGCTTCGCCGACCTGGCCGAAGCGCGGCAGGCACAGCAGGCTCGGAGCACCCACGGGGCAGCATCCTCCGCCCTGCCCTATCTCCTCCTTCTCCTCGACGGGTACGAAGGCTTTCTCGCCTCCTTCGAGAACCTGGACGGCGCGGCGGCCATAGACCGACTCCTGGCACTTGCCCGGGACGGCCCGGCGGTCGGGTTGAGAATCGTGGTCACCGCTGACCGGCGCGGACTCACCGGGCAGCTGGCGTCGACCATCGATCAGCGCCTGGTGCTGCGCATGGCGGAACGCTCCGACTACGGCCTCGCCGGGCTGGCCGGCCTGCGCGTTCCCGAAGCCCTTCCGCCCGGAAGGGGGTATCTGATCGGCGGGTCCAACGGATCCACGGAGCGTGTCTGGGCCGAGTCAGACGGTCCGGTCGAAGTCCAGGTGGCCTTGCTGACCGACGATCCATCCGGCGCAGCGCAGGCTGGCATGCTGCGCCGGCTGGCAGCCGCCGGCGCAGGGCCGGCGCGCCAGCGGCCAGAACTCGGCGGTACACGGTCCGACGCGGGTTCGCCAGGGCCGCAAGCGGCCATACAGGCCGAGCCCGCCACACAGGTCGAGCCTCGCCCGTTTCGGGTCGACGGCCTACCTGCCCGGGTCGGTCGACGGACCCTGCGGACCCTGAGCAGCTCCGAGACCGATCGCGCTGTCGACGGGCAACGACTGCCGATCATTCTGGCGGTCGGGGGTGACGAGCTGGCGCCCATCAGCATCGATCTCGCCATGGATGGTCCAGGCTTCGTGATCGCCGGGCCGCCCCGATCCGGTCGCAGCACCGCGCTGCTCACCATCGCGGGTGAGCTACACACACATGGCTGCCGCACCGTTGTCGTCAGCCCACGGCCGTCGCCGCTGCGGGAACTCGCCGGAGAAGCGGCCACGCAGATCGTGGTGGACGTCTCCGACGCCGATCAGCTGCGGTGCGGGGAGGCAGCGCCGGCCGGTTCCCAGACGGTCTTTCTCGTCGACGACGTCGAATCCGTCACCGGCACTCCGCTCGGCGAGGAGCTCGCGGCCCTGCTGCGTGACGACCTTGCCGACGAGAGTCGACTTGTCGCCGCCGGTACCACCGAGGATCTGGTCAACCAGTTCCGCGGCCTCGTGGTGGACGCCCGTCGTTCCCGGTGCGGAGTGCTGCTCACCCCGAGCGGCCCCGCGGATGGCGATCTGTTCGGCGTACGGCTGCCTCGAGCGCTGTGCGGCCCGGGCCCACCGGGAAGAGGGCTCCTGATCCGGCGCGGCGAAATCACGCCAATCCAGGTAGTCAACTCACTACTTGAAGGATAAATGATGTCCACACCTTAAGAAAATGCCTCATATCTAGACGTCATCGGTACGGACGGTAGCATCCCCCTGTCGGCTGGTTCACCTCCCGGCTACTGACAGGCTGGATCTCGCCGCCGGTGCCTCCGACCCCTGCCCCCGGACGGACGGACCACCCATGCGCACGGTTACCACTCCTGCGGCCCAGAGTGCCGCCGGTCAGATGAGCCATCAGCTCACCGATCTTCAGAGCACGACAGCGAGTCTCGTCGCCCGCGGGAACGCACTCGCGGACCCGGCGAACTGGGAGGGGCCGAAAGCCCAGCTGTTCCGCACCCAGATCTGGCCCGAGGTGCAGAACACCCTGTCAGCGCTGCAGACGAACCTGGCAGACCTCGCTCGCACCGTGACCGAGGTCAACCAACGCACCGCACTGGCCGGCAGCTGACGCCGGGGCGGCACGCCGCCCCGACACGGCTTCCACTGCCCCGGAAGAGACTCAGCTTCAGGAGAATGCGATGACGACAGGATCAGGTCTGACCGTTCGGGCCACCCCACAGGCGTCGGCTGCGGTCGACGAGCTCGCCGGCCTCATCAACGGCCCACTTCTGACGCACTTCAACGGGCTTCGCGCCACCGCCCGGGTCCTCCTGGAACCGGAGAACTGGGACGGCCGCACAGCAGCGGAGTTCCGTACCTCGATCTGGCCCGCCTACGAACGAACCCTGACCGATCTGCACACCCAGCTGGACCGACTGCGGGTTCGGCTCGCCGAGATCCAGATCGACATCCAGGCAGCGGGCTGACCCGTTGTTCGAGCGGTGGCGGGACGGCACGGCCCAGCGTCCCGCCACCGGCCCCCACGGCACCGGCGCTCAGGCCGCCGCGCCCGCGGGAAGCCTCATGTCAGGCCTGCGGGCCTCGTCCCGCATCGTGTTCGCGGCCTGCGGTGTGATCGCCGTCCGGGTCACGGGCATGGGCTAGATCGTGCTCGTGCTCGTGCTGATGCAGGTGATCGTTCAGCAGGGCCACGACGTCTGCGGTGTCCAGCTGGATGCACCTGGACCTCGTCCGAACCGTGGCCTCGGCGAGATCGAGCTCCAGGAGCATCCACACGCTGCCGAGATCGAGCAGGTCCGGTGTCGGGTGCCGATCGGTGAACGCCTGCGCGAGCTCCGAAACGGCCCCGCCTGGCACCGGCGCGACCCATCCGGCCAGGGCGACCGAGACCCATTCACAGCCGTCCGCTGACACCGGCCCGCAGATCTGGAACCGGCAGGCCTGGTCCTCGGTGCCCAGCAGACGTCCGACCGAGAACGGGGCCAGCATCACGAGGCGGGTCGCCGGGACGGCCGCGAACTGCTCGAACAGGTTCGGTTCCGCCGGAACAGGGCCGGCGTGAGTGGCCCCGACCGGCGCCGGATCGGCCATGACGAGATCAGCGGGGATGGCGTCCGTGGGTGCGGCCCCGCCGGGGCCCAGGTCGTATGCCCCCGGCCCGAGCGTGGACATCCCCGCGGAGGCGATGACCGCGAAGCGCAGGCCATGCACCAGGCGCCCACCCCACAGGACAAGGCTGCCGTACGGCGCGACGCGAATCAGCTCGCGCGCTGCCCACCTGGTCGCCGCGAGGACGTCCGCAGGCCCCTCGCCCCACGTCCCGTGCGTTGCCCCGGGCCGATCAATCGTGCCGTCCGCCACCTGCTCCACCACCAGTCGATCCACTATGGTTAGGTTTGCCTAATTTAAGGGACACCTAACCTAAAGGAGGATGCGGTGCGCCACAAGCCCGTCGCCAAGCTCAGCCGCAGCATCGGGATGCCGCTGACCGACAAGGCGGCCCGCTACTTCGAGAACCGGCCCTACCCGCCCGGCCCGCACGGCCGCGGGCGCAAGACGATGTCGCCCTACAAGGAGCGGCTGCGGGAGAAGCAGCGGCTGCGCTTCCAGTACCACATCAGCGAGAAGCAGCTCCGGCGGGCGTTCGACGAGGCTGATCGTGGGACGGGACGCACCGGCCACCTGCTCATCGAAGATCTGGAGACCCGCCTGGACGCGGTCGTCCTGCGAGCCGGCTTCGCCAAGACGATCTACCAGGCTCGCCAGTTCGTCAGCCACCGGCACATCCAGGTGAACGGAGGTCGGGTGGACCGTCCCGGTTTCCGCGTCCAACCCGGCGATGTCATCACCGTCACCACCCGCAGCCGCACCATGGCGCCATTCCGGATCGTGGCCGAGACCCAGCCGACCGGGGCTCCGCCGCCCGCATACCTCGACGTCGACCGCGGCGCGCTGCTGGCCGTGCTCAGCCGGCGACCAAGCCGGCCGGAGATCCCGGTGGTCTGCGACGAACAGCTCGTCGTCGAGTACTACGCACGCTGACAAACCGCATCGCGGTCACGGCATCTCGTGGACGAAGGTGAACGTCGCGGTCACGGCGTCGAACAGGTCGTGCAGCGCCACCGCCAGGGCCGTGTTCGGACTGGCGCAGGCGATCACCGCTATCCGGTCATGCCCCGGGACCGGGACCGTCGTCCGCATCACCAGGTGGGAGATCTCCGCGCCGTCCGTCGACCGCTGCGGCTCGAGCCGCACGGTCCGGGTGGCCAGGCCGACAGCCGGCAGGTCCACGGCGCCGACGCGACGCCAGCGCCGACGCTCCCCCGCCTCGGCGTCGTCGGAGGCAGGGCGTTCCTGCCGAGGGAGGTCGGGTATGTGCCGGTCGGTCGGCAGGACGCAGACCATGACACTGGCGGACAGGCCGATGCCGCGGACGTCCTCGATCATGACGGCGCAGTAGGCCGCCCCGGCACTTTCGGCGCGGGTCGCGGCGTCATGCAGAATCCGGGCGACGGTGGGTTCCCGCCCTGCCAGCAGTGGATGGCCACGCGCCCGCTCCGTGGCCATCCGGGCGATCGCCGCCGTGCTGCGGGCGGCCTGGGTATCCAGCACGAACCAGCTGTCCGGCACGGCTATGGAGAAGCGGGGAGGTTTCCCCCGCCGCCCCGTTGTATGCCTCTGCACCCTGGCCGTCCTGCCCTCTGCTCTGCCCTGACCTGCGAGTCAGTACCTCGGTACGTACGACTCTTGCGGGATCCCGACGCTCGGAACACTCATCTGTATTGGTTTCGAACTTCAGCACGTCGGCGTCAGCCCCGCGACTCAAACGATCCAGCTGGCAAAAGCATGCATAATCACCACAAATATGGATCATTCGGACAACGGTTGACGCAGTGGTGCATCCAGTGCCTTCAGTCCCAAGAGCGCGTATCGCCTGCACACGGTGCGCCAGCACGCCGCAGCGACGAGTCGCCAGAGTCAGCAAGCCGGTGTCATTCGTGTGAACGCCGCGCCCAGCAGAGTGAAATATGACCTGTAGTGAGACCAGACGTGGTGGACTGTTACAGTGTGGGGGAGACAGGCAGTTCGCGACCACCAGCGGGCCGTGCTACGGGCCGTGTAGCAGGCCACGCCACGGGTCATCCAGCAGGTCAGGCCACACGCAGTCCAACAGGTGGCTCAGCCGGCGCTGGCGCACGCCGGGGCAGCGGTTCGGCCGCTGCGCTGCTGCTGGCTCTCGGTATTGCCGTGCCCGTCCTCCTCCTCATACTCAGCGGCACTCCGCTGTCCGCCGCCTTCGGTGATTCCGGAGCGTTCACCGGTGAGTTCGGTGCGGCCAACCTGCTGCGCCTAATGGTTCTGGCGGCATGGCTGATCTGGGCTCATTTCGTCGTCTGCGTCATCGCCGAATGGCGGGCCGAGCGGCGGGAGACGGGCCTTGCCCCACGCATTCCGTTCGGTGGCGGCAGCCAGCTGCTGGCCCGCAGGCTGGTAGGTGACCTGCTACCGCTGGCCACACCACGCGGCGCCACACCGCGCAGCACGGCACCCCCTCGCGGTCGCTCGGCTGCCCGGCGCGGCGCCGCGCACCGAGGTGCACCGAGGGTGGGAGGGCCGGCGCCCGAGCTGCCCCGTCCCGACGGTTCCGGGGCTGGCCGGCGGAGCCGTGGCTCCGGCGATGACCAGAGCTCGGTGTCGGCGGCGCAGACAGCGCCGGATCAGGTGACGGCGGGGGAGGTGGCGGCGGCGACCGGCCGGCTGCGCCGATCGGATCCGGCCGCGATCTCACGGCTTGCCCGTGGCCTCACCGCTGCCCAGCCGAACCGGAGCCATCCGGCGACACCCCAGGCGCGCCCCGCGCTGCCCGCAGCGGCACCCGCATCGACACCTACAGCCCCGACGGCCACGGCTGCGGCAACTCCCTCGTCGACCTCCACGTCACTGCCCGCGCAGAAGCCGTCCACGCAGAAGCCGTCCGCGCAGCCACCGGCGTCGCGGCCGTCGGCATCGCAGCCACCGGCGTCGCGGCCGCCGGCATCGCCACCCGCGGTGGAAAGCGCAGCTGGTACCGGGGACGGGCACAGCAGGCCGAGGAGCGGATCCGGATCACTCGCCCCCCGGAGCCGCGCCATCGTCAGCACCACCGGGTCGGCCTACGCCGCGACCACCGGGTCGGCCCACGCCGTGCCCTCCCCGGCTTCGACCGGGCCGATGCCGATCATGCAGCGCCCGACCGGTGACGTGGCCGGGGGCCCCGCGTCCGCCACGGTCCCGGCGCGGCGTTTCCGGTGGGATGAGCATGCGTCCGCACCACGCGAGCTGACCGCGGGCGAGGAGAGTCCCGCCGATCTCTTCCCGGACGGCGTCGACGTCAAGTTCTGCGAGGTTCGCCCGGCCGACGGGCGCCAGCACGACACCCTCTGGGCGATCGCCCGGCGGTTGCTCGGCGACAGCCTCCGCTACCGCGAGCTCTTCACCCTCAACGAGGGTCGCATCCAGCCGGACGGGCAGGTGCTCAGCGCGCCCTCACTCGTGGCCCCCGGCTGGGTGCTGCTGCTCCCCCCAGACGCCGCGGGCGAGGAGGTCCGGACGATCCGGGTCCCACACCGCGAAGCCTCCTGGGTCCACGAGGTCCATTCTCATTTCGCCGCCCAGCGCGAGGCCGAGACGAGCCAACCGACGGCCCACACCGGGCCCACCGCCCCGGGTACCAGCGGCAGTGGTGCGGCAGGGGCAACCGGCTCCCAGCAGACCGGGCCCGTGGGCACGGGCTGGCCGGGCGCCACGGCCGGCGGGCCGAGCACCGCGGGCGGCTGGACCGGCGCACCAGGTCCGGCTGACCATCGACCGGGCCAGCACTACGGCCCCGGCTACGAATCCCAGGCCGCAGCCGCCGGCGGAACCACCGCGCCGGCGGCCTCGACCGGCCCCACAACCGCACCAGGGCCAGCGGGAAGGACGGCAACGACCGGGCCCGGGGGCCAACGCGGCGGTCACGACGACCGAACAGGTGCGGCATCGGCCTCAGCGGCCAACCGCGCGGCTTCGGGCCGGATCGGCGGCGGGCGGGGAATCAGCGGTGCCGCACTGCTCGCCGCCGGCGTTCTCACCGCGCTGACCAGGCGCAGATCGAGCGACGCCAACGCCGACCCGTTCTCCGCCGAGGTCGAGCACGCCCTGCGGCTCGCCGCGGACCTGCCCTCCGCCCGATTCGTCGACCGGTCACTCCGGCTGCTTTCCGCCGGGCTGACCGCCCGCGGCCGAGAACTGCCACCCGTGTACGCGGCGATCCTCACCGACTCCGCTCTCGTCCTGCACATGGCGCCCGCCGTCGCCAAACCCCCGCCGAGTCCCTGGCAGGTCGGCAACAACCCCGGCTCGTGGCGCATCGAACGCAACCCCGACGCACCGGACGGGCTCCCCTTCGAGGCCAGCGCCAGCCTGTCAGCGGACGTCCCGGCGCCCTACCCGGCACTCGTCACCGTCGGGCGTGACGACACCGGCTGCCGCATCCTCGTCGATCTCGAAGGCGCCCCCGGCATGATCGCCCTCACCGGGGATCCGGCGGTGGCCAGCGAGGCCGCGATCTCCGTCGCGGTCGAGCTGGCGACGAACATCTGGTCCGACGACCTGCGGGTCTGCCTCGTCGGCTTCGCCGACGACCCCAGCCCGATCGCGCCGGGACGGCTGCGTACCTCGTCCAGCCTGGCCGACATCCTGGACGAGCTGGAAGCCCGCGAACCACGGGACACCGCCTGGGGCGCCGAGCCGGGCGCCGCCCTGCGTGGGCGGCAGTCGCCGACCGCCCCGTCGGAGTGGTCGCCGGACCTGCTGGTCCTGGCCGGCCCGCCGGCGCCGGCCCATGCCGAGCGGCTGGCCAGGCTCGCGGGCGGGCGCGACCACACCGTCGGTGTGCTGATGGTCGGTGACAGCCCGGCGGCACGCTGGCGCTTCGACGTCCGGCCCGACGCCCGGATGTCGCTCGGCGTGCTCGGCGTCGAGGTCAACGCCCAGACCCTTGCCGCGGCCGAGTACGCGGCGATGCTGGCGATGTTCCGCATCCAGGCCGGAGGATCGCGCGGCACCGCAGTCCCGCGCCCGCCCTGGGCAAGCACCCCGTCCTACAGCCCGGCCGGCTACGACGACCATGACGACGATCATGGCGACGGGCCAGCCGGCTACGAAGACCACGGCCACGGCTACGAAGACGGCCACGACGAGGGGCCGGTCGACGACGGCTCCGGCGAATACGACGGCTACGACACCTACGACGGCTCTGGCGAATACGACGGCTACGACACCTACGACGGCTCTGGCGAATACGACGGCTACGACACCTACGACGGCTCTGGCGAATACGACGGCTCCGGCAGCCACGACAACTACGGCGGCTACGACGACGACCGCCGCTGGCCGGCGTCCGACCCCGGCACCGGTACGTACCGCACCCCCGCGCAGCACCACGGGCACGCCACCGGGCCGGTGCGTCTGCCCATCCCAGACGCTGCGCCGACCTCGCCGGATGCCCGCGCCGAGCCCGATCACCCCGAAAGGGCCGCGGCCGCCTTCCCGGTGGCACCGCCACCGCACTCAGCTACGCCTCCCCCACCGACGCCGGTCCCGCCCGCACCGGCCAGGCCGGCGCCGCCTCTGCCGCCGTACGCTCCGACCTCCGGCCCGGCCACCGGCCATGGGAGCACAGGCCCCTACCAGGTGCCCGCACCCGCGCCGAAAACCTCACCTCCGCCGTCGCCGTCTCCGTCAACGCATCCGGAGGGCACCCGCCCACCTCGGGACGCCGATTCGATCCCCGGACCCGTGCCGTGGGTGCCTCCGCCGAGTTCGGCGCCTTCCGTCATCCGCATGCCCATCGGCCCGCGCCCCGGGGACGACCTCGCCGCTGCGCACACGCAGCCGCCCGCCGCCCCGCCCGTCCCACCTGCCCCGGACAGCTACATCCCAGCCGGCCACGTCACAGCCGGCCCCGTGCCCGATGGCTACGTCCCGGATGGCTACGTCCAAGCCGGATACGTCCCGGATGGCCGTGATGGCCAGATCCCGGACGGCTACATCCCGGCCACGCCGCCGTCTTCGCCTCCGGCCCCGCCCGCACCGCCCTCGCAGGGACCGACCTGGCCCCCGCCCCCGGCGCCTTCGGCGGCGATGCCCCCGCCCGCACCACCTCTGCCGGCACCGGCGGATCATCCACCGGCATATCTGACGCCGGCGGACCAGCCGGTCCTGCGGCCTACGGACGTCCCGAGGGTTCCGCGGACGCTGCTCGTCCCCCCGCCGCATGGCCAGCAGCCGGCACCAGGCCATCGCCAGCCATCGCCTCATAGCCCCGAGGAAGCCGCGGCCCAGCGACCGCGGGAATACCAGGAGGCCACAGAAGCCTGGGCCGAGGACTACGTCCAGTGGGGCGGTGGTTCGCCGCCTTCGCCCCCGCCTCCCCCGTCGTCGCCGCCACCGAACGAACTTCCCGCCCACCCGTCGACACACCCGCACGCCTACTACGCCGAGCCGGCCTACGGTGCCGCCCCACCGAGTCAGCCCAATCCCGCGAGCCAGACCGCGGGCGCGAGCCAGACCGCGGGCGCGAGCCAGACCACGGGCGAGGCCGGGAACATGGGCGGGAGCGTGACCGGGGCGGCGCAGCCGCAGGACGCGCGCCTCCCCCGGCCGGACTCCGCCGCCGATGTCCTGGCGACCCTGCCGCAGCTCGAACCGCACCCCGCCGGGCCCACGGAAGCCGAGGTCCATGTGCTCGGCTACCCCTACATCGGCGCACCCGGACCGATCCAGCGCGAGCAGGCCGACCTGCTCACCGAGATCATCGTCTTCCTCGCCCTGCACCGGGACGGCGCCTATCCCGAGGAGCTGCGCGACTTCCTCGGCCTGGCGAACCCGTCGGACCCAGCGGACGGACAGACCACACAGGGGTCAGCGATCCTGCCCGCGCTGATCGCCGCCCGCAACTGGCTGGGCGTCGACGCTGACGGCCGGCCCCGCCTGCAGCCCGCTCCGGACGGACTCTGGACCCTCAGCTCGGACGTCCGCTGCGACTGGGAACTCTTTGTGGCCTACAGCCACCGCGCCGCTCGCCCCGATGACGCCAGCAACCCCCAGGCGGACCTGCGCGACGCCCTGAACCTGATCGGCGGACCACTGTGGTCCGACCGAGCCGACGGCAGGTACCAGTGGGTGGAGACGACCCCGGTGGCGCGCACCATGCGCGGCGCCGTCATCGACGCGGCGCACCGCCTCGCCGCCATCACCCTCGAACGAGGCGACACGATCACCGCGATGGCCGCCTGCCGCACCGGCCTGCGCGCCGTGCCGACCGCCGAGGCCCTGTGGCGTGACCTGCTACGCACCGTCGCCGCCCGCGGTGATCGCAAGACCCTGGAAGCCGTCGCCGGCGAGCTGTACCGGGCCATCGCCGCTCCGCCAGGCCGCCCCAGCCGGGCCGCGGAACCGGAGACCGACGCCCTCGTCCAGGAACTCCTCCCCGGCTTCCGCCGGCGCCGCCACTGACATCCCCGTGCCTGAGCCCAAACCGCACGCCCGCCACCCACCGGACCGCACGCCAGATGACTGACCAGCGCAGGTGGCCGATCGCGCACCGGACCGCGTTCAGGCGCGGGCGACATCGCGAAGACCGGCGCGATCGCGAACACTGGCTGAATGCGTCTCGTTCTGCTGGCTGACACGCACGTCCCGGCTCGGGCCCGTGACCTGCCCGCGCAGGTCTGGTCCGCCGTCGACGAGGCCGATGTCGTGATCCACGCCGGCGACTGGGTCAGTATCGACCTGCTACACAAGCTCACAGCCCGATCCCGACGGCTCGTCGCCTGCTGGGGCAACAACGACGGACCCGACATCCGCGCCCAGATACCCGAAGTCGCCAGGATCACCCTGGACGGACTGCGCTTCGTCGTCGTCCACGAGACCGGCCCGGCCACCGGCCGCGAACGCCGCCTGGCCGCCGCCCACCCCGACGCCGACGTGCTCGTCTTCGGCCACTCCCACATCCCCTGGGACACCACGACGCCACGCCCCGGCGACGCACACCCCCTGCGGCTGCTGAACCCGGGCTCGCCCACGGACCGCCGCCGCCAGCCCCACCCCACCTACCTGACCGCGACCATCGCGGCCAGCACCCTGACCGACGTCGAACTACACCAACTCCCGACCGCGACATCGACACGCCCCCACCGAGAGCCCATCCGACGATCATGAATGCCAGAACCTCGGGGATCAGGAGGCCGCGGTTCGTAGCACCCGCTCCGCGTGCTGTAAGCTGGCGAAGCCGAACACGAGAGTGATCGGCAGGCGCTCGTAGCTCAACGGATAGAGCATTTGACTACGGATCAAAAGGTTGGGGGTTCGAGTCCCTCCGAGCGCACGCACGGTTGAGACAGGCCAGAGCCCCGCAGCCCCCATCCAAGGCTGCGGGGCTCTGCCGCATTCCGGGTCAAGTACTGCAGTTCGTACTGCAGTTGGAAACGATCACGTTTTCACGGCTTGATCACCCTCCCCGTTTTCGTCACCGTCCGTAGCTGACGGCCGGTGCAGCCTGGCGAGGATGTCGTCCATGCTCCGGGCCGTCGAGCGGCGCACTTCGTCCAGGATGTCCACGTAGATGTCCGCCATCGTGGCCAGCCTGGTGTGCCGCAGCAGGGCCCGGATCTCGTTCAGGTCGACGCCGGCCGAGAACAGCAGCGACGCCGCGGTGTGGCGCAGGTCGTGAACGCGGGTGTGCGGGATTTCCGCCCGCTCACACGCCTTGTCCCACCAGCGATTCACGTTCCGCGGGTCGATCCGGTTACCCGTCGCCGAGGTGAACACCAACCCGGGATCCGCCCATTCGTACGCCTCGAGATCCTGACCAGGCTCGCCGCTGCCGAAGACGCCGTCAGCACGACCCACGACTCCCCGACGAGATCCGGCCCACTGGGTGGAGCGTGTACGGCGTCAGCTCAAGGACGGAGGTGTCCTACACGCGGCGGGTCCGACGACGGATCGCGTGACGGCGCAGCACGTCCACCAGCAGCTCTGACGGGCCCGTCTCATCGGCACCGTTCTCGCCGGAGGTCAGCCACCGCCCGTCGCTGTTCCCCGCCGCGGCCGGGTCACCCCCGAGCATCTGCCGAAGCAGCGACCGCGGAGCGTCCCGCCGCGACACCCTCACCCCCGCCGCCGCGTTTACGAGGACCACATCCACGTCGCCGAACGCCTCCACGAACCGCAGTCCGTCCGGCATCCCGACCATCGCATCCGCCAGCGCCGAGGCCGACGAGCCCGCCGGAATCACCAGCGCCCAGGCATCGTCACCCCAGGGCAGCAGCCCCACACCCGGGTCACCGGCCACATCGGCCGAGCCGTGGGTCCAGCGCATCGCGAACCCGGGGGTCCGCCGCACGCTGTCCCGACTTTCCCGCACCTCATCGGCCACGCCGCCGCACCCCCAGTTCGTCCGTTCACGCTGTCTGCCGGTCTGGACGCCACCCCGCCCCGCGGAGGACGCCCGTCTCAGGCGCGGAACGGGGTGGCTTGCCGATCAGCCTGCCGCTACCCGGATGTGTCACGAAACGTCAAGTTGGCAATGCACGGTGTGTATGGACGAACCGGTGGGGTTCCGTTCAGCGAGCGGTTGGCGAGCGCCAGCCGAGGGCCTGATCCTCACAACTACGGCGAACAGGCCATACCAACGTCGCATGGCCGGGTTAGTCTCTGCGTAGCGACATGACCACCCGCTGACCCTGGTAGTCGGCCCGGACCCGGAGGAGATGGCGGATGGCCCAGCCCGCCCCTCCCCACACCGTCTCGCCCGAGCTACTCGCCCGAGACGACTTCCGCGCCGCCTGCGAAGCCATGGACTTCGGGACGATCTTCCGCCTCATGCGCAAGTACGACGGAGCCAGTCAGGACCGCGTGTCCTCGCCCGTCCGTGGCCTCACCCAAAGCCGGGTCAGCCGGGTCATGCCCGGCGAGACCCGCATCACCACGCTTGACCTGGTCGAGCGCATCGCCGACGCCCTACGCATCCCCGGGGCGTACTTCCGTCTCGCCCCGCGCCCGTGGGAAGCCACCAGCCCAGCGACGGTTGCCGAAACAGCGGCCCCCGCATCGCCCACGCCGGTCATCCCCGGGCAACCCGCCGGGCCCGTTCCCGCCGTGGCTTCCGGCGACATCGAGGACCGCAGCCTGTCCATTGACATCGACGTGGCCGACGACGGATGGGCGACTCTGACCTATCGGCACGAGATCTACAACGGCACCGACACGGCCTTCACCCGTCTGAACCGTGAGCTGTGGTTCGAGACGACCCGCGGCCCGCTGGACATCGAGGCCCTGCCGACGCCGGACCGGAACATCATCATTCAGCGCGTCCACGACACCGCGTTGTCCGCCCGTTTCGCCTGCCAGATCTTCCCGGCCATCCAACCCGGGGAATCCGCGACGGTCGGCTACCGCGGCACGGGTGGCCGGTTCGTCTACGACCACTACTGGCGACAGTCGATCGTCCGCCCCACCGGCCTCTTCACGATCCGGCTGCGCCACCAAGGCGTTACCGCCCTCACCCGATGCTCCGCCACCGAGGACCGGCCGGACGGGTCGGAGGTCACCGCGACCGAAAGCCTGTCCATCGCCCGGGACGAGAACGGCATCGTCATCGAGCTGACCCGCCGCAACCTGCGCCCGAACCAGTTCGTCACGCTCCGGTGGGACACCCCGCATGCGTCTACGTGACGCCATCGAGCAGGCCCTACGAGCGTGGGACGCCCACGAAACCGCCCGCGGCGCCGCACCCGTCATCGACTTCGACTGCGCACCCGTCGACGAGCCGGTCACCGCAGCCCCGAGCCGCCTAGACGTCTACGAAACGCTCAGCAGGCTGAGCGACCGCGCCGACGCCGAGAACGACCAGGTGTGCGCCGAGCAGCTCCGGGCGCACCTGGCCTACCTGGCCGCCTTGCTCGGCGAACGGCCCCCGATCAACTCCTACCTGAGCGCCACCCAGGGATGCCCCGCTGGCGGATGGCCCGACAAGTACGTCACCGCTGTCGGAGACCGCGCCCGCGCGGCACTTGCCGACCTCGGCATTTCCTGGGGAACAGACACCGACCGCCAGCTCCGCGATGCCGAAGGCCCCGTCGACACCGCCGACGCACCCGACCTGATCCGGGCCGCCGCGGACGAGCTGGAGCCAGCCGTCCGGGCCCTTGCCGAAACAGATGCGCCGTACACCCTGGACATCACGACCGCCGACGTCGACGCCTACTGGGCCTACTGGCTGGACGGCGCCGGCCACCAGGTCCGGCTACGGTTCAACCTCCGCAACGCCACCTTCACCAAGACCCGGCTACGCCAGTTCGCCCTGCACGAGATCCTGGGCCACGCGCTTCAGAGCGCCAGCTACACCAGCACTACCGAGCGCGCCGATGTTTCGTGGCCGCGCCTGTTGTCGGTCCACGTGCCGTACCAGGTGCTGTTGGAAGGCATCGCCCAGGCCATGCCGCTGTTCGTCATCCCCGACGACACCGCGGTAACCGCCCGCGTCCGCCTGGACCACTACCTTCAGCTCGTCCGCGCCGAGCTACACCAAGCCATCAACACCGGCCACGCCGTTGCCGCGTGTGCCGAGCACGCCCGCGCCCGTGTCCCATTCTGGACCGCGGGCACCATCGCCGACATCCTCACCGACCGCGGTAACGACCCCCAGCTACGCAGCTACCTGTGGGCCTACCCCGCCGGCATCGACTGGTTCGTCAACCTCGCCGACACCGCCGACACCGACATCGTGGGGAAGGTCTTCCGTGCCACCTACACACAGCCCCTCACCCCGAGCCAGCTCACCAACCTCTGGCCGACTGGCCCCCGCATCGGCGGACCCGGCACCCCTCTTCGTCTACGGAAGCCTTCTCTTCCCTGACGTCCTCCGCGTCCTCATCGACCGCGACCCCCACCGCACCCCGGTCACCGTCACCGGATGGCGCGTCATCGCCCTACCCGAACGCATCTACCCCGGCCTCATCCACGACGAGGCCGCCACCGCCGCCGGGCACCTCTTCGACGATCTGACCCCGGCCGAGTGGGTCACACTGGACGCGTTCGAGGCCGACTTCTACACCGTCGGACGCATCACCCTAGACCATGATCGCCACGCATGGGCCTACGTCTGCGCCGAACCCGCCGAGTTCCTCCCCGCCACGGCATGGAGCCCGGACGACTTCGCCCGCGAGCACCTACCCGCCTACGTCGAACGATGCGCCACATGGCGCCGCCGATACGAGGCAACCGCATAGGCCGCACGTTGCCGAAACCGCCGTTTTAGGATCAAGACCCGTACCCACCCGCAGCGCCGCGCGTGTGAGGCGCCTCAGCGGCCGCGCCGCGTAACGGGTCCGCGCGGCGCTAGCGCGCCGTGCTCCCCGACCCGTCGCGGCCAATGGAACTCACACGACCGGCAAGATCCATCGGAGAAGTACAACGGTCTATCCAAATCGGAATTGAAACCGTATACTTTCTCACAATAATACTCACTATGCGACACAAGGGGGACCGGTTGGCCGAGACCTCGCCGGCGATGCACATAATTCGCCAGGTGAACACGTTCTTCAGCGAGATTCGAGCAATCGCCGATTTGGTCAACTTCGTCGCGGGTGCGGAAGGAGATATTGACAGCACGAGATTCTCGGACATCTTTGGCGACCTCCCGGATCCAAATTTTGAGCAGCGCACCGCAATGGTCGAGCTGCTCGCCTTTTATTCAAGCATTCTAGAGGGCGAAGCAAAGCTCCCCAATAATTCCGAGGAAGCCATTTCTGCCGCGGGATTAGAGTATTTTTATCATGAAGGAAGAGTTCAGACAAGAGTGAAGTCTGAGTCGGATTTCGCCCATGCAGGGCCGTACCTCAGTGCTGTTGCTGGAGCTCTTTCAAAGCCACTACCACCCGAGCGGTCTGAGATCGTCCGAAAATCACTTCTGACGCAGATCGTCAGCGCTTTTGAGGTCCATCTCGGCGCTCTAATGCGAATCCATCTCTCTGTCCACCGGAAGGCCCTCGGTGCCGATGAGAAGGAATTCTCCCTCGCAGATCTCCTAGCCTACGGAAGCATTGAGGAGGCCGTCGAAGACTTGGTCGACCGCAGGGTGGAGGATTTCACTCGTCGAGGCTTGGAGCACTGGGCTTCTCAATTTGAGCGTCTCGGTACTCCGAAAATGCGCGACCTCGCGATTGACTGGGACACGTTCGTGGAAGTGCTTGAGCGTCGAAACGCAGTAGTCCATCATAATTCGACAGTAAGTAGACAGTATGTCGCCAGAGTCCGAGAGGCTAAGCGGAACAACATACAGTTACGATCAATTTTGCGGATCGACGTACCCTACCTTAATTCTGCACTCCCATCGGTACTGGCCGTTGGTGTCGGCGTCGGATGTTCTCTTGCACTGAAGCTGGAGAAGAGTGAGCAGAGTGAAATTGGCAACGAAATTGTAGATATACAGTACTCCGCCATGACTCAAGGCTGGTGGTCGGTGGCCGAAAAGATGGGCGGCGTCTTACCTGCAAATATGCGCGCCGGCATTCGACTCCGCTGTCAGGTAAATAGTTGGATCTCAGGCCAAGAGCTTAATGGTCCGAATTCTAATAGAGCAGAGATTGAGCGGTGGGACACGTCCGCACTCGCGCCGATCTACAAAATCGCCCAGCGATGCCTTCTCGGCGATTATAATGCAGCCGTACCTGAAATAATTGAAATCATGAAAAGCGGGGATCTGTCGGAGATCGACCTGCGGCGCTGGCCACTATTCAAAGGCCTTCGAGAAAACGTCGATCTCGCGCAAATTTTTCCACATGAATCCGGGAACGGGCCAGCAGAAGGACCAGAATCGCTTCAGCAAAACCCCAGTTAGCAGAGGGCCGACGATAGAGAGTGACAGTAGGGGCCACGAGCACCGATCGGCCGGGCTGACAGCCAAGTTGACAGCCGAGCCATCGGACGGCGGCGGACGTCAGCGGATGGAGCGTCCCAGGCCAGCGGACGCGGCGGACGTCCACGGACGTCAGTGGAAGTTCCAGATTCAACTACGGATCTGTGAGTGTGTCGTTGCGGTGCTCCCGGGTGGAGTGCCCTCAGGCTCGGTGCCGGTGACCCCGGCGTGACTCGCTACGGATTCGGCCGCTGCGGCGTGCCTTGCATTTGACCTGTCCGTCGTGGTCGCCGGTACCGGCCTGGCCCACCAGTTGGCCTGATCAGAAGCCTGTCCGCCCGTGGGCGTGACCCGTCACAGATGTGCCGCTCGGTGACTCCACCCAGGCCGGTACCGACGTTGACCCGTCCGCCGTGAGGAAGGACCAGGCCGGTGCCCATGCTGGCAGAACACTGCGACGCCGCCGTCGGTATCGACACCCACCGCGACACCCACCAGGCAGAACTCGCCCTGCCGACCGGTTTCCCGGTCGCGACCTGCACCATCAGCAACGACAGCACCGGTTTCGCCCGCCTCCTTGCCTGGATCACCGACCACGCCCCCGGACCACGTGTCGTCGTCTCCATCGAGGGAACCCGCAGCTACGGCGTCGGTCTGACCCGCGTCCTGACCGCCGCCGGCCTGTTCGTCATCGAGTGCGAGCAGCCCCACCGCACCGTCCGGCGCGGCACAGGGAAATCCGACCCCGTCGACGCGCACCTCGCCGTCCTGGCCGCACTCCGTCTCGACACCGGCAAGCTTCCCGTTCCTCGTGCCGACGGCGACCGTGAGGCCCTGCGGATCCTGTTGGGTGCCCGCCACGACCTCACCGTCACCAACACCGCGCAGACGAACCGGCTGCGTGCCCTACTGCTGGGCGGAGACGACGCCGACCGCGAGCTCGCCCGTGGGAGCCTCACCGCCGGCACCCTCGACTGGCTCTCCCACCGCCAAGAACCCCGGAATCCCACCCGCGAACAGACCGTGCGTCATGCCGAGATCCGCCGGCTCGCTACCGCGGTCCGGGAGAACACCCGCGCGCTCAAGGCCAACGCCGCCCAGCGCCAGCAGATCGTGGACGACCTCGTCCCCGGCCTGACCGAACGCCGCGGGTTCGGACCCGTCACCGCCGCCCAGGCGGTCGTGAGCTTCTCCCACACCGGACGCTGCCGCAACGACGCCGCGTTCGCCGCCCTGGCCGGCACCAGCCCACTCCAGGCCAGCAGCGGACGCACCGTCCGCCACCGCCTCAACCGCGGCGGAGACCGCACCCTCAACAGCGCGATCCACACCATCGCGCTCGTCCGTATGCGCTGCTGCCCCACCACCCGCGCCTACGTCACCCGCCGCACCGCCGAAGGCAAGACCACCCGAGAGATCCGCCGCTGCCTCAAGCGCTACATCACCCGAGAAATCTACCGCGCCCTCACCGCCGCACCCGCCCTCACCATGACGATTGCCCCAGCCCCTTGACAGACATAGAAGCGTCAAGTGGCACGATCACCGTAGCCAAAATTATCGCCCAACTACCGTGCGTGCCGCCGACTCAAACTGAAGCAGCGACCGATAGAAGGCCCGCTCGGTCTCTTGCCAGACAACGTCATCGGTTGAATACGATTCAAGCAGCTTTTGGTAGTGATTTATCATGGCCGAAGCTTCATCGGCGATCCGTTCACTTCCTGGGGTGATGTAGAAGCGCGTAACAACTTCCCAGCGTTCAGGCCTTGATGTTGAGATCTCATCTAGGTGTACCCCCTCACCTCTCGCGTCGATCAGCTCACCACTCAAGCGATTACACAGGGAAGCCAGGGAAGCACTTGCGTTAGCCAGATTCCGCGCAAATTCGCGACGCCCTTCATCCCGCCGCCGGAGAAAATCACCCAGGAGGACAAGAACTCCTCCCACAATTGTCCCAGCTAGAGCGCTTAACGCATCCACTCTTGCCCCCTCCAGAAGGACTCCCGGCTCCCGCTACGTCCTGTAACGCACACGAAAGCCATCCGGTACTGCAGTTGTACTGCAATCGGGGTGGACGTTCGTGGATATCGGTGGACATCGCTGAGCCCGCGACCTGCACCGATGGACGTCGGTAGACGTCCAGGGACGGTGCGCCGAGGGCTACGGATCAAAAGGTTGGGGGTTCGAGTCCCTCCGAGCGCACATCCTTGCTCGTCGCCCTTTCGGGCGACTCGCCAGGGCCCGCAATTCTGCCCCGGGGCCGAGCCCCGGACCCCACGACCTGGAGCTTCGCTCCAGCTACCGCCCGTGGATCTTCTTCTCGGGTGGACCCTGAGATGTCTGGTTGAGACAGGTTCAGAGCCCCGCAGCCGATCACACGGCGCGGGGCTCTGGGCTTTCCGGGGCTCAGGTACCGCAGCCGGGAACGATCACCACGTTCAGGTCGACACCGGCAGAGAACAGCAGCGAGGCTGCGGTGTGGCGTAGGTCGTGAACGCGGGGGTGCGGGATTTCCTCGCGTTCGCACACCTCGTCCCACCACCGGAGGACGTTGCGCGGGTCGATCCGGTTGCCGGGCGCCGAGGTGAGCACCAGCCCCGGGTCGGCCCACTCGTCCGCTTCCGGACGCGGACATCGGAGACGCTGGCCAACCTGACCAGGTGCCACCGGCCCCGGCTTCGCGAAGGTGCCGCCGCTGACCTCGGCGCCGGAGGGCATCGGCCGACCGGTCCGCACCGTCACGGCCGCTTCGCCACCTTGTCCACCTCGGCCAGACCGATTGCTTCTCAGGCGACTCCTGAGCGGTTGGCATACTCGGCAGCAGATGCCACCACCGGAACCAGCCGGCCGGACGAACCATTGCGAGGCGACCATGGGCACTCGCAACCGCGAGAACCGCGAGAGGCGCCAGGCCAAGCAGCAGGCACGCGAGGCGCGGGCACGCGCGCAGGCCGACCACACAGCCAAGGCCGGTGACACTGGGCCTACGGGGGATCCTGCGGGTCATGCGGGCTGGTTCGATCAGGAGCGTGACCACCGGACGATGCTCCGGGAGACCGCCGACATGATGATCGCCGAGGCGGTGAACGCGTACGTCAACGGCCTCGCCGCCGCCGTGGCAGCACAGGTGCGGAACCTGGCCGCGGCGCCGGCCGGGTCGAGCGGGCACCAGGTCGTCAACCAGGCTCTGACCGGCTGGCTCGAACGCACCGTCAGCGCTGCCTGGCGCCGCGGCTGGCAACCGGCGGACCTCCATCGTTTCGCCAGTCGCGAGATCGGCAGCCGGTCGGCGCGCATGACCATCGACTTCGTGGCCGAGATGATGCGTGGCTACGACGCCGCCACCGTTGACGAGCGGTGGGATGCGCAGTTGCAGACCCTCGACGCCACCGTCTGGTGGGGCGATGACGAACTGCTGAACGCCTGGGGAACGTACGAGGGCCGTGGGCGAGCCGAAGTGATCCACGACGTCATCGAACTGATCGTTCTGATCCACGGCCTGCCCACGATCCAGATGCTGGGGCCCCTGCCGGGAGCCGCCCGGCGTGGTGCCCGCGGCCCCGTCGGCGATCCCCGTGTCCTGGACAGGGTCCGCGCGCTGCTGGCCAAGGCCGAATCGACCACCTTCGCGGAGGAGGCCGAGGCCCTGACCACCAAGGCCCAGCAGCTGATGGCCCGGTACAGCATCGATGACGCGCTGCTGGCGGCTCGCGGCTCGTCCGCGTCCGCGTCCACGTTCACGTCCGCCGACGAGCCGGGCGCCAGTCGGATCGGCATCGGCAACCCTTATGAGGAGCCGAAGGCCATCCTGCTGAACGTGATCGCCGAGGCGAACCGTTGCCGCTCGATCTGGGTGAGGAACCTCGGGTTCATGACGGTGATCGGGTACCCGACGGATCTGGAGGCTGTGGAGCTGCTCTACACCTCGCTGCTGGTGCAGGCGACCGCGGCGGTGACGCGGGCCGGCGGCCGCCAGGACCGGTACGGCCGGTCCCGGACCCGCGCGTTCCGCAAGTCCTTCCTCATCTCCTTCGCGACCCGGATCGGCGAACGACTCGCGACCGCGACGGAGCAGGCGGGTGCCGACGCCGCTGCCGCCTCGGGCGACAGCCGGCTGTTGCCCGCACTCGCCGCCCGCAACGACAGCGTCCGGGAGGCGGCCGAGAGGATGTTCCCCGAAGTCGTGGCAAAAACCGTGAACGCCGCCGATGTGGAAGGCGGCGTCCTCGGCCGGGCCGCCGCCGATCTCGCCTCGCTCAGTGTCCGGGACGAGGTGGCCGACGCCAGTGCCAACGTGGCCGACGCCAGTGCCGACACCAACGCCGGAGCCTGAGCAGGAGGAAGCGGAGGCAGCGACGGTCCAGGCTCAGGTCCTTCGGCCTACAGGTCGATGCTGGACATGTCCGGATACCGCTCGCCCCGGACGCTCTCGCCTGCCTGTGCCAAGGTCTCGAGCTCCCCGTCGCTCAGCTCAAGATCTGCAGCGGCGGCGTTCTGCTCCAGGTAGGTACGTCGCTTCGTCCCGGGGATTGGGACGATGTCGGCGCCCTGGTGGTGTACCCAGGCTAGGGCGACCTGTGCCGGTGTGTATCCCCGCGCCGCCGCGATCTTTTCGATCTCCGCCACCAGCGCGAGGTTCGTCTCCAGGTTCTCCTCGTTCATCCGGGGCAGGGAGCCACGGAAGTCCCCGGCCTCGAAGTCCTTGGCGCCGCGGAAGCTCCCGGTGAGGAAGCCCCGCCCCAGCGGGCTGTACGAGACGAAACCGATACCGAGCTCGCGAACCGTCGGGAGGATCTCCTTCTCAGGGTCGCGGGACCAGATGGAGTACTCGGTCTGCAGCGCGCTGATCGGGTGCACGGCATATGCCCGGCGGATGGTGGCCGGGGCCGCTTCCGAGAGTCCGAGAAAGCGCACCTTCCCCGCCGCGACCAGCTCGGCCATGGCCCCCACGGTCTCCTCGATCGGCACGTCGGGGTCGACCCGGTGCTGGTAGTAAAGGTCGATGTGATCGACCCCGAGCCGGGAGAGGGATGCGTCGCAGGCCGAGTGCACGTACTCCGGCCGGCCGTTGACACCGCGTGCGAGCGGGTTGGCCGGGTCGCGGACAATCCCGAACTTGGTGGCGATGACCACCTCGTCGCGGTGGCCGGCGATGGCCCGCCCGACCAGCCTCTCGTTCGTGTGCGGTCCGTACATGTCAGCTGTGTCGAGAAACGTCACACCCAGGTCGAGCGCCCGGCGGATGGTGGCCACCGACTCCTCGTCGTCGCGGGTGCCGTAGAAGTCGGACATGCCCATGCAGCCCAGGCCCTGGGCGGAGACCTGAAGGCCCTGGGCGCCGAGCGGTATCTGGCGCAGGGTGGAGGTTGGCATCAGTCGTCGACCTTCTTCCGGTAGATATCGATCTTGTTGTCGATGGCCGTGAGATGACGGCGGACTTCCTCCAGCCGCTCGGCGACGAGCCGTCGGTGCGCGGCCAGCAGGTCGAGTCGCTGCGCCTCGTTGCCGTCGCCAGCCCGGACCAGCGCCGCATACCGGGCGATTTGCCGGATCGGCATGCCGGTGCGGCGCAGTGCGGTCAGTGTCCCGACCCAGCGCAGGTCCTCATCGTCGTATCGGCGATGACTCGACGGCGCTCGGGACACGCGCTCGAGCATCAGATCCACGCGCTCGTAGTACCGCAGCGTGTGCGCGCTGACGCCCGTCACCTTCGCCGCCTCTGCGATCGTGAGACCGGTGAGCGGAGGGGCGACGGTGTGCTCGACGTCGCTGCCGCTGTCGGCGCTGCCGCTGTGGGTGCTGCCGCTGTCGGCGCTACCGCTGATGTCAGCGATGCCGGCCGTGTCAGCGATACCGGCGGCGTCGAGTCGGAAATCCGGGCCCGCGAGGAGGACGGGGGATGCATCGGAGTCGGCGTCCGGCTCGGTGGGCGTGACATCCGGCCGGCGCGAGCCCGAGACTCCGAGATCGCGCTCATCGAGCCCGTCGATCGTGACCATGCCCCGACGCTAGAGCTTAGAGTGCGCTCGAAGTCAAACCCAGACCGCGCTCGAACCGTCCGGTGCCTCCAGCGACGTCAAGCGATCGGACAGCTCCGCTGGACGGACGATCGACGGTCGACGAGTCCTGGTGAACGAGGGCGGACGCCAGCGGACGTCTATCGACACATCACCTCCGGCGGGAACCGGAACCCCGCGGACTCCGATGTCGGAACCGGTGGACAGCCACTACGCCGACGCAGCACCCGATCATGGCCGGATAACGGCCACTGGGATGCCGGGCTGTCGACGCGACAGCGCCAGACAGAGCGCATTATTCCGGCCGGGCGGCGGACCGGTTCGGATGTTTCAGCAGGCCAAGACCTGCTCCGAGGGCGACCAGTCCCATCCCAACAGCAAGACCGATACCCTTGTTGCCGTCAACGAAGAAATAGGAACCCACGGCGATGCTGCCGTTGAAAAGAAACAAAAACCATTGCACCTTGGTCGATCTGAGGAGCGATCTCAGGGGCTCTCGCCGTGCCAGAAGCGATCCCACCAGGAGAGAGAGGGCGATCGAGCCGTAGCTCACCGCTTTGCCTTGCGCACCGTCGAGATCGAGGATCTTCGCTCCGGCGATCGTTCCTGTGATACTTACCGCGAAAGCCGCCCAGAGCGTGCAGGACCAAACGAAGGACGCAGTTCGCCCCGCGGCCATCCGTAGGGCGCCAGCGATATTCGTCCCTTTGCCGGGGCAGGACGTAGGAAGCTTCCTGATCGGAGTGCTCCGAGATCGACGTCGACGGGCATGCGTGGGGGCGGGACTTCCGCTCCGCGGCCGGGTCACCAGAATGGCGGTGTGGATTCTCGCAGCTATCCACCGAGCGAGCGATCGTCGTGGCATCAGCGCCCCTCCAACTGTGCGTCGCTATTCGTCAGACGGTCTGGCAGATTTCCACCATGGTGAGTAGCGCGATGTTGTGCAGAGTGAACTGGTCAGCTTTCGATCCACCGAGCCCGTAGCGTCGCCCCATCGACGGAGTGGTTATATCCATGGCGTCCGCCATGTCCGAGCAACTACTGAAGGCATCCTGGATGATCTGCTGGTCCGTCCTGCCTTCGGCGACCTCCGGGAAATCCCGGCGGAACTGTGCAACATATGCGGCGGTGTCTGCACTGTCCGGTGCGGCGCCCGGGCTCGGTGACATCTGCGCCGAGGCGCTCGGCCCGGAGGATGCGCTACCGACGCCGCCCGCCGAGTCGATTGGATCTTGACATGCGGTCAGTACAGTAAATGCGACGGCGAGGGAAACAGCAATTCGCTTCACGTCCATCCTCCTCCTATCTCGGAAATTTCTGGGCGCGGACATTCTTCCGTGGGAGATTTTTTTCATGGGTGCGAAATCCTGGAACGCATTCGCGGGTGTCGCGGTGGTGGGCCGAGCGCGACACGGATACGGCGGCTTCTGTTCGGTCACTCAGGACCGGTCGGTGTCCGCCGCCGGGCAGTTCCGAGGCTTCGTGTCGGCCTCCGGGAGCGTGATGTCCCTGGCCGTGGCGGTCAGGGAGAGACCTGTCGCGTCGGTCGCCGCCTTGACAACGCTGACGTCGAACGGCAGGGCGCCGACCGGAATCGGTATGTCGGGAAGCAGGTTCCCCAGCCCACCCGGAACGGGGATACTGATGTTCAGCGTGCCACGCAGCGAGATCTCTGAAGGTACGAGAGTGAGCTTGTTGTCCCGGATCTCGAAGGTGGTGATGCCGCCGACCTCCTGGGAGCCGACTACCGGGATGTCGGCGATTCCGGAGACCTCTACCTGGTCACCGCCGTCCACCGGGTTAATCTGCACCGCGCCCGGCTGGCCAGCCAGGTAGGTGTTCACATCCGTGTAGTCGAGGTGAACTGTCGCCTCGACCTCGTCGACCGGCACCTCACCGACGCTGTTGGTGAGCATCTTCGTGACCGGGATGTGCAGGCCGCGCAGGTGTGCCTCAACTGCGGAGATACGGGGCCCTGGCGTGGGTACCCCCTCCACAGTCACCCCGATGTCCTTGAACCTGCCGAATGCGACCTGAGTCAGGAAGGGGAACCCTCCGATACTGACGTCGCTCACCGTGGGTGGGGTGACGTCGCAGTCGAGGTTCTCGATGATGCTGGCTTCGATCTGGCTGACCATCTGGTCTTCCGCGGCGGAGACCGCGAATCGGTCACCGGCCGCCAACACGACGAGTTGGATGACTGCCACCATCGCGATGATCCGCCGCCGACGACGCCGCTTCGCGTGTCGTGCTGTGTCCACAGAGGCCACGGATGGCGGTTCCCCGTCGAATGCCGGTCGGGCGCCTGCATCATTCCCGGCGTCGCGGTACGCCACCGGGTCTTCCTCACGGCCCTGCTGATCATCACCGCGAGGGCAGGCATGGCTTTCGCTGGAGACGTCCGGCTGGGTGCGACGGGTGGTTGATTGCGCCTGTGGGACGGGGTAACGAGCCTGAATCCGTTCTCTCCACAGTGCCTCGGGCGGGACGTGGTCTTGTCGCGGGGGTTCGACCGACTCAATGCGGCTCTGTTCGGCGCTGTTCTCCACTTCCTCGTCGAGGCCGCCGACGCCGTCAAAAGGGTGGGTGCCGGTGCCGGGCTCGCCGGCGTCGGGTCGGTGATTCACCGCACATCTCCATCTCATGCGCTGCTGGCGGTGGCGGGGTGCAGCCAGAATGTGCACCGCGCTGCTCGATTTCCGCCTCGGATGGAGGCAGCCATTTTCGACTACTGCAGGCTGTCCGCACCGGGCTCTCGTCCGGACGCGACAGCGGTGCCGTTTCTTCGGTCAGTCGTCGAAGGTGACGACGATCTTCTCGGCGGCGCCGGGCGTGAGGGCCCACTCGAAGGCACGGTCGGCCTCGGCGAACGGCACTCGGTGGCTGATCAGCCTGGCGAAGCGGTCCTCGTGCTCGACGAGTTCGGGGGTGACCTCGAAGATCTCGGTCGGGTAGCCCTGCGACGCGATGAGCGTGAGCTCGCTGCGGAGCATTCCGCCGAGGTCGATCTCCGAGCTCTTCTTCTGTATGGCGACCATGACCAGTTTGGCGCCCCATTTGGCGTTGCCCACCACGGTGTTGAAGACCGCCGCTGCGCCGGCGGCATCGAAGTAGATGTCGGTGCCGGGCCGGGGCTGTCCGAGGGCGTTGCTGGCCTGCCCGTGCAGCTCGGTCAGGCGCCCGGTGACGTCCTGCTCTGCGGAGTTGATGACGGCGTCCGCCCCTATGGCCAGCGCCTTCTCCAGCCGGGACGGAATGACGTCGGCGACCACCACGTGCTCCACGCCGCGCAGCTTGAGCCAGATCGCCGCGCCCAGGCCGATGGGCCCGGCACCGAAGACGACGACCTTGTCGGCGGGCTTTGCCTCGGAGCGGTTGACGGCGTGCCGGGCGACAGCCATTGGCTCGTTGAGGGATGCGACGTCGAACGGAACGTGGTCGGGGAAGACGGCCAGGCTCCTGCCGACGGCGGCATTCTCGACGAGCAGGTACTCGCTCAGCGCGCCGTGTCGCGCACCGCAGCCGATGACGCCGCTCGGCCCCTGCGGGTTGACCACGACCCGGTCGCCCACCTTCAGTCCCTCCACCTCGGCGCCGACCTCGACGACCTCACCGGCTGGTTCGTGGCCCAGCGCGACGGGGACGATCTCGCCGCCCAGGTGAGCGTGGGCAGGGATACCGCCCAGGTGCAGAAACGACACGTCGGTGCCGCAGATGCCGCAGGCTCGGATCCTGACCAGCGCGTCGCGCGGGCCTGGGACAGGGCGGTCCACCTCCAGGATTTCGACGGTGTCCGGGGTGGTGCCGGTGTAGAGGGACTTCATCCTGCTCACGGTGGTGCTCTCCTCCGGTGGATGAGGGGGTGATATGGGGCGCAGGTCCCGGGCACGTGCCGCCGCGGGGTTCGCCGTCCGTGAGGCGCCCGGCGAACGGTGCGGTGCCCGTGCAGGAGTCTTCGACCTTCCGCCGGTTCCAGCGTCTCCCGGCACGGGTGCGCGGGCCAGGGAGCGCACTCCCGAACGAGTGGTGTAGCGGGCTACACCTTCTCGGCGTCGGCCCGGTCCGCGGAATCCGATCCCCTAGCGTGGGCTCATGTGGAAGGCGATGCGGCTGGCCGGGCGGGCGACGGTCCAGCTGAGCGGGGCCGCGGTGATGGCCTTCGGGCTTTACCTCTTCATCACGGTTCTGCTGATCACCGCCATGGGCACGCTCGCGGTGGTCGGGGCGTGGCTGCTGCCGGAGACGGTGTTGCTGATCCGCCGTATCGCCGGGGCCAAACGGCAGATGACGGCGGCGTGGACGGGCCGGGAGATCCCCGAGGCGTACCAGGCGATCACCGGCCCGCTGCGGCGGCGGCTACGTATCGCGGTCCAGGACCCTGGGACCCGCACCGATCTGCTGTGGATGCTCGCCTTCTACTTCTACGGTGCTCTGATCCTCCTCGCTCTGCCACTGTGGCCGCTCGGCCTGGTCGTCGACGGGGTGCGGTGCGGGTTGCTGCGCCGCGAAGCCGTGGTGCTTCCGCTGATCACCCGGCTCGCCGACCTGGAGGCCCGCTGGTCGCAGGCCCTGCTCAGACCCTCCCCACGGGCACTCCTCGCTGCCCGGGTGGAGGAGCTCGCCGCCACCCGCACCGACGCGATCGCCGCGCACGAAGCTGAACTGCGCCGCATCGAACGCGACCTGCACGATGGCGCTCAGGCCCGCCTGGTGGCCCTCTCCATGCGCATCGGTCTGGCCCAACGCGCCTACGACCGTGACCCCGACACCGCCCGCAGACTGCTCGCCGACGCCCAGGACCATGCCCAGGAGGCTCTTACCGAGCTGCGGCACGTGGTGCGCGGCATCCACCCACCGATCCTGACCGACCGCGGTCTGGTCGGCGCTGTGCGGGCGCTGGCGGCGAGCAGCGGGCTGGACGTGACCGTTCACGTCGTGGGTGGTCTGGAAGAGGGGCCCCGTCCCCCGGCGGCGGTGGAGGCGGCCGCGTATTTCGCGGTGGCTGAGGCGCTGACCAACGCGGCCAAGTACAGCGGCGGTAGCCGGGCTACCGTGCGGCTGGAACGCCTGCGCGCGGGACTGCGTGCCGTCGTCCGCGACGATGGCGCCGGCGGCGTGGACGAGCACCGCGGCTCGGGCCTGCTGGGCATCCGCCGCCGCGTCGCCGCCCTGGACGGCGAGGTGACCGTGACCAGCCCGACCGGGGGCCCGACCGAGATCGAAGTGGAGCTGCCGTGCGTGTGGTGATCGCCGAGGACAACGCCCTGCTGAGAGAGGGGCTCGTCCTGCTGCTGAACTCGGCCGGGCACGAGGTTGTGGCCGTCGCCGGCAGCGGGCCCGAGATCCTGCCCGCTCTGCTTCGATACAGGCCGGACATCGCCGTACTGGACGTGCGGATGCCACCGCACTTCCGCGACGAGGGCCTGCGCGCTGCCCGCGAGGCGCGGGAGACGATCCCGGGCCTGCCGGTCCTGGTCCTCTCGCAGTACGTCGAGGGGTCCTACGCCGCCGAACTGCTGGGCGGCGGGGCGAGCGGGGTCGGCTACCTGCTCAAGGACCGTGTCGGGCGGGTCGACGAGTTCCTCGACGCGCTGGAACGCGTCGCTGCGGGCGGCAGCGCCCTGGACCCGGAGGTGGTGACCGAGCTGATGACCCGCCGCCGCGACACGCCGATCGACTCGCTCACCCCGCGTGAGCGCGAGGTGCTGGAGCTGATGGCGGAAGGCCACGACAACAGCACCATCGCCAGGACGCTCGTCGTGACCGAGCGTGCGGTCCACAAGCACATCGGCAACGTGTTCCTGAAGCTGGGCCTGCCGCCCAGCGACAGCGGTCACCGACGGGTGCTCGCCGTGCTCGCCTACCTCAACAGCCCGCAGAACATCCAGCCCTGACCGGCGTCAGAGCCCCGGCCCCAACTCTCCTCGGGGACCGGGGCTCCGTCAGGTTCATCGGATAGTGCCCAGGACGCGCAGAACAGCGTCGGCCATCCCCTGCTCGCCGCGTGCGTTGGGGCTCAGCGGATGGGGAGGGGTTGTACGACTGGCTGGTCCGGCACGGTCCCCATCACGTCGTTGGGCGGCGCGACCTTGTGGCTGAGCTTCTCGCCCTCGACGTCGATGTTCGGCAGCAGCCGGTTCAGCCACCGCGGCAGGTACCAGGCCTTGTCGCCCAGGAGTGACAGCACGGCCGGCACGATTGCCATGCGGACGACGAAGGCGTCGAAGAGGACGGCGATCGCGAGACCGAAGCCGATCATTTTGATCATCGACTCCTGGGCACCGATGAAGCCGGAGAACACCGCGATCATGATCAGTGCGGCGGCGACCACCACACGGGCGCTGCGCCGGAAGCCGGAGACCACCGCCGGCTTGGCCGCATCTGCGTGGACGTAGGACTCGCGGATCCGGGAGACGAGGAAGACCTCGTAGTCCATCGCCAGGCCGAAGACGATGCCCACCAGAAAAATCGGCATTATGCTCATGATCGGGCCGGTGGTCTCGACACCGAGCAGGCTCGCGCCATGGCCCTGCTGAAAGACCAGGACGACCGCACCGAGAGCGGCGAGCACCGAGAGCAGGAAGCCCAGTGCCGCCTTGACAGGCACGAGCAGTGAACGGAAGACCAGCAGCAGGAGCACGATCGCCAGTCCGACCACGACCGCCAGGTACGGGATGAGCGCGCCCTGCACCTTCTCGGCGACGTCGATGTCGAGCGCAGTCTTGCCGGTGACCTCGAAGCTCGCGCCGTCGGTCTTCGCCTCGATACCGGGCCGCTGGTCACGGATGCTCTTGACCAGGTCCTTGGTCCTCTCGTCCGTGGGGCTGGTGGACGGGATGGCGGAGAACACCGCCGTGTCACCGGCGGAGTTGAAGCGAGCCGAGGACACCGACACGACTCCGTCGGTGGCCCCGATGTCCGTGGAGATCGCCGCCACGGCTGCCTTCGGGTCCGTGGCTCCGCTGGCGTCGACGACGATGGTCAGCGGGCCGTTGAAGCCGGCTCCGAACCCCTTGGCCAGATCGTCGTAGGCGCGACGCTCGGTGGTGGAGGCGGGTCTGGCCTCATCGCCGGGCATGCCCAGCTGGAGGTTCATGACCGGGGCGGCGACGACACCCAGGGCGACAACGGCCAGCAGCAGGACGGGCCACGGGCGGCGTACGACGATCCGGGCCCAGCGGGAGCCGCCGTTGTGCTGCTTGAGTTGCTTCCGGCGGTAGCGCTTGGAGTTCCTGCGGGCTCCGCGCGAGAGCACGGCATTGGGCCAGAAGCCCAGCAGGGCCGGGACCAGCGTCAGGCATACCAGCACGGACAGCAGCACCGCGCCGGCGGCAGCCAGCCCCATCTTGGTGAGCATCGGAATACCGACCACGAACAGCCCGGCGAGGGCGATGACCACGGTCAGCCCGGCGAAGACGACAGCCGAACCGGCCGTGCCCACGGCCAGCCCGGCCGCATCCCTCGGCACATGTCCCTTGGCGCGCTCCTCCCGGTACCGGGAGACGACGAACAGGGCGTAGTCGATGCCGCAGGCCAGGCCGAGCATGGTGGCCAGGGTGCCGGTGCTGTCGGACAGGCCGAACGCGCTGGAGAGCGCCAGGATGCCGGTCATGCTGACGGCGACGCCAAGGATCGCCGTCAGCAGCGGAAGCCCTGCCGCGGCCATCGACCCGAAGGTGATCAGCAGCACCACAGCGGCCACGGCGATGCCGATTGCCTCTGTCGCCCCTCCCGCCCCGGGCTGCTCGGCCAGGGCGTTCCCGCCGACGTCGACGGTCAGCCCGGCCTCGCGGGCCTGTTCGACGGCGTGCTCCAGGTGCTTCTTGCTCGCGTCGGAGAGGTCGTCGGCGGTGACTTTGAAACTGACGGTCGTATACGCCGTCGTGCCGTCGTCGCTCAGCGCCCTCACCTGGAAGGGATCCACAGCACTGGCGACCTGCGTGCCGTCGGCCGTCTCGTCGACGAGACGCTCGATGGCCTTCCGGTTCTCTGCCGCGGTGACCTTCTCACCGCCGGGCGCGACGAACACGATCCGGGCGCTCGCGGCGTTCGCGACGGAGCCGGGGAAGCGCTGCTCCATCAGGTCGAATGCCTTCTGCGACTCGATACCTGGCGTGGTGAACCCCTCGTCCCTGGCGGTGGACGCCTGCGAGGCGGCGAAGCCGACGCCACACAGCACGGCCACCCACAGCAAGGCGACGAACCATCGCCACCGGAAGGAGACATGGCCCAGGCGATAAAGGACAGTTGCCATGGCTGGAGCAGCCTCCGCATCAGCGCATCGAGTCGAATACAGACTCGAAGAACCACCCCACGCACGCATCCGGCCAGCTGAAGTGCCGGTGAGGAGTGTCCTTCGTCGTCTCACACGATTCCGCGAGACGGTCTTCGCCACGAGGGTGAGGACTCCCCAACCGGTGGTGTAGCCCGCTACACCACCGGGCACTCACGACGCTTCTGATTACGAGGCTTCCAACAAGGGTTGCCGAGCACACCTCAAGCAGTGTAACGCTTACTCACATTCGATCGTCCCGTCGGGGTACTTGTAGCACTCGGACGGGGGCTTCGCTTCAGCCGACGGTGAGACGACCGTAGCGGCGAAAGTCAGCATGGCCGCGGCGAGCAGAAAAAGGAGAATCATCGCCTGGTACCTGGCATGACAACGGATCATTCGAGCGAACACTGGGACCGCCTCCTTCTGAGTGGCGGGGCCGTTGACTCTCGGAATCAGTTGATCGGCGCCAGTTCGACTGGCCGTCACGCCGTTCATCGGAATCAACGACGGAACCACGGGAGCGGGATTCGATACCCACTCGGACCCAGTTCGACGTACCCGTTCGGCCGTGAATCATGCGTTCACCGTCGGCATGACGGACCCCAGGGAAACCCGAGGCCCACGGACTCATCCTCCGTCCAGCACCCGGAGATCGTAGTCCTTGAGGTCTTCGAGTTTGAGCGACCTACTGTCACAGTTCGTGAACGTCCATATCGCCACACGATCATCACACTGAAGAACAGCCGCGAAGTGTGCCTCCGGATCCTTCGTGCCCTTCGGTTTTCCCTTGGGATGGAACTGAATAGAAACCGCAAACGTGTTACTGCCATCCTTGGACACGTCGAGAATCGACGGCCTCTGCTGATTTGCCCAGAACTTTCGGAAGTTCCGATAGGGAAGACTGGAGTACGTCTGGAAGGTTTTGGTCGTCATGTTCTGCCACGCCGCATGAATCTTCGCAGGATCGGAGATCTCCCGGTAGAACCGGCCGATATACACAGTCGCCGCATCAAGGGGAATGCGTGGCTCGATCGTCTTGGCAGCGATGATCCAGGCTCCCGCAAGACCGAGGAGGGCAGCCATTACCTGCGCGACGAGCTTCCGCCCCAGCGGGTTTCCGTGTTCACTCAGCCAGCCGACAAAGCGATCCCAGAAAGGGATTTTCCTACTGTCCGAATTGGTGCTTTTACTCGGATTTTTCATAGTCCGAACCCCGCAGAGGACGTAGCGGCACCACGGTCCCTGCCGACGTTCCCCCCGGCAGATGGAATTATCCGGCCCGAGGTCGGGGAAAACGTCGGAAGATGCCGAGTGGCACTCTGGATGCATGGGCGGATCCCTCGACGGAGGATTGTGGGGTGTCAGAACTCGGCCACCGGTGTCGACCTGGGGTTTTAAGCGGCTCGTCCGTATTCGTTGATCAGGCCGCCGAGGACAGGCCGACGTTTGATCCGTTCCTGGGTCAGTTCCACGACGGGGTGGTCAGGCCGTGGTGGCTGAAGGCCCCCACCGCGGTGGGGTCGTCGTCCGTTGTGGTGCCGTGCGTACTCGGCCACGACGGTGCACAGGTGCCGTTCGCCGAAGATCAGCATCCGATCGGTGACCTCGATCCGGACATTGCGGACGAACCGTTCGCGGGGGTCACTCGCAGAGCCGCTTCCATGTCGTCGCGCCGGGTCGCAGTGTGAAGGTCACGCGATGCCCGGCGTCATCCGTGAAGACGACCTCTGTCTCGCTCACAGGTGTCAGGACGCCGATCTGGGACGGGTTACCCCAGCCGTCCGGCGGGTTGAAGTTGCCGTCGTGCAGCGGCGGGACCAGCTCGTAGTAGCGGTCCTGATAGTGCGCCTCGCTGATGCCGCAGTGCGTGGAGAGCCCGTAAGGCACCGCCGGGCCCAGTTGCTCGGGTTCCGCGGGCGAGGACCCGCAGCCGCCGAGCAGCGCGGTCAGGCAGGCGACGGCGACCGCACTGGCCGCGCGCGTCCGTATCGAGGCGAGGACATACATTTGCTCTCCGTCGGGTTTGAGAGGAAAAGGCTTCCCGTTTCGACGCAGTGCGCGCTCCCCCGGTTCCCAGGAAGCTGCCGGGAAACAGCGTCCGGTCTCGCCCCTGCTTGGGCCACCCCCCGGTGTCTCTGAGGTGCTCCGTCGTCCATCCCGGAGGGCAGGCCGCAACGGACGGCAGCCAGGGTGGCAGCCAACGTGGTGACTTCGGCCGGCCGGCGGCCGTGCAACAGTGCCCGCCCGCCAAACCCGTACGCCGCTCGCCTCTGGTTCACATCATTTCCGCATGAACGCGCGGTCTTCTCGGTCCTATGCGGAACCTGGTCGCTGTACCCCGATCGCAGACCCGCCCGCTCCGGCCGCGGGCGGGCGGCGTGGATGGCCGAGCGTGGTGGCAGGACCGGTGGCGATGGGTGGCTGCGGCGCCGTTTGTCGTCATAGCAGCCCTCCTGGTGACCGACCGCCTGCTCGTTCGGGTCGTCGAGCACCGCCTGACCGAGCGGTTCGGCTGCACGGGCACGTTTGTGGGCACGCGGTCCGTCCACATCGGCGGCTTTCCGTTCCTGACCCAGCTCGCTGCGGGGAATCTCCGGACCGTGACAGCCACGGCCGCCGGGATCGGCCCGGCCGGCAGGTTGACCGACGTCGCGGTGACCTTCCGTGACGTCCGTGTGCCCGTCTGGTCGGTTCTTCTCGGCCGGGGGCGCTCCAGCTCGCTCACCGTCGGCTCGGTCTCGGCGGCAGCCGTCCTGCGGTTCGGGTCAGACGATCGGCCGGTTCTCGCCGGCTCGGGCGGCCTGCTCAGCCGACCACTGGCGGCGGGGTCGTCAGCGGAGCCGGTCCTGCCGCCGGGCACGCACCTGGACTCCGTCGAGCCCATGCCGGGTGGGCTGCGGGTCACGGTCACGATCCCGGGTGGCGTGCTCGCCGAGACCGGCGGACGGCTGTGCCGTGGCTGACGGACGGGACGCAGAGCTCGCCGAGACCGGCGCCGCCCGGCGCGTCGCCGTGCGCGTCGTTGGGCGCGTCGCCGTGCGCGTCGTTGGGCGTCTCGCCGTCCGGCGTGACCTGTCGGCACGGAATCGCGCGACCAGGCTGCTTTTCGTTCTCGCCGCGCTGCTGGTGCTGCGCGTGGTTCAGGCCGCCGTCGCCGGGCTGACCGTGCTCGCGGTGACCGTCTCCGGGCTCGAGCACCCAGCTCCGGGCCTGCGTATGGCTCGCCTGGCCGAGGTCGAACCGGAGCCGACAACCGGGCTGACCACACTGGCCATGGTCCTGATCTCGGCGGGCCTCGCCACCATCCTGCTTCCCCGCGCGCACGTGCTGGCGGCGTTCGCCGGAATCAAGGCATTCGCGATGGTGGCGGCGTCGGCGATCGCAGTCATGTTCACGGCCGAGCCGGTCGGCATCCAGGCCGCTGTTGCGGGCTGCGGCGTCAGCGTCGTGCTGCTGTTGTGGCCGAAGGCCCGGGAGGCAGCCACCCGTGTCCTGGCAGCGATCGGACTGCCCCACGTGTCCGGTCCCGCCGGCGACCTCGTCCTCGCCCTGAAGATCGCCCTGCTGGTGGCGTTTGTCCTCCTTCCCGGCTGACGGACGTCCGGATGACCGTTGGGACGACCGCCCGCACCTTGCCGGCCGCGCCGGTCGGGAACCGCCCGGCCTACCCACGGCGGCCGTGCCGCTGCCCGCACGGACCCAGGTCCGCCCGTGTCCCACCTCGACAGTCCCGATCCGCCTTCCCTACGTCCTTCCCTACGTCGTGACAAGGAGGCGCCGCATGACGCGCCCGACGGCATCCGAACCCGACCACCCGCTGGTTCCTTCTCCCCTGGTCAGACCGGCCACCGCAGCGGCTCCGGCGTCCACGCGGGAATCGGCCCCGCGGGCGTCGGCCCCGCGGGCCGCGACCGAGGTGCCCGGCCCGGCCGGCGGGCCGATGGCGGCCGTGCGGCGGCTGCGGGCCGACCCGCTGACCCGGCTCGCCGAGATCCGCCGTGGGTACGGGCCGATCGCGCGGCTGGCAAGCTGGCCGGTGTCCGCCTTCCTCGTGTCCGACCCGGACGCGATCGCCGACGCGCTGGTCAGCGGTCACCGCCTTTACGCCAAGGGGGCCGTGGTCCGTGGCCCCGGCTCGCGGGCAACCGTCACGCAGCCGCTCACGCTCCTGCTCGGCCAGGGCCTGCTGACCAGCGCCGGCGAGACGCACATGCGCCAGCGCCGGCTGATCCAGCCCCTGTTCCACAAGAAGCAGATGGCCGGCTACAGCGGCCAGTTCGTCGCCCTCGCCGAGGCCACCGCCGCGACCTGGCGGGACGGCCAGTCCCTGGACCTGCACGCAGAAATGACGGAGATGACGCTGGCGATCGTCGCCAGGACGCTGTTCGACGTAGACATCTCCGACCACGTCGTCGACGTCGTGCGGACCGCCGTCAGCGAGAACATGCCGGTCGCGCGCCGGGCCGGCCTGCCCGTCCTCGAACGGCTGGAACGCCTCCCGCTGCGAGCCGCACGGCGGCGCCAGGGCGCCAGGGCAGCGCTCGACCGCACCGTCCACGAGATGATCACCGGCCGTCGCGCCGCCCAGGCACAGGGCACGAGCGCAGGAGCCGGCACCGACCTGCTGTCGCTGCTGCTGGCCGCCCGGGATCCCGACACCGGCGAGCGGATGGACGACATCCAGATCCGCGACGAAGCGATGACCCTGCTCCTCGCCGGTCATGAGACGACCGCGAACGCGCTGGCGTGGACGTTCCACCTGCTCGGTGGCGAACCGGCGGTGGCGGCGCGGCTGCGGGAGGAGCTCGACACAGCCCTCGACGGCCGGCCGCCCACGATCGAGGACCTGCCGAGGCTGACCTACACGAACGCGGTGTTCTCCGAGTCGATGCGGCTCTATCCTCCGGTCTGGGCGATGGGCCGCCACCTCGTCGCGGACCACAAGGTAGCCGGCTACCTGCTTCCCGCAGGGTCGACGCTGGTCTTCAGCCAGTGGGTGATGCACCGCCACGAGCGCTGGTGGCCCGATCCCGACCGCTTCGATCCCACCCGCTGGCTGGGGGCGGCGGACAACCGGCCGCGTTTCACCTACTTCCCCTTCGGCGCCGGGCCCCGCCAGTGCATCGGAAACAGCTTCGCGGTCGCCGAGGGCGTGCTGACACTGGCGGCGATCGCTCGCCGCTGGTCATTCACCCCGGCGTCCGACACTCCGGTCGTGCCCGAACCGCTGGTCACCCTGCGCCCCAGGGGCGGCCTACCGATGGTGGCCCATCGCCACCGCTGACGGCCCTGACCGCCGATCGTCGGCCGCTGGCCGCTGGCCGCTGGCCGCCGAGCGTTCCACGCCGAGCCGGGCACGGTCATCGTCCAGCCACCGTCGCCTGTCCTGCCGCCGCTTGTCCTGCCGCCGCCTGTGCTCACGGAGAACGGACGACCGTCGTGGGCAACGCGAGGGCACCGTGTGGCCCCGGAGTAAGTCCGGGGCCACCGGGCATGCTTCGCCGGGTCAGAAGACGACGGTGCGCCCTTCCTCGGTGGCGTCCGCGGCGGTGTAGGCGACACCATCGACCTTGAGGCCGACCGCGTCGAGCAGAGTGATCGTCCCACCGTGGTTTCCCAGCGCGACAGGTGGTATGAGCGGGATCCGGATCGTCTCTCCCGCCGCCAGCGTACGGGCAGGCAGCGACACCTGGTGCTGGTCTCGGTCGGCGATCGCCCAGCCGGCCAGGTCAACCGACTCGGTCGTCGTGTTGATCAGTGTTACGGACTCGTCCTCGGGCGAGGCGCCGACCGCGTTGACGAGCGCTCCGACGATCCGCAGCCGCTGGTCGGGCTCGCCCTCCGCCGGTTGGCCACCCGGACGGGCCTGCGGAACGTCCGGCAGCGCACCGCCGGTGCGGTCATCGGTGTGCCACTTCTGGCTCTGGAACGCAAGGAAGATCGCGACCCAGCGATCCGCGGCAGGGAAGTGGAACAGGAGCGCGCCGTCCTGCCACACCCCGTTGTCGCCTTTGAACCGGCCCGCGTTCCCCTGGTTCATGTGGATGTTGTGGATACCTCGGCCCGGCTTGAACCTGAAGATCTTGTCGGCTTCCTTCTCCGCCGACCACGGCTCGCCGAAGGCGTAGATGCGGCTACCGTTGTTCGCCTGTGCTCGGGTCACGTAGTGGTCGAGCACATCGGCGAGATCGTTGTCCTCGCCGGGCTCGTGCGCGGGCAGCGCCCGCAGGTCGGTGCGGTCGAACAGACTGCCGCGGATGTAGTCCAACGCCAGCCCGCCGGGCTTCCGGTCGAGCTCCGTGTACCCGTCCTTCAGTTTCTCGAGATCCGCAAGAATGGGATGTTGGAAGTCCTCCACGGCAACATAGAGCAGTTCCGACATCTTCGGATCCGACTCCTGGCCAGAGGAAAGAACGTTGACGGCCGCGCGGGCGGAACCGTCACCGTCGATGAGGATCTGGTAGTGCGGCGTGTCATCGTCGGGTTCCCGGCGGTGGTCAAGAACCCGGCCTTTTAGAACACCGTATCGATCCAGAGACATCAGCGGTACACCCGTTTCTTCTCAACCGAGAGAAAAGCTCCGAGATGTACTCCTTGTCGTCGCGGCCAGGCGACGTTCAGGGGCACATGTCAGGAGGGAAATGGCCTGTTGACACGGGAGCGCGATGAGGACCGGGGCACCTCACCGGTATCGAGCCTGGGAAGCAGGAACCCGCCGACCCAGGAGAATTCCACAGAGTCGGCCACGATCCCCGCATTCTCACTGCCCGCTACTAACCCGTCACGCTAGCCGCCGCAGTGGGTCGGACGCGCGTCGACGCGCCATCCCCCCGAACGCATCCGATATCTGAACGGCACCGTCCGACTCCTGAACAGCAGCGTCCGGCTTTCGACGCTTTTCGCCGGGTAGCAACGATCCGCGCCCGAAGCGGGGTGCGGACCGAGGTGCCGGCCCCCGCCCTCGGCAACGAGCGCCACGAACGCCACAAGGCCCGGCGATACGTAGGTCCGATACGTATTTCGGCGGATTCCCGCGCCACCCGGCGGCGGCCATGATCCTCCCGGACGCCCTGACCGGCATCCGTAAGTGAGGAAAGGCGAACTCGCACCGCCCTCCCCCGGCCCGTTCTCCGCGAGAGCGCGAGCTGGAAGCGGGAAGACGCGAGGCGCCGTCTCAGAAACCAGCACCCGCCGCCACACCAGTTCAGGAGCGCTCCCGTGACGTCCCCCCATGTTTTCCGCGTCGTCCGCCACGGCGCCGCGGCTGTGGTCGCCGCCGCGGCCCTGACCGCGGCCGCTGCCTGTTCCTCGGCCTCCGACGAGCCGGCTACCGCCACGGCCACCAGCCCGACCGCCGGCCCGCCGACCGCCGGCCTGACCACCGTCGCCGCGGACGCAGGCGACGTGCGGGCCGCATGCGCAGCGGAAGTCGCGATCAACAGCCTCGGCTTCCCCGGGTCCGATCCCGCGGCCCCGACTCCGACCGCCGCGGAGCTGCGGGCCTTCGCGACGGCCGCCGAACCGCTGGCCGCCACGCTGCGCGCGAGCGTCCCCGCCGAGCTGACCAGCAAGGTCGACGTCCTGATCTCCGTGGTGAGTTCCGCCAGGCAGGGCCAGCCGATCGACTACGAAGGCAGTGGGCTGTTCGCCGCGGGCCAGATCGTCGACGCCTGGATGGTCGACAACTGCGGTTATCCCACGCTCGCCGTGACCAACGACGCCGGGACGCTCACCGGCCTGCCGGAGACCGCTCCCGCCGGCCCGGTCGCCATCACGTTCACCAACGCAGGCGACGACCCAGAGAAGGCCGGGTTCGTCCTGCTGTTCGCCAAGGTCAAGGACGGGGTCACCGCGACCGCGGCCGGACTCGCGGACGGGTCGACCAGCCTGGAATCGGCCACCGACATCGTCTCCGCGGTTCAGCCACAGGGTGACTCTCCCGGTTATGGCCTGGCGGAGCTGCCCGCCGGTCGCTACATCGTCGCCAGTCCGCTCGGCAGCCCGCCGGACTTCGCCGGTGGTTTCGCCGCCCGCGAGCTCCACGTCCGCTGAGCCGCCGACGTCAGCGTCGATCCCAGTCGATCCCATCCGAAGGGGACCCCATGCTCACCCGCGTCTCGGGCCGCGTTCTCGCCGTCGTCTGCCTGGTCATCGTCGCCGTCTGCTACGGAATGTCGGTAGCGGTCCACCCGGCGCCCGGCGGTGGCGGCGGCTCCGCCCTCGCCACCGTCGAGAACTTCGCCGTCCATCCCGGACGAGCGAACGCCCTGCTCGTCCTCGATCTCGGCGCCCTGCTCCTCCCCGTCGCCATCGGCCTCGTCGCGCTGCTCGCCCGGCCCGGCGCGCGGGCGCTGTCCACCTGGGCCGGCCTGCTGGGAACGGTCGTCGGCGGGGCGACCGGTGTTCTGGTGGCCATCGACATCATGTGCGCCGCCGCCGCGCACACCGCCGACCGCGAGGCCGCCGCGGAGGTCGTCGCCGCCTTCTTCGAACGACCGGTCGTGATCGTCTACCTCGCCGTGGGCGTGGCGGGTGGCCTGGCGGCCTTCGTCCTGCTCGCGATCGCGCTGATCCGCGCGAAGGTCGTCGCCTGGCCGTTCGCGGTCGCGTTCCCCCTCGGCTTTGTCGTGGGCGGACCGTTCGCGGCGCCTGTCACCGGCGTCATCTCCACCGGCCTGCTCCTCGCCGGTTTCGGCGCCTGCGCCGCGTGCATTCTGCGCTCCGGCCTTCCCGCCGTGCCCGTGCCCGCGACCGCCGCCACGACCACGACCACAACCGTGCCCGCGTCTATGCCCACGCCCGCGCGCGCAACCAAGGCCGCACCCGGGCCGGGCACCGCCCAGCAACAGTGATCCGCGCCGGCGGGACGTCCATTCATCCTCGTCAACCTGAAGGAGGAACAACAATGGCGCTGGAACAGCTTCCGGAGGATACCGACGGACAATCGGGGAGATTGCTGAACGGTCTGGACCACGTGGCGGTCATCACGGGTGACACCGAGCGGCTGATTGCCTTCTACGCCGAGGTGTTCGACGCCACCGTCCGCTATCAGGTTCCCGGGCCCGGCGGTGGCCGGATCTCCGTTCTCCAGATCGGCCCGGCTACCGCGCTCAACATCTACGAGATTCCCGGCAACACCGAGGCCCGACGTCAGGCACCGATGTTCGGCCGCGGCCGTCTCGATCATCTGGGCCTGCGGGCCGCCTCCCGGGAGACGTTCGACCTCATCCGAGATCGGCTCATCGCCCGCGACGCCTCCGACGGATTCGTCACCGATTTCGGCCCGACCCTCAGCCTGTTCTTCCGTGACCCGGACGGACTCGAGGCGGAGGTGTGCGTCCCGAATCCCGCCGGCCGGCCGGGCGTCCACAACCCGCCCGGCACACCAGCGCCCGGCTACCAGCCGGGAGTCCCGTCCCGCTCCACCACGGACGGTGCAGGGGCCGCAGGGTGATTTTCGGTGAAGCGGTCAGCGTGGGGCCTGCGCATCCCGCAGGCGCGAGCCCTCGGTGTCCTGCGGTTGGTGGCGGGCAGTGACCCAGGCGGCGATCTGAGCCCGGGAGGAGAAGCCGAGCCTGGTCAGGATGTGCTGGACGTGAGTCTGCGCGGTGCGCTCGGAGATGAACAGCTTCACGGCGATCTGCCGGTTCGTCAGTCCCTGGGCCACCAGTTCGGCGACCTCGCCCTCCCGGGGCGACAGCGGGCTGACGGCCGGCGTCCTGGCGCTCGCCGCCGTGGACGTCGCGGAGGTCGCGGCGCGCAGATCACGGGTTCGGCGGGCCCACGGTTCCATACCGAGCTGGACGGCGGCCGTCTCGGCATGGTCGAGGAGCTGACCGGCCCGGTCGAGGTCGCCGAGGTGTGCTCGACGGGTCAGGGCGGCGGCGAGCTCGCATTCGGTTTCGACGGTGAACCCGGCCGCGCCCGCGGCGCGACAGTAGGCGAGCGCGGTGTCGAGGTCCGCGACGGCGTCGTCGAGACGGCCCAGGAAGACCGCCGCCCTGCCGAGGTGGAGCTCGACAGGGCCCAGATAGTTGGCGGTCCCGGCACCGCCGACCACGAAACGCCCGCGTTCGGCGAGCAGCCGGTCGTACAGGAACTCGACGTCACGGCGTTCGCCGACCGCAACCGCGACCGCGGACCCGAACGCCCAGGTCGGCACCCGCCAGTACGGCGGCGGGCGCCAGCTCTGCACTGGCCCGGCCTCCCGGTAGGCACCGAGGGCCTCGGCCTTCCGGCCGGCGAGGACGAGCATGTGCGCGGTCCCGAGAGGCCCGCGGAAGATCCCCACTCGTGCCTCGCCACCACCGGCCGATCGGCCGGTCCGCGGGTCCGGCGAGCCCGCGGGGTCGGAGGGGTCCGGCGGGTCCGACGGCTGGCTGGCCGCCACCCGCTCCTGGCCGATGTGGGCGGCGATCATGCACTCCAGTGACCGGTAGGCGCCTGACGCGGTCGGGTGGCTGTCGGCGGGGAGTGTTGCGAGGGCCGCGCGGCCGAGCTCGAGCGCCTCGCCGTAGCGGCCGAGCGCGCCGGCGAGCGCGGCACGCACGACGAGCAGGTGCCAGCGGGCGATCGGGCCGCCGACCTGGTCGACGCACCAGCCCAGCCGGGGCAGCTCGGCCGTGACAGCCGCCAGGTCCCCACGCTCCCAGTAGGTGTCGATCCGCCACAGCCGGCCCCACATCTCCTCCCGGGGGCGGAGCAGCGTACGCCCGATCTCGGTCATCCGGTCGGCGAGCCCGGCGCGCTCGTCCACGTGTTCCGGACCGCTACGACACAGCTGGCGGGACCTCAGAGCAGCGATCACCGCAGCCGGATCGGTGACGTCGGCGGCGATCTCCAACGCCTGCCGGCTGCTCTCCTCCGCCGCGGTGACGTCGTTCAGATACACGGAGCTCTCGGCCGACCTGGCGAGCAGGCGCGCCCGGCGGGACAGAACGGCCGGGTCAGCCAGAGCAGCCGGGTCGGCCGGGTCGGCCGGGTCGGCCGGGTCAGTCAAGGCCGCCAGGTCGAGCCCGGCGAGCGCCTCGTCACACAACCGGCGCAGCTCCAGGTCCCAGGCCATCGCGCCGATGGGCTCGATACCGAGGGCGGCCCGGGCGATCAGGTCCACCCGGCCGATCCGGCGGGCGAGCGCAACTGCCTCCGTCGTCGCGGTCCGGCACGGCTCGATGTCCCTGGCCCTCCAGCGGGCACCAGCGAGGTCGATCAACAGCCGGCATCGCAGCTGTCGGTCGACCGTCGGCCCGCCCGCGTCGAGCGCGAGCTGGTAGAGCCGCGCGCTCTCCTCATACGCGAGGGAGCGCAGGGCTGCGTCCGCGGCCCGCCGGGCCCAGGCCACGGCAGGCCGCGGGTCATCGAGCGCGGCCGCGGCCCAGTGCCGTGCGATGTCCGCCAGCCGGTCATCGATCTGCCCCGCGTGGACGCGCTCGAGCGCCTCGGCCGCGGACCGGTGCAGCCGCAGCCGCTCCTGGGCCGGCGTGTCAGCCTCGATCGCCTCGCACACCAGCGCGTGGACGAACCGCCAGGCCCCGGCGGTGTCAGCGGCAGCGATCAGCCCGGCGTCGGCTGCTTCCTCCAGCGGTGGCAGGCAGTCCAGCGGTGGTCGGCCAGCCATCGCCGCCACCGTCGCCACCGAGAACTGCTCTCCCAGCACCGCGGCCGCCGCCAGCATCCGGCGGGCCGGGCCGGACAGGCCCGCCGCGCGCTGCCCCACCACCTCGACGAGCGACGCCGGCAGCCGCTGGCCGGCCAGAGCCGCGTCCGTCGTCAGCATCCGGGACAGCTCCCGGACGAAGAACGGGTTGCCGCCGGTCCGCCGGTGCACCTCCCTCGCCACGTCGTCGGCCACGGCCGTGTCGGTGACCGCCCGCACCAGGTGGGCGGTCTCCGCCTCGTCCAGTCCGGCCAGCGGCACCTGCACGGTCACCGGCTCCCGGCCCAGGTCCGGGAGAATCCTGCGCCACGGCGCCGCGCCACCGGCACCTACCGTCCGATGGGTGGCCAGGACCAGCACCCGCGCTCCGCGCAGCTCGCGAGCCAGGTAGCGCAACAGCAGGAGCGACGGCTCGTCCGCCCACTGCGCATCCTCGACCACCAGCAGCAGGCCGGAACGCTCGGCGAGCGCGAACACCCGGCGGACGACGGCGTCGAACAGCGCGATCCGGTCGGCCGCCGAGTTCGCCTCGATCATCGTCGGTAGATCCGCCGGGCCGTTCCCCTCCCCTGCCAGGTCGGAACGCAGCAGTTGCCGCCACAGCCAGAAAGGAGGGGTACCGACGCCTTCATGCGCCCGTGCCCACCGGGTGAGTGCGCCGGCGGCCGCCGCCATGTCGGCGGCCTCCGTGGCCAGCCGGGTCTTGCCGATGCCCGGCTCACCTCCGCACAGCACCAGCATCGGCGCCCCGCCGAAGGCGGCGGCAAGCCAGCCGGAGATGGCGGCACGCTCGCGTCGGCGGCCCACCAGGCCCGGTGCCCCCAAGCTCGTTCCTCTCCTGAATGTCGCGTTCTCGGTCCAACCTGGCTCCGTGTCGGGCCGGTCTCCAGCCTCTCACCCCGCGCGCCCGGGTTACCTGGCATTCAACCCGGATCGTGGAGGCCGACTCGCCGAACTCCGACCAGAGCGGCGCCGCGCAAACGCAACGCTTCGCCGCAGCGCGACCATCACGGGCCGCGGGCAGCACATGCAGAGCGTGAAACCGGGCTGAGGCCACGATTCACTCTGCGAGAATTCCGCCGAAATCCGCCTCTCATCATGAAGGAGGAGCCTTGTTTCCCTTACTGGAGCGAGCCCGCGCTCGTCACCGCGTAGCTGCCGTGGGGCTGGCTGCCGCTATGGGCGCTTTCGCGCTTTCTGTCGCGACCCCGGCCCAGGCGGCTGGCACGTTCACCTCGTACCCGACCCCCACCCCGGCTTCGATTCCCTGTGTCACGGCGGGTGGGCCGGACGGGGCGGCCTGGTTCGTCGAAGCGCTCGCCAACAAGATCGGCCGCATCGACCCGGCGACCGGCGCAACGGCGGAATTCCCGATTCCCTGGTCCACCGCACAGCTGCCGGCGTCGCTCAGCTGGCTCAATCTGCCGGTCGCGACACCCGCACCGGTTACCGCCCTGCCGTGCGCGATCACAGCCGGGCCGGACGGGAAGATCTACTTCGCCAACGGTCTGCGCAACCAGCTCGGCAGCATCGACCCGCAGACGAAGGCTTTCGCGCTTTACTCGGTTCCCGGCGTGGGGGGTAATCTCTTCCCCTTCAACGACCTGGCCGCCGACCCGGCCGGGGCGATCTGGTTCACCCAGACCACCGCCAACACGATCGGTCGATTCGACATCGCGACGAAGACCTTCACGTCCTACCCGGTGCCCACGCCGGGTGCGCTACCGATTGGTGTCTTCACCGGCTCGAACGGCGATGTGTGGTTCACTGAGGCCCTCGGGAACAAGATCGGCCGCATTGACGCGGCGACCAGAACGATCACCGAATACCCGGTCCCGAGCCTCCTCGCGGTCCCGTTCGTGATGCGTGCCGAGACGGATGGCGGCCGCTATGTCTGGTTCACCGAGCTCGGCGCCAGCAAGCTCGGCCGGATCGACACGGTCACCGGTTCGGTCAGCGAGGTCCCGGTGCCGGTCCCACTGTCGTTCCCGATCGGGATCTGCTCCTCACCGCAGGGGAAGATCTACTTCACTTATCTTCTCCGCGACAAGCTGGGTGCCTACGATCCGGCGACCGGCGTGTTCACCGAGACCTCGGTGCCCGGCGGCCCCCTCGGCCCACCCGCGGAGCTGAACTACGGTCCGGGCGATGCCGTCTGGATGGCCCAGCTGACCGGAAGCCGAGTGCTGCGCTACTCCCCGGCCTGATGCCGTCCGGTACCGCGCGGTTCCGCGGAACCGCGGTACGACCACCGACCTGGCCGTGAACCTGACCGCCGGGTAGGTACACATTTCCGGCGCCCGACCCGGGTCGTGCCCGCGCGCGATCGTTCCCTTCCGGGCATCCGCACCGGCACGGCCCGGGATTCAGGCCCTCGTCCTGCCGGCTTGGGTTCCAGCGGTCGTTGCCTGGACAGACCTCACCGATGGGCTGCCCGTGGGTCAGACCAGGGCGATGGGACGCTGCATACGCATCCGGCGGGCCCATGCAGCAGAGGAGAACGCGGTGGAAGCAGGCGGAGCTGACGAGCGGTGGTGGGTGCACTGCTGGTGTGGCGCCCTCAACGGCGAGTATCCGACTGAGGCCGCAGCCGATTCGGCTGTTCACAGCCACCCGCTCTCGGATCGACGGTGCGACGTGGTCCTGAAGAGCCCGGAGCCGCCAGGGCTCCGCTCCATGCCCCTGTTCCTGCTGGGCGACGAAAGCTGCACAGGCGCCACCATCGACCAGGACCTCGACGGCCAGTGGCAGGTGACCTGCCACTGCGCGGCGCTGGACAGTCTGCGCTTTCCGACCGATGAGGAGGCGGAGACGGCTATGGATGAGCACCTTGACGCCGAGGACGCACGCGCCCGGGGGCTCTTCGATCAACTTGCCGCAGAGAACTTCAACGACCGGTTTCCCCGCGGCTGACCGCGTCCGTTCTGGAGGTGAATCTGGCCCCGGGCCCCGGTGCGGCGCCCGGCGGCGGAGCGTTGCCGACGGGTCCGGACCCAGCTGTGTTGATCAGTATGCTGTGCGGCCTGTTGCCGACACTTCAGGAGTTTTCGTGCGCATAGTCCTGGCAGTGGCCGCCCTGACCCTGGTGGCCGGCTGTTCAGCGAGTTCAGGCGCGGACGACGCACCGGGCGCAGCCGGTGCGTCTGCGCAGGCCGGGGTTTCCGGTTTGCTGACACCCGGATCCCGGCGGCCCAGGTACAGCACCTCGGGCCCGACGCACTCGCCCGCGGCGGCTCCATCGAGGTGTTCCCTGACACGAACGGAGCCCAGGCCCGGAAGGCCTACATCGTCGAGACGATGGCGGCGAATCCGGCCTACACCGAATACGACTACGTGACGGGCGGGGTCCTCATCCGGGTCTCCCGGCTTGTCACCGCCGACCAGGTCGACATGTACGAGCAGGCTCTCGCGGAATTCGGCGGCGGGCCGACCGACGGTATCGACAGCAGTCCGGCCGCGGTCCCCCCGGCGGGATCGGCAGGCGCGGCAGGCATGGGAACGGCCGCCGAGATCACGGATCTCTACTGACGACCGGGCCCGAGCAACGGCTTCCTGCGCGCCAGCCACCGGCGACGGCGGATCCACCCTGACCCTGCCCACCATCAGCTGCCCCCGGCCACCGGCGGCCCCCGAAGCTAGCCTGGTCGAAACGGCGCAGACTGCCGTCGCGGACACAGGCACAGGCGGGCACAGGGGGAAACGGTGGCGGGCGGGACGGCGAAGCGTCCGTACAGGACATCACCGCATGTGGAACAGGCCCGGGCCGACCGGCGAGAAGCCGCGGCCCGGGCTGTCGAATCCGCCGCTCTCAACCTGTTCGAACTGCACGGATTCGACGCGGTGACCGCCGGTGACATCGCGACCGCCGCAGGGATCTCCATCCGCACCTTCTACCGCTACTTCCCCACCAAAGACGATCTTCTGCGCGCCGGTGTCCGCCGCCGGGCACAGGCCATCGCCACCGCGTTGGCCGCCCGAGCGACCGACGAACCACCCATGCGCTCCATCCGATGGGCTGTCCACGACGTCGTCGCCGCCGAGGACACCACCGACGTCGCCCGCTGGATCCGTATCTCCATGGTCAGCCCGGCCGCCAGCAACGTGATGCTCGGCATCAACGTCCTGGAACTCAACGCCGTCCTCGGCGACTTCCTCAGCACCCGCCTTGGCACCGCACGCGACAGCCTCCAACCCACGATGCTCGCGGTCGCCGCCGCGGCGATCATGATCGCCGCGCACGCACGCTGGAGCTTCCACGGCGGCGACCTCGCCACCATGCTCAGCGACGCCCTCGCCGTCCTCGACGCCATCCCCCCGAACTCATCCGATATCTGAACGGCACCGCGAGAACCGCACTGCGATGCGATGCGATGCGTTAAGTTGCGCTGCGTTGAGTTGCGGTCAGTGGTCGACCAACGAGAGGGCGCGGCGCAGGTCGTCGGGGGTTGTCGGAACCTGCATGACCAGCAGGAGGTCCGGGTATTCCACCGGTCGCAGCTGGTAGACGTCCAGGGCGATTCGGCCGGTGGCCGGATGGTCGATCGAAATCGTCGCTGGTCTGAAATCCCGGATCGGGTAGGTGTTCCACCACTGGCCGAATTCGGGGCTCGCCTCGGTCAGCACACGGACCAGCTCCACGAACCGGGCGTCGTCCGGGCGCTGGCCAACGGCCGCGCGGAACTGGCTCAGCACAGCCCGCGCGGCCGCTTCCCAGAACGGCATTCGTGCGCGGTTCTCCCTGTCCGTGAACATCATCCACAGCAGATTGCGCCGGCCTTCAGGTAACACGGCGGGATCATGCCTGATCCGAACGTACGGGGCGTTCCAGGCGATGAAGTCGAAGTACCGGTCGAACATGACGGACGGGTTCGGCGCGGTCGCGTCGACGAGACGCTGGACCCGGGGCTCGACCTCGTCCGGGACGGTTCGCGCCGGCGGCACCGGCAGGCCGGCCAGGACACGCAGGTGCCGGTGCTGGTCGGCATCGAGCCGCAGTGCGCGGGCCAGCGCGTCCACGACCTGTGCGGACGCCGCGATCGGGCGGCCCTGCTCCAGCCACGTGTACCAGGTGAGCGAGAGCCCGGCCAGCTCGGCCACCTCCTCGCGGCGCAGGCCGGGGGTCCGGCGCTGGCCGACGCCGTCAGGCAGGCCGACGTCCGCGGGCCGCAGGGCTGCCCGTCGCGCGCGCAGGAAGGTGGCCAGTTCGGCGCGATGCATAGATCCTCGTCCCCTTGCTGTCCAGGAGTCCTGGGTATCACCATCGCAACCAGGTTGTCGGCGGTGACCGTGGCTAGCTTTACGCCCCATGGATGATCGTGAGAATTCAGTTCTTGTCATCGGCGCGACCGGACAGCAGGGCGGTGCGGTGGCCCGAGCGCTGCTGGGACGCGGGCGGAAGGTGCACGCGCTGGTACGTGACCCGCAGCGGCCCGCGGCGCGGGCGCTTCAGGCGGCGGGAGCCCGGCTCGTCGTCGGCGATCTGGACGACCCGGCATCGATCCGCACGGCCATGGCGGACGTGAGCGGCGTCTTCCTGATGCTGAGCAGCGTGACCTCGGGCACCGTGAGCCTGGCGGACGTCGAGTCCGAGGTACGGCGCGGCAGACGCGCCGCCGACCTCGCGGCGCAGGCCGGCGTCGACCACCTCGTCTACAGCTCGGTTGCCGGCGCCGACCAGGACACCGGCGTTCCGCATCTGGAAAGCAAGGGGATCGTCGAAGCGCACATCCGGGATCTCGGCCTGCCTGCCACCGTCCTGCGGCCGGTGTTCTTCATGGAGAACTTCACGACCGTCACCCGCCCCGTCCTGACCGAGAACGGGCTGGTCGTCTCCCTCGCCCTGCGCCCGTCCAGCCGGCTGCCGCTGATCTCGATGGTCGACATCGGCGAGTTCGCGGCATTGGCGTTCGACGAGCCGGCGACGTTCGTCGGTCAGACCCTGGTGATCGCGGGTGACCATCTCGCCGCCTCGGAGATAGCCGAGCGGTTCGGCGAGGCGGCCGGAATTCCGGCGCGTTTTCACCAGACCCCGCTCGAGCAGCTGCGTGCCTTCGACGGGGAGGTCGCGAAGATGTTCGCCTGGTTCGATTCCGGCGTGATGGAACAGCCCGATCTGCCGGCCCTGCGTGCCCTGCACCCGAAGGTCCTGACGATGGGGGCGTGGCTGCGGTCGGCGGACTGGCGCCCGCAGAACGCCGGTGATTTCGGCGGCTGAAGCCGGTTCGTCGCGGCGACCGGCTGGGTGCAGCCAGTGCCAGAACCAACTGGCAGGCCTCGGAACAACCCGGCCGGCGACGTCCGCGTCGGGTGGTTACCCCGCTGTGCTCGGGAGAACGGTGAACAGAATCATCGCACGGTTGGGGACAAAGGTGCTGTCCCCCGTGTACTCGATGTAGACGTGGCCCTGGCTCGGTTCCGTGATGTAGGGCCGGGCCGGCTTCTCCGGAATGGTGATCGTCGCTCGGCCCTGGGAGTCGAGGGCCGCCTCGAACGGCGGCAGAGCGAGGTTCTCCGTGTTGCGTATCCTGCCGGTGGGGGTGCCGGTGATTCCGGCGACCGGCACCACCTGCACCTCGATGGTGTAGGACTGGCCGTCCACGAACGAACCGGGTGCCGAGGCGATGACCTCGACGTTCGGGGTGTTCACGGGCGTCGTGGCCCGGTTCGGCTGGTAGTTCACGTCGCCGCCGTAGTCGAGGGTCAGCGAGTGGTATCCCGGCGGCAGGTCGACATCCAGCTCACCTGTCGCGAACGGATCCGAGCCCTTCTTCTCGATTGTCACCGTGCCGAGTAGCTTGTCCCCCTCGTGCACCGTGACGGTGCCCGTCGCCGCGGGCAGCAGGCTCGAACGATCGGAGACCGGGACGACCTCGACCCAGATTCCCTCGCCGTCCGGCACGTGGGCGGCGCCGACGGTCACCGGTGTCCGGGTGTCGGCCGACGCCGAGGAGGTAGGCAGCGGGGAAGCAGCCGGCGTCGTCACGGCAGGGGTGGGCGGCGACGTCGGCGTCGGGCCCGGTGTCGAAGTGGTGGTCGTGGACGTCGTTGTCGGCCTGGGGCTCGGGCTCGCCGTCGCCGTCGGGTCACTGCCAGCGCCGCCAGGGCCCGAGGCGATCGGCTCGCACCCGGCAGCCAGGACGCCGCAGGCCGCCGATGCCGCGAGGGCGAGCATCACGGGTCGGCCTGCCTTGCCTCGTACGCAGGGGGATCGGCGGAACTTCATACGTTTCTCCAGGGTCAGTCGGTGGACGCGGCGAGGACGAAGCTGGCGCGCGGGTGCCCGCTGGCGGCGTCATCGCCGTGGGGAGAAGCAGCCCGAACCGAATCGAGCCCCGAAGACTACCGACCGACCGGTAAACTCATCGAGTCAGCCCGGAACCATTGTTCGGACATAGCCGATCAGAAATCAGTTGCTCTTCTGTTGATAATTTCGACGCTCGCCGAGGAAACACTCCGGCGCGAATACGACCAGGTCAGACAGAGCGGCCTCCCGACAGGCAGGCGATTCGGTGGGAGCGCGGCTTCGCCGGTTCGGTGGCCGCCGTGGCCCCGTTGCCCCCGGGGTGAGAAAGACGTCCGGGCGACCCGGGGTGACCTCTCTCCCCCCGGGGTGGATGGGCCCCAGGGGCGGCTCAGCCGACGCGAAGCTGCACACCAGCCAGCGTGACCTCGTCTCCCCGCCGAAGCTGACGGCCGCGGCGGGTCTCAACCTCACCGTTGACTTGGACGTCCCCGTTGGCCAGCACTGTCCTGACCTCCGCGCCCGCCTCCACGACGTCGGCGAGCTTGAGGAACTGACCAAGGCGGATGACGTCGTCACGAATACTCACTTCACGCATCCGCCCAGCATGCCGGACCATCGCAGCGCCTGGCCGGCTGGCTGGGGGCTCCGCCAGGAACGGGGAACGGCATCGGCGATACCCACAGCCGGTAACGCCCGGACCTGCCGAAACAGCACGTTGCACTTCAAAGCGCGACGCCTTTGATCTCGTGGTGACATCATGACCGAGGTTCATGCCGGACTGTCGTCCATCTCTCGTCGTTTTCTGCCCGCGAGCAAGGGAGACCAACTGTGGTGCGCTCGGGTCGGTTTCGCCGAAAACTAATGTGCACGGTCGTCGCCGTTTTTCTTGCCGCCGGCGTGCCGGCCGTGGCCGGTGCCTCGCCCGCACCGGGCACGGTCGCGAACACCTCGCCAAATGCCGTCATCGTCTGGGACCGTAACGCGCAGACCGCGATCTGGGATGTCGCCGGCCAGCAGCCGCAGGTGCAGGCGCGCAGCTTCGCGATGGTGCACGGGGCGATCTACGACGCGGTGAACGCCATCTCCGGGCGCCCTTACCAGCCCTATCTCAGCGCCCCGCGCACCAACGGCCGCGAATCGGTGGACGCGGCGGTCGGCACCGCGGCCTTCCAGGTTCTCAGCTCGCTTTTCCCCGCTCAGCAGGCGCGTCTGCAGGCACAGTACGACGAGTGGATGGCGACCGTCCCGGGCAGTACCGCCGCGAAGCGCGGCGGGGTCTCGGTGGGCGGCCAGACCGCCGACGCGATGATCCGGGCGCGCCAGGATGACGGGGCGTTCGGTGACCCGGCCTGGCCGGTGGGAACCGAGCCCGGCCAGTGGCGGCCGACCCCGCCCACCTACGCCTCCGACACGGCGTGGGTGGCGAAGCTCAAGCCGTTCCTCCTGCCGAGTACGTCGATGTTCCGCACCGCGGGCCCGCCCGCGCTGACCTCCGCCCAGTACGCCCGCGACTTCAACGAGGTCAAGGAGATCGGCGCGGTCAACAGCACCACCCGCACCCTCGACCAGACGCAGGCCGCGATCTGGTGGCATGACCGTCACCTGGGCGAGTGGGAGATCAAGCGGCAGCTGGCCACCGGCCAGCACCTGAATGTCCTGCAGACGGCGCGGATGTTCGCCATGGTGGACATCTCCGAGGCCGACGCGACCACCGCCTGCTACAACGAGAAGGCGGCCTGGATGTTCTGGCGGCCGGTGACCGCGATCCAGCTCGCGGACACCGACGGCAACCCGGCCACCGCGGCCGACCCGAACTGGATGCCGCTGCTCGTGACGCCGCCGCACCCCGATTTCACCTCGGGGCACACCTGCTTCACGGCGGCGAGCATGTCGGCGTTGGCGTACTTCTTCGGCCGGGACGACGTGACCTTCAGCGCCTACAGCGAGGCCTCGGGCACCACCCGGTATTTCCGGAGCTTCTCGCAGGCCATCGCCGAGGTGATCGAGGCCCGTATCTGGGGTGGAATCCACACCCGGACGGCTGACATCGAGGGTGCGAAGATCGGTGCGAAGACCACCGCCTACGCGGTCAGAAACTATTTCCGCCCCCGGCTGTAACGGATCCTTTTCCGTCATCGACCCGGACCTGCGGTTTCCCTGACCGTGGACGGTGATACGGAGAAGGATCACTGAAAGTCAGGGGCCGGCCGCCCGGGCTGCGGGTGATATTCCGCAGCGTGGGCGGCCGGCGTCCCGACTATTGGCGTGGGCGTGGGCGTGGCGGGGATTCGCAATCTGACCGGATCCGCCCCTGCGGGAAGGCGGCGGAGCCGTCAGGTACCGGCGGGCTCGTAGCCGAGGCTGCGGGCCGGTGCGTCGGTGCGGATGTCGGTCCGGTCGGTGAGCTCGTCGGCGGGGGACGTCCGGTGGCGGGGGACGAGCAGGGAGCCGAGCGTTCCGACGCCGGTCGCGACCGCGCCGACGACCAGGGCGACGCGGATGCCGTCGGTGAAGTCGGCGGCGCTGGCGTAGCCACCGGCCGCGGCGAACACCGAGGCGAGGACCGCGATACCGAAGACGCCGCCGACCTCACGGAAAGCGTTGTTGACCCCGGAGGCCACACCCTCGAACTCGGTCGGAACCGACCCCATGACCACGTTCGCGACCGGGACGAAGAACAGGGCCATGCCGACGCCGGAGACGATGAAGGCGGGGACAAGGGTCAGGAACGACGTGTCGGGGGCCAGATCGGCGCGCAGCCACAGCAGCCCGCCGGTCATCATGGCCAGGCCGGTGACCATCAGCGGGCGCCCGCCGATCCGGTCGGACAGCGGGCCGGCGATCGGCGCGACGATCAGCGGCATCACCGTCCAGGGCAGGGTGCGCAGACCTGCGCCCAGCGGTGAGTAGCCCATGACGTTCTGCAGGTACTGGGAGATCAGGAAGATCGAGCCGAACATCCCGAAGGAGAACAGCACCGCGACCGCGTTGACCGCGGCGAACCCGCGGCGGCGGAACAGGCTCACCGGCAGCATCGGCGCGCCGCCGCGCCGCTCGGACCGCAGCTCCCAGGCAACGAACGCGACCAGTCCGACCACGCCGGCGATCAGTGCACTGAGCACCCCGGCGCTCGTCCAGCCGTGGTCCTGCCCACGGACCACACCGAGGACCACCCCGAACAGGCCCAGGCTGACCAGGACGGTTCCCGTGACGTCCAGCCGGCTGGACGGCTCACGGCTCTCGGTGAGGCGGGTGAAAGCCAGGGGGATCACAGCGAGGCCCAGCGGGACGTTCACCCAGAAGATCCACTGCCAGGCCGCCCCCTGCGTGATGGCCCCGCCGACCAGCGGCCCGAGTGCGATGGCCAGACCGGAGACCGCGCCCCAGATGCCCAGTGCGGCGCCGCGGCGCTCCGCCGGGACCGCGGCCGACAGCAGGGTCATCGACAGCGGCAGCACGATCGCCCCACCGACGCCCTGCACCGCTCGGGCGGCGATGAGCGTGCTGACGCCCGGCGCCAGCGCGGCGGCGGCACTGGCCACCGTGAAGATCGCCAAACCGGCAGCGAAGACCCGGCGCCGGCCGAGCCTGTCCCCCAGCGCCGCCGCGGGCAGCAGGAGGACGGCGAAGCTGAGGGTGTAGGCGTTAACGGTCCATTCCAGCTCGGCCAGGCTGGCGTGGAGGTGCTCGCGGATCGACGGGAGCGCCATCGTGACCACCAGGTTGTCCAGGGAGGTCATGAAGGCGGCGATGCAGGTGACGACGAAGGTCCAGGTGAGGCGGTTCCGTTCGGTGGCCATCAGGCCTTCCCTCCAAGGTAGTGACTGACCACTTCCTTACGCGGTCAAAAAAATGCCGCGGATGACTCGTGTTGCTGCTCAGTCGATGCCGGCCACATCGGCGTCGGCGGACTCGGAGACCGGGCCTGTGAAGCCTTCGGCCAGCACCTTCTTGCTCACCCCGACGCCCACGCCATCCGTGCAGATGATCTGCGCCCAGCGCTCGTCGAGGGCGGGCAGATCCATGGCCGCCGAGACGTTGCAGAGCATCCCCATGGCGAAGAAGGCACGCACGACGTCGACATCCAGGCCGCTGAGACGCTCGACCGCGTACCAGAGATCCCGGAACCCCCGCCGCGTCACAGCCCTGATGTCCGGATCGCCGCACGCGGCGTACGCCTGCATCTGCATCAGCAGGTAGCTGGGTTCGGCCAGCAGGTCGTTGTAGGCCACAGCCATAGCGGCCATGGCCTCCTGGCCGGACCGCTCCCCCGCCGCGGCCTCGAAGGCCGCGACCGTTCGGGCGAAGGTCTCCTTCACGGCCGCCAGGAACAGGCCCTTCTTAGAGCCGAACAGCCGGAACAGGTAGGGCTGGGAGATGCCGGCCGCCGAGGCGATCGACTCGGTCGACGTGCCTTCCAGCCCGCCCCGCGCGAACTCCGACACCGCCGCGGCGAGCACCGACACACGGCGTTCCTCCGCCGTCAGCCTTGTCCCTGTCGCTGCCACAAGAGCGAAGGTAGTGGCCAATCACTACTTCGTCAAGCGGACGAGCCACGTCCAGGGGCACCCCCCGGGACCAGTCGACGCCGGGCAGCTCGCCGGGCCAGCGCACGGCTGCCAGTCGGCGGTGCAGGTCGTCGAGGTCCGCCTGGGGGATGTCGATCCGGAACCGGTTGATCGTTTCGCTCATACCCGGAACGCTGGAGATCCTCGCGGACAGTCCCCGTCCTCAGATTTCCGCGTTGGCGGCAGCGGCCAGCTCCGTGGCTGAGGCGGCGTGGCCGAGCCGGCGGGCGAGCGCGCGGATGTGGTCCCTGAGTTCGGGCGGTTCGAGGACCTGGAAGTCGATGCCCTTCAGCGCGACGTAAAGGGCGATCTTGTCGAGGGAGTCGCCGCCCGCGTGGAACAGGCAGCTGTCGGCGTCGCGGGGCTCGAGCCGGCCCGAGGTGGGCGAGGTGTGCTCGGCGACGACCTGAAGCGGCGCGTGAAACAGGATCGTCGCCTGATACCGGTACGGAGCGGCGGTGAGGGCGTTCGCGACATAGGCATGCGCTCCCTCGGCGGGCTCGGGCCGGGGCGTGAAGCGTGGCCCGGGCTGCGGTGGTGCCGGGTCCATGCGGTCGACGCGGAAGGTACGCCAGTCGTCGCGGTCGAGGTCGAAGGCGAGCAGGTACCAGCGTCGGCCGGTGTGCACGAGGCGGTACGGCTCGACGCGGCGGGTGCGCTGCTGATATCCGAATCGGACGCCTTCGTGGGCCCGGCAGGCGGCGGCCAGCGCAAGGAGCAGATCGGGGTCCACGGTCGGGCCGGGGCCGGTCAGCGGCAGGATGGCCGACCGCATCGCGTCGACCCGATGGCGCAGCCGGGACGGCAGGACCTGTTCGAGCTTGGCGAGCGCACGCAGCGACGTCTCCTCGAGCCCGGTGACCGTCCCGGTGGCGGCGCGCAGGCCGACGGCCACGGCGACGGCCTCGTCGTCGTCGAGCAGCAGCGGGGGCAGGGCGGCGCCCGCGCCGAGCCGGTACCCGCCGCGGGTGCCGGTGGCGGACTCGACGGGGTAGCCGAGGTCGCGCAACCGGTCGACGTCGCGGCGCACCGTGCGGGTGGTGACAGCGAGGCGCTCGGCGAGCTCGGCGCCGGGCCAGTCGCGGCGGGACTGCAGCAGGGACAGCAGCCGTAACAGCCGGGCCGACGTTTCCAGCATCCGCGTGCAGCTCCCTTCGGGCTGAGGACCGAATCCGTCCTCAGGAGTCTCCAGGGTGGCTGGTACCGGCCCGCCGACCGGGCCACCTTCTCGAGATCGAGGGCAACCGAGAGATGACACGAGAGACGACACGCATCTACCTGGAAAAGGGCCGGACGAAGATCGTCGCCTGCGCGCTGGACTGGCCCGGCTGGGCGCGCATCGGCACCACCGAGGACCGCGCCGTGGCCGCGCTGACCGCGTACACCGACCGGTACCGTCTGATCACCACCGGCGCGGAGCTGACCTTCGCACCCGGCCCGATCGACATCGTCGACACGGTGACCGGTGTCAACACCACCGACTGGGGCGCACCCGGCGTTCCCGTCGCAGCGGACAGCGGCCCCTACGGCGTCGCGGCGGCGCAGCGCGCCGTCGCGGTACTACAGACCGCCTGGCGCACCCTCGACGACCTCGCCCGGTCGGCCCCGCGAACGCTGCGCAAGGGGCCCCGCGGCGGCGGGCGTGACCGCGACGAGATCGTCGCCCACGTCATCGACAACGAGCGCGCCTACGCACGGAAGATCGGCATCCGGCATCGGCGGTTCCCGGCCGACGACCGGGCCGCGCTGACCGCCCTGCGTGCCGAGATCCTCGAGGTGCTGGGCACCCCCGCCGACGGCGTGCCGCTCACCGGCGGCGGCTGGCCACCGGCCTACGCCGCCCGCCGATTCGCCTGGCACGCCCTCGACCACGTCTGGGAGATCCAGGACAAGTCCTGAGCTGGGCCGCTCCGCCTTCGGCGTCCGAGGCGTCCGAGGCGTCCGAGGCGTCCGAGCGTCACCCGTCCGTATCGGGGGTGGCGCACCAGGGCCGCTCCTCGTAGCGAATGCCGTGCCGGGCGGCGATCGGGTTGATCTTCGCCGGATCGAGCACCCCATCGGTGAGGACGGTCGGGCCGGCCTCGAAAAGGTCCTCCAGGTAGCGCTCCCAGCCACCGGGCGAGGAGATCTGCAGCACCCGAGGGGGTGGCGTCGAGATGCGGCGCAGCGCGTGGGGAACGCCCCGCGGCAGCAGCGTGAACATGCCCGCCGACGCCGTGTAGGTCCGGTCCTCGAAGTCGACGCCCAGCACACCTTCCAACACGTAGATGCACTCGTCCGCGTGCAGATGAACATGCCGGGGGATGTCGGCCGCCACGGACACCTCAAGGAGGGAGAAGCTCCCTGCGGTGTCCTCGGTGCGCGCCTTGACCGCGAAGGCAGGCGGCAGGGGAACGCGGCCCGGCCGGGTCTGGGCGTCGCCGAGCATGATGAAGCGATCGTCAGGCATCGCTGGTCGCCTCCAGGGGCGGAAAGAAGATCTGGGACAAGTTGTTCCGAAGATATGGAACAGCTTGCCCCGAAGTTCACCGGCGGGCAAGTGCCGACGCAGTCGAACCATGGGCGGGGTCGCCCCAGAACCCGAAGGGGGTCACGCCACGTGGCCAGCGAGCCTGCGCACTCGCCGGACGGCGGGACGGTTGATCCGCGCGTGCTGCGCAGCCGCGCCGCCGCCCTCGCCGCAGCGCGCGCGATCCTGCTCGAAGACGGATGGGAGGCCGTCACCCACGTCGCGGTCGCCACCCGAAGCGGGGTCGGGCGAACCACTCTCTACCGGCACTGGCCGGACACCATCGCACTCCTGCGCGACGTGCTCCGCGAGCAGATGGAGATCGATCACACCGTTCCCACCGGCGTCCTGCGCGACGACCTGACCAGTGAGCTGGAGGTGCTGCGCGGCCAGCTCCACCGACCGCCGCTGGAACGGACGATGCGGACGATGATCGAACGCGCGCCGACCCATCCGGCCTATGGCGAGCTCAAGGAGTTCCTGTACCAGGAGGGCTCGCGCGTCCTCGGGGAAATTGTCCGCTCCGGGATCGCGCGGGGTGAGCTCGACGCACGGCTCGACCCGTCCCGGGCGGTCGACCAACTGGCCGGACCGCTGATCTACCGGCGGCTCCTCGCCGGGCAGACCTTCACCACCACCTACGTTCATGATCTTGTTGACGACTTCCTTCGGGCGCACCGCCCCCGCCCGTGATCCCCCAGCCGATCCGGTGTCGGTCAGCTCAGCCCGAGACGGGAAAAGGTTCTCCCTGATCACGTTGAATCGCGCGCCGCACGAGCGGAACATCCGGTGTCGGTATCCCGAGTTCCAGTCGTCCTGACGTCGACTGGCAGACGACGATCCTGAACAGATCAGCCTGGATCTTGAAACTCTCCGCGCCCCGGACCTCGCGTACCTGCTCAACATCGAGCCGGGGCGGCAGACGTGTCACCCGGTTACGGCGCCAGTAGTAGAAGGACCGCCACGTCAACGTTCTCCCGTCGAGGATCAGAACCCCGAAAGACCAACGAGGTGGCATGGCATCCGCGGTGCCGCGCAGAAAACACGTGACAGCCACGGGATTTTCGACGAGCCGGCCTGCGTCCATCTCGGCCGTGACCCGGCTGACGGCATCCGGGTCGGACGGTCTCAACAGTCCACGAAGAACGTCGAGGGCGGTCCGGCTGCCAGGTGATCGTCGTGTGCGGGACACGAGTGAAATGATGGCCCATCGAGCCGTGGTCCGGAGAGGGCGGACGACGCCTGCGCTGTATCAGCGCTTACGGCGCCCCGGACGATCGCGTCACCGGCGCTGGGCTCTCAGGGCTTGCCCGAGCCCACGAAGCCGGATTCGTAGGCGATGATGACCGCCTGGGTGCGGTCACGAGCGCCGAGCTTGGCGAGCACGCTGCTCACGTGGGTTTTGACGGTCTGGGCGCCGAGGTACAACCGGCTGGCGATCTCGTTGTTGGACAGTCCCTCACTGATCAGTCGAAGCACTTCGGACTCCCGATCGGTGAGCGCGGCCCGTCGCATCGTCTCCTGGGCCGCCCGGTTCCGCCGGCTGCCCGCCATGTGTCGGATTGCCTCGGGAAACAGCAGGATGTCGCTGCGGGCAATCGTTCGGACGGCCTGGATGATCTCTTCCGGCCGGGCTCTTTTGAGCAGGAACCCGCTGGCCCCACCACGGAGCGCCTCGTAGACGTAGTCGTCCAGCTCGAAGGTGGTCAGCACCAGGATCTTCGGAGGCTCGGCGACTTCTCTGAGGATTTCCCGAATGGCGGCCAGCCCGTCGACCTTCGGCATGCGGACGTCCATGATGACGACGTCCGGATTCCTCTCCCGGATCAGTGGCACGACCTGCGAGCCGTCCGGGGCCTCCCCTACGACGACGATCTCGCCACACGACTCCAGGATGGCCCGCAGGCCCACCCGCACCAGCTCCTCGTCGTCCACGAGGAGCGCTGAGACCTGGGTGCGGCTACTGGGCATTTTCGGTACTCGCCGGTGGATTCTGACGCCGCTCGTGATCAACGGCTGATTCGCCGACCGGGCCCGTGGCCGGCGACGGCGGTACCTCGAGGACGAAGAACAGGAAGGTGGTTCTGGTCGAAAGATCACGGAAGCCGTCGGGGAACAGCTCACGTGCGGCCGGGTCGGGCTGCGGCTCGCTGATGCTCGAAAGACGGAAGCCGGCGGCGGTGAAGGCATCGGTCATCGCATGCAGCGGCTTGCGCCAGAACCGCATCGGGACGGACTGCCCGTTGAGCGTCCAGCTGAAGTCATAACTGGTGGTCGCGAAGTAGTCAGGCCGAGGTTTGCTGATCATAAAGGCCACGAAAGGATGGTCCACCGACGCGATCAGCCGGCCGCCGGGCCTGAGGACTCGCCGCAGCTCGGCCAGTGTCGGCCCCCATTCCTCCAGATAGTGCAGCACCAGTGACGCGACCACGTCGTCGAACGCGCCGTCGGTGAACGGCAGGCGGTCGCGCAGGTCGACCAGCTGCAGGGCCATGTCGCTCCCCAGACGTCGCCTGGCCAACGCCAGCATTTCGGCGCTGGCATCGATGCCGGTGACGACCGCACCGCGATCGCGCAGCGCGGCAGACAGGGGCCCGGTGCCGCAGCCCGCGTCCAGGATCCGACGGCCGGCCACATCTCCGGCCAGGTCCAACATGGCGGGGCGCTCATAGAACGCGTTCACGAGACTGTTCTCGGTCTCCGCCGAGTACGCCTGCGCAAAGCTGTCGTAGTCATTCACCCGGGCCGAATCCTCGGACTGGGCAGGATACTCGGGCACATCGGCTGCTCGATCCACCGACGCAGCCTAATAGGTCAACGTCGATTGGTGGGGCACGGCCCGCGCCGCTGCCGCGCGAGCCGCTCGGAGACGCCCCATCACCGGGAACGGCCTGAACGTCGGATCCCAGGACGAGAGGCAGCCTGGCTTCGAGGATCCAGTTGTCGTTCTGGGGTTTCGCGCTGAAATCGCCGCCGAGGAGAATGGCACGTTCCCTCGCGCCTCGCAGGCCTTTGCCGCCCTGCCTCGGTGGACCGGCGGACCTGGCGGGCAGCAGACTGACGACACGCAGCTCCAGACAGACGTCGTCGACAACGACGTCGATCGTCACCGGGCCACCCGGCGCATGCCGCAGCACGTTGGTCACCGCCTCCTGCAGGATCCGGTAGGCCTCCCGCGACACGACCCCGGGGACACCGTCGATCCGCGGACTGATGGCAGCCAGGATCGGAGTTCCGGCGGTGCGCGCGTTGTCCAGCAGGGTGTCGAGCTCGGCGAGCGTGGGACGGGCTCGCGGCCCGTCGTCCGCGTCACGCAGCACTGCCAGCGTCCGCTCGAGATCGCCCAGGGCGCGCCGCCCGGCATCCTCGATCACCGTCAGGGCACGGTGGACGAACTCGGGATCGGTCGCCGCAAGCCCCCTCGCCGCACCGGCCTGCAGGATGGTCAGGGTGAGGGCGTGGCCGATGGAGTCGTGCAGCTCCGCGGCGAGTCGGTTGCGCTCCAGGAGCTGCTCGGCCCGGTACTCGACCTCGGCCAGCCGCTCCGCCGCAGACGGGCCGAGCAGAGCGCGGGCCGCTCGAGCCTGAAACACACCGACCGCGGCGATCACCCCCAGCAGAGCGAGGATCAGGGGCGGCACCAGGAACGGGCCCAACAGACGGCCGTCCGCGGAAAGCACCCGGATTCCGGTGGCCTGCAGCGGCTCCGGCCGAAAAGGGGCGAGCGCGAGCCGGCCGGCGAGCAGGACCGAGTTGACCGTCAGCGCGAGAACGGCGACACCGAGCCAGACCCGGATGAACAACCAGAGCCCGGTCCGCAGCCGGTCAGACCGGGCGCGTGACGGGGAGAGGCTGATCGCGCCGCTTTCCGCCGGCCTCAGCAACCATCGTGCCTGGACACCCTCGGCATGCCTGGTCGCCGGCACGAGTGCAGCCACCGCCAGCACCGGCAGCGGGGAGATCAGGCAGGAGACCAGGGTGCGCGGCAGCGACTCGTCGAAGCCCGGGACCACCATGACGCACATGCCGGCGAAGACCCCGCCCATGGCCAGGTGCAGCCAGCGCGTGAAGACCGCGGGCCGCAACACGGCGGAGACGAAGATCGGCATTGCTCCATGATGCCCACGGCCGCCCCTGGAGCGCCTCCCCCGCGAGAGGGAGTCGACATTCGGACCGCAGGGGGATCCGCTCGCAGCCTGCCAGGACGCTTACTACAACCATGGCGACCAAGGAGGACCGACCGACCCGGGTGAGCATCGACGTCCGGGATCTCAGCAAACGCTATGGCTCAACCGTTGCCGTGGAACAGCTCACCTTTCGGGTCGAACCGGGTCGCGTCACCGGCTTCCTCGGCCCGAACGGGGCTGGCAAGTCGACGACCATGCGCATGATGATCGGTCTCGACCGGCCGACCGGCGGCGAGGTGCTCATCGGCGGCCGGCCCTATTCACAGATTCGGGAACCATTGCGGGAGGTCGGCGCACTCCTCGATCCGTCCGCGGTACACCCGGGGCGGCGGGCTCGTGACCAGCTGCTGGTTCTGGCCAGGAGCAACAGGATCCCGGACCGGCGGGTGGACGTGATGCTCGACCGGGTGGGCCTGGCCGGTGCGGCCAGACGCCGGCTCGGCGAGTTCTCGCTGGGAATGCGTCAGCGGCTCGGGCTCGCGGCCGCGCTGCTCGGCGAGCCTCGGGTGCTCATCCTGGACGAGCCCCTCAACGGCCTCGACCCCGAGGGCATCCAGGGGGTCCGGGGCCTGCTGAGGGAGCTTGCCGAGGGCGGCCGGGTTGTCCTGGTCTCCAGCCATCTCATGAACGAGATGGCGGTGACCGCCGATCATCTCGTCGTCATCGGCAGGGGCCGGCTCCTGGCGGACGTCAGCATGACCGATTTCGGCGCCCGGTATGGCCGCGGTCGGGTCCGCCTGCGCACGACCAGGCCGGAACGGCTGGGCAGGGCGCTCATCGCCGAGGGTCTCACCCCGGCACCGGCGAAGGGCGGGGCGTGGGAGGTGGCCGACGCCCAGCCGGACCGCATCGGCGTGGTCGCCGCACGCGAAAGGGTGCCGCTCCAGGAGCTCGCGCTGCGCAGCGACTCCCTGGAGGAGGCGTTCCTGCGGTTGACCGCGGTTTCCACCGACTTCACCGCCGAGTTCACCACCGATTCCGGGCGGAAGGGTGCGCCGGAATGACCCTGCAGCCGGTGCTGTACTCGGAATGGACCAAGATCTGGTCCGTACGGTCACTCGTCTCGTCCCTGGCGCTGTCCGTTGTGATGCTCATGGGGTTCGGTGCGTTCGCGTGCGGGGCTTACGGCGATGCCGAGGCTGCCGCAGCGGACTACGACCCGCTGGCGATTGGTTTCTGGGGCCTGAACTTCGCCCAGATCTCGTTGGCTGTCTTCGCGATGCTGTCCCTCGGCGGCGAATACGAGAAGGGCACCATCACCACCTCGCTTACGGCCGTTCCCCACCGAACCCGCTTCTACCTGGGCAAGCTGACGGCCAACGCCGGCCTGGCGCTGACAGTCGCCCTCCCGGCCGCGCCGCTGACGTTCTTCCTGACCCAGGGGCTGCTCGGCGAGCACGGCGTTTCCCTCGGCGATCCCGGCACGGTGCGCGCCGTGATCTGTCTGATCCTCTACTTTCCGCTGCTGACTCTGCTGTGCATGGGTCTGGCCGCGATGACCCGTTCCCTGGCGGCGACGCTGGGCCTGCTCCTGCCGTTCCTCTTCCTGCTGTCCCCGTTGAGCATGGAGGTCCCCGGCCTGCGGAAGGTCACCCAGTTCCTGCCGGACCGGGCCGGGCTGTACGCGATCCTGACCTCGCGGGCGGACCCTGATGTCCTCTACAGCCCATGGCTGGGCCTGCCGATCATGAGCGCCTGGGTCGCGATCGCGGTCTTCGGTGGCTGGCGGGCGCTACACCGCCGCGACGCCTGACGCGCGCGGCGCCCCTGCCCGCCGGATGGGGCGCCGGAGCGCTCTGGCGCGCCGGCTGCTTGCTGACCCCGGCAACTTCGTAGATCCTGTAAGGATGCCGGACGGCCAGGTGGGGGATGCGGCCCGACGGATCCTGACACAGGTGGCGCCATGACGCCCCACGGGTCGGCCGCCGTCAGTGCGGCGTTCGGTGTCGCGGTGTACGTGTCCACGCAGGCGCGGCCGGCGGTGGATGCGGTTCTCTCCCGAAACCCGGGCATGGCGGTCATCCAGGCGGACGAGCCCGGCCCGGACGGCTGCCGGCGGATCATCGTGGACGCCGACAGCGGGCCGACACTGTCCTGGCTGGTGGAGGCCCTCCGGGAAACGCTGGGCGCTGACCTGCTCCGGACCGAGGACCCGGTGTTCACGGTCGCCTCGACGGGGAAGCTGGGCCAGCAGCTGCGGGCGTCGACCGCGACCGGGCGGGACCTGGCGTTGCTGGATGCCGACGCGGACCGCCGGGTGATCCGTCATCTGGTCGCCCATCCGGGGCAGGTCGACAGGTTCAGCGGCCGGGCCCGCCGAGTCGCGCTGCTCAGTGACGCCAGCGCGGTGCTGGACTTCGAGTCGTTGCCAGCGGAGGCGGCGCTGCCAGCCGTCGAGTCGCAGGCAGCCCACCTGCACCGGGAGACCGGTCTGGACGTGGTGCCGATTCCGCTGTCGGCCTGTGGCCCGGGCGAACTCGCCGCGATGATCCGCATGATGGCGCCGGGGTTCGGTGCGTCGGTGCTGGTCCACACGCACGTCCGGCACATCGACGCCGTCCGCGCCACGCTGCGGGCCGCGCCCGCACCGCAACCCGCATCGCACCCGGTGCTGCTGGACGCGATCAACGACGGTCTCGCCGTGGCGGCCGTGGCGGCCGCTCTGAACCATCTGCGGCGCCGGGGTGTCGACCCCCGCCACGCCCGGGTGGCAGTCGTCGATCCGCAGCGCGGCGGGGATCTCGCCGGTCTCCTGCTGGCCGCCGGGATCCACGACCTGCTGCTGTACGACCCGGTCGCCTACGGGGTGACGCTGCTGCACGAGCTCGCGGGCCGTCTCGATCTCCTCGTCGACCTGATCGGCCTGGCTGCGCCGCCGAAAGGCCCCACGCTGCTGCGGGTCCGTCCCGAATCACCGCCCCTGCTCCCGCAGGCGACCGACGGGCCGCGGCCCCTGCACGCGCTGCCCGGACTGCTGCGCGCCGCGGTCACCGCCCACTGCCCGATCAACATGGCCGCCCGGGTCGCCGCGGTCCACGCCATCGCCGCCCAGGCCCCCTTCGGCGCGCTGCTCCCGCGGCCGGACCACCCCCAGCTCGCCCCCGCCGTCGCCGACGCCGCCCTGCCAGCACTCACCGACACCGATTCCGATACCGCTACCTGACAGTGGCGGTGACGGTGGCGCCGTTCTGGGGGCATGCCGGCGCGGTGTCCGCGGTGGCGGTGACACCCGACGGGCGTTCGGTCGTCAGCGGGGGCGCGGACGACGGCACGGTGCGGATCTGGGACCGGTCGACCGGCCGGGAACGGCTCCGCCTCACCACCGGCGCGTCCCGTGTGATGGCACTGGCGGTGACGCCGGACGGACAGCAGGTCGTCAGCGGCGACGACGGCGGCGCGGTACGGATCTGGGACCTGGACACGGGCCGGCAACGCGCCAGTTTCACCCATTGGCTGGAAGATCCCGCGGACGGATCGGCGGGGCACGACGACGTGACGGCGGTGGTGGTCACCCCCGACGGGCGGCGGGTGGTCAGCGCCGGGTGGCGCGGGCCGATCCACGTGCTGGACCTGGACGGCGGCCAGCCGGTGGCGACCATCGACGTCGCGAACGTGCTGGGCTTGCGCTCACCCCCGACGGAACGCATGTCGTCATCTCCCAGATCGTCGACGCCTGGTTGCTCCGAATACACGACCTCGCCACCGGTCATCAGGTCGCTGAACATGCCTTCGGGTTACCGGCCAGGTTGGCGCTGACACCGGATGGCACCCAGGCGGTCGGCGGATGCGCCGACGGAACGGTGCGGGTCTGGGACCTGGCCACCGCCCGCGAACAGGCCTGCCTGTATCCCGCCGGGCACGCGGAGAGCACTGAGGGCACGGAGAACGCGGAGAACGCGGAGGGTTCCGGCCGGGCGCCGGGGCTGACGGCGATGACGTCGTTGGTGCTCGCGGCGGACGGCAGGCAGGGCGTCAGCGGCGGCTACGACGGGCTGGTCCGGGTCTGGGACCTCGCCGGCAGCCGGGAGCAGGCCTGCCTGAGCGGCCACCATGGCGCGGTCCAGGCCGTGGCCCTCACCCCGGACGGCCGGCAGGTCGTCAGCGGGGGCGCGGACGGGGTGGTGCGGCTGTGGGACCTCGCCGACGGCACGGAGCGGGCGGCCCTGACCGGCCACACCGGTGAGGTGTCGACGGTCGCGTCAACGCCGGATGGCAGACGGGTCGTGACCGGCGGTGGCGACGGCATGCTGCGGATCTGGGAACGGGAGACCGGCGAGGAGCAGGCCCATATCCGTCCGGGGGAGACACCAGCGACATCACAGGCGCCTTTCGTCGGACCTGACCGGATGTCGGCGCTGGCCGTGGCGCCGGACGGCCGGTGGGCCGCCAGCGGCGACCCCTCCGGGGCGCTGCGGATCTGGGATCTCGCCGGCGGCCGCCGCCTCGGGTGCCTGACCAGCGACGGCGTCCCGGTGTGGGCAGTCGCCGTCACTCCCGATGGCCGACGGATCGTGACCGGCCACGGCGACGGCACGGTCCGGCTCTGGGAGCGGGACCGTGAGCAGGACCGGGATGCCGGCAGGGATCGGCAGGTCGCTCGAGAACACACCCGTCGTAGACGTCGACGAGCGCTCTGGGAGCGGCTGTTTCCGGGCCGGGAGATGGCGGTGACCGCGCTGGCCGTGACCCCGGACGGCCAGCGGATCGTCTGCGGCGATCTGGACGGAACCATCTGGGTGGCGGGCCTCGACGGCGACCGGCAGCGTCAGCTTGGGCGGCACCGACACTGGGCGTCCGCGGTGGCCGTCACTCCGGACGGCCGTCAGGCGGTCAGCGGTGGCGGCGACGGGACGGTGCGGCTGTGGGACCTGATCCGTAGCCGTGAACAGGCCCGTCTCACCGGCCATGTCGGCGATGTGCGGGCGGTGGCGGTAAGCCCGGACGGATCGGAGATCGTCAGCTGCGGCGGCGCCGGCGGCGCGGCGGCGCGAGGGCTGGGCGGCGACGGGACGATCCGGATCTGGGACCGCGCCAGTGGCCGACAACTGGCCTGCCTCACCGGCCACACCCGCGGGGTCGCGGGTGTGGCCATCACCCCGGACGGCACCGAGATCGTCAGCGTCAGCGAGGACCACACGATCCGGGTCTGGGACCGGCGCGGTCTGCGGCAGGTCCGAGGCGGCGCCCCCGGTGATCACTCGGCCGCGGCTAGCCACCCGCCGGTCTCTTCAGCCCGTCGATGACGACGTCGAGCAGAAGGGCGGTGCGGCCCCGGAAGGCGGAGTGTTCGGCCATCGACGCGACCGCTCCCACGAGCGCGAAGACGTCCGGGCCGGTGATGTCAGCCCGGACGGCGCCGGCCTGCTGGGCGTTCTCGACCAGGCCGGCGCCCGCGTTCTGCAGCGCGGAGCAGGACGCGAAAAGCGCCGATGTCGGGTCCTGCAGGGTCGCGACCAGCGAGGCCGGTAGACCGCGGTAGACGCTGGCGCCGGCGGCGAGCTCGTGGAGCCATCTGGTGAGGGCCTGTTCGGGTGGGTGGGTCGCGCGCAGGCTGCCGGCGAGCTCGACGAGCCGTTCGAAACCCTGGCGCAGCAGCGTCTCCAGGAGCGCCTCGCGGGTCGGGAAATGCCGATAGAGGGTGCCCAGACCGACGTCGGCGCGGCGGGCGACGTCGCGTAGGGACGCCTGCACGCCCTGCTCCGCCAGCACGACCGCCGCGGTGGCGAGGATGTGGTCGTAGTTGCGACGGGCATCCGCGCGCCGGTCGCGGTGACCGGGCGAGTCCGGTCCAGCGCTCACGCCGTCCACCGAGGTTGAAATCGGAGCAGTGCTCCGTCTAGCATCCGGAGCGCCGCTCCGGAATGTGGTGACCTTCGTCTGACGATCAGGAGACGACCTCGCATGAAAACCATCCTCGTGCACCGCCCCGGCCCGCCCCGCGAGCTCCAGCTCGCCGACGTCGGCCGTCCAGAGCCCGGCCCGGGTGAGGTCCTCGTGCGGGTGCACGCCGCCGGGGTGAACCCGCCGGACTGGTACGCGCGGTCCGGGCTCGCCTCGATCCCCGCGGAACTCCGACCAGTCGTCCCTTTCCCGTTCACGCCAGGGACGGACGTGTCCGGCGTCGTCACGGCCACCGGGCCCGGCGTCACCGCCTGGGCGGTGGGGGACGAGGTCTTCGGGCTGCTTCGCTTCCCCACCGAGATAGGCGCGTCGAAAGGCTACGCCGAGTACACGACCGCACCGGCCACGGAGCTCGCGCGCAAGCCGGCCGGAGTCAGTCACATCGAGGCCGCGGCTGTCCCGATGGCGGGCCTCACGGCCTGGCAGTTCATCCGGGACCATGCTCGTGTGACCCCCGGGAGCACCGTGCTGGTCAACGGCGCCGCCGGGGGCGTCGGGCACCTCCTCGTCCAGTTCCTGCGCGTTCTCGGCGCCCGGGTGATCGCCGTCGCGTCGACGCGGCACGAGGAGTTCCTGCGTGGGCTGGGTGTCGACGAGTACATCGACTACACGACAACCCAGGCCACGGACGTCGTGAAGGATGTCGACGTCCTGTTCGACACCGTCGGAGGGCCGAACGCCCACCGCCTCACCCCTGCGATCAGGGACGGTGGCGTGCTCAGCCCGGTGTTCTACGGCGACTTCGGCGAGGAGGAGCTGGCCCGGCGCGGCGTCCTGATTCGCAGCGGCCAGGTCCGCTCCGCCGGTGACCAGCTGGCTGAGATCGCCGCACTCCTCGAATCCGGTGCCGTGCGGGCCGGTATCGACAGCGTCTTCCCGCTCGCCGAAGCCTGGCGGGCACACGAGCGGGCCGAGCAGGGCCACATCCAGGGGAAGATCGTCCTGGCGGTGGCCGAGTAACGCCTGACGCCTCAGACGCCAGACGCCAGACGCCAGAAGTCAGGCGTCAGGCGTCCAACAGGCGGCGCAGGCGCGTGCGGGCGCGGCGCAGGCGTTGCCGGACGGCCGCCGGGGTGATCCGCAGAACGCCGGCGATCTCGTCCGCGGTCAGGCCGTCCCAGCAGGAGAGGGTGAGAACCAGCCTGTCGGCCTCGCTGAGCCGCGCCAGCCCGGCCCGGATTTCGACGGCCTCGTCGGTCATCACGTCGTCAGCCATCGCAGCGCCGGTCAGCGCCTCTCGCGTCGGGACGACCGTGGCGAGATGGTCTCGCAGGCGGTCGGCGAGTGCGGCCCGGCGGGTCTGGGAGCGGCGGTGGTTGGCGAGCGTGTGGCGGGCCACGCCGAACAGCCAGGCAGCCGCCGCGTCGTCGTCGGACGGGAGGTCGCCGACCCGGCGCCAGGCGGTCATCAGGACGTCGGCGAGCAGGTCGGCGGCGTCCGCGGGCGGATCGACACGGCGGGCGAGAAACGCCAGCACCCGCGGACCGACCACATTGACCAGACCGGTGAACCGCTCCTCCACCGAGGCTGCCGGGCCTGGTGCGGACATCTCCGGATCCGTCGCGGATGTGGTTCGGACAGACGGCGACGTCGCGAGGAACGACGACGTCGCCGGGAACGCGGCGCGGGTCAGGCTCTCACCGGTCACGGGGTGGCACCGATCCAGTCGGCGTCGCAGTTCGCCGCCAGGTTCTGCCGCACCGGACCCTCGTCGCCACGCGCCGCCGCGTCGGCCATATTGCGAAGCCAGTCCCGAACGCCACCTCCGTCGGTCGCGATGACAATCGGCCAGGACGCCATACCGCCCATCACCTCGACCGCGCGGTCGACCCGGCCGCTGTCACCCGCCTGGCGGGCGACGAGCCATTCGTAGTCCCAGACACATTCCGCGTAGAACGCGAAGGCCGCCCGGACCCCGGTGACCTGCATCAACGCGCCTTCCCGCTGGCCGTTCGCGACACTGTTGTCGATGACGGGCTGCCAACTACGGCCAGCCGGCAACGGGATGTCGTTCGGTTGCAGCGATTCCATGACCTCCCGGAAGTCCGAGGCACCGGTGTTGAGCCACTCGCTCGTGTCGTTTTCCGTCATCCCCGGCGAGCCGAACATTCCGGTTCGTGCAATGAGGTCGTTGCCGAAGGTGAACGCCGCCGTTCCCAGCAGGGCCACGGCCACCAGCGCGGCGACCACCACACGCCGCCCTCTCGCACCGATCCGACCGGCCTCAGTCCGACCGGCGTCAATCCGCCCCGCGGTGATCGGTTTCTCGTCGGCTCCCGGTGCCCGGGTCAGGCTGTAGCCCAAAGCCTGCGCGGTCGCAGTGCGGTGCACGGATCCGGCGGCAGGCACAGCGGGCTCGGCAGGCCCCGTCCGCACCACCGCACATGCAAGCTCGTCGACGAGGCGGGCGACGTCCTCGCTGCTGGTGAGGTCGGGCGCGAGCGGGTCCGCGGAGCGCACCCGCTGGATCAGTTCACCGCCTTCGGGACGATCGGTTCTCCGTCGCCTCATCTCCTGATCAACCTCCGCTGTCGACGTGGTCGGCCGACCAGAACATGTCCGGCACATCTGCCGGTGTGACACCGCCGCCCTCAGCGGCATGGCCCGATCCGGGGATGTCACCATCGCAGCGTGGTTGTGCATGCCGGCGCAGTGGCCGGGGCGGATGTCTTCACCAACCAGCGCGAGTACCCGCTCAGGTTCGGGTGGGGCGGCGAGGATCTCGCGGTGCTTGCCCGGGCTGGATGTGTCCTTGTCGTCGTCGACGTCCTTAGGTTCAGCACAGCGGTGTCGGTCGCCGTCGCGCGCGGTGCCCGGGTGTGGCCTTATCGCTGGCGCGATGCGTCCGCGCGTGGGTTCGCCGTGGAGCATGGCGCGGCGCTGGCAGGTAGCCGGGATGATCCGTCCAGCCGGTGGTCGCTGTCGCCGGCGAGGCTGACCGCCATCCCGGCCGGTACGCGGCTGGTGCTGACGTCGCCGAACGGGGCGACGCTGTCGGCGCGGGCCCAGGAGCTGGGTGCCGCCGCCGTGATCGCCGGCTGTCTACGCAACGCGGCTGCGGTCGGCGGGTGGCTCGCCAAACGGATCGGCGCGGGGCAGGCCGTGGCGGTCATCGCCGCCGGGGAACGTTGGCCGGATCCGTCCGGCACCCCGCACCTGGGTCCGTTGCGGCCGGCGGTGGAGGACCTGCTCGGCGCCGGCGGCATCATTGCGCGCACCGTTGACGCGGGGGGACTACCGACGTCCGCGGTGTCACCCGAGGCACGGGCGGCGATGGCGGCGTTCCGCGCCGCGGCGGCGGATCTGCCCGGCGAGCTGATGGCCTCGGCCTCCGGCCAGGAACTGCGGGCCCGAGGCTGGGATGACGACGTGCTGTGCGCGGCACATGCCGACGCCGACGACGTGGTGCCCATCCTGCGCGACGGCGCCTACGAGCGCAGCGCCGCAGGCAGCTGAGGTCGGCTGAGGCCGGCTGGGATTCGGCCGGTCAGCCGAGGTCCGTGCGTACCAGCGCACGGATGACGTCACGGGCCTCGCGCGGCGCCGCGTCGAGCAGTCGTGGCAGGTCTCCGCCGCCACCGGGTAAGGGGCACTTCCCGACCGACCGGAGGCGGCATCTGTCCGGTGACAGCTGGTGATGTTCGAGTGTGGCGGCGTTTGACTTCTCCACGATCGCCAGCAGGTTCCCGGCGGAAGACGCGAACCAGACCGCGTGCCGTTCCGTCGAAAGACCCATGACGACGAGGACGCACCGCGGCGCCGGGCTGGTGGCGGCCGCCATTTCCCTGGCTGCCGTGGCTGCCGCAGCCACGGCGTGCGCTGGAACCGACGGCACCGGACAGCCCGACCGTCCGACCCACACCTCCGACATCACTGACACCACCGTCCCGGGTCACAACCCCGGAACCGTGGCCATCCGGGTGGATGTGCTGGGCGGCATGGTCGCCCCGGACACGCAGGCCGTCCGGCTACCGAAGGTGGTGGTCTACGAGGACGGCCGGGTGATCAGCCAGGATCCGGCGTCCGCCGTGGAGCCGGGGCCGGCGCTGCCCGCAGTCCAGCTTCGGCGCATCTCGGCCGCGGACGTCCGCGGGCTCGTCGAACGCGCCGTCGCGGCCGGTGCCGGTGGCCACCGGGACTTCGGCCAGCCGCGGATCACCGACTCGTCGTCGACCCTGTTCACCGTCCGCACCTCGGATGGTGTCCGGACGACGTCGGTGTACGCGCTGTCCGAGTACTCGCACGTGATCGGTGGCAGCGGACTGACGGCGAGGCAGCGATCCGCGCGGAAGGATCTCCAGCGGCTGCTGGACGCGCTGATCGATCTACCAGCCACGCTCGGCCCCCGTGCGGTCAGCGATGCCGGGCCGTACGTCCCGGCCGCCGTGGCCGCGCTCGTCGAACCTGTGCCCGCCGAATCTGCGCCCATCGGCCCTGTGTCCGCCGGCCCTGTGTCCGCCGAGTCTGCGCCAGCCGGCCCCATGGCCGTCACCACCGCGAGCGGGCCGGCCTGGCCCGGGCCGCCGCTTCCGGGTGAGCCGTTCGGTTCGCTCACCCGGATAACCTGCGCCACGGTCCGCGGCGACCAGGCGCGGGCGGTGCTGGCGGCGGCCAGCACCGCGGTGAGCACCGCCCTGTGGACGTCCGACGGCAGGCAGTGGCGGATCAGGTTCCGCCCGCTGCTGCCGGAGGAGTCCGGCTGCGCGGACCTGCTGCCCTGAGTTCGCGGGACGTGCCGCGTCTGGCCAGAACTCACCCACGATCGGGGACCACCCACTGGGGATCACGCGCCGTCGCACAGCCCCTGCAAATCAATCAAAAGCGATAAAAAGGGCCCGGAGGCGCTCGGCAATCCGCAAGATTTGAGGATTTTGGTTGTCAGTACGACTAAAATCCTCAACCTTTGCTCGACAGCGACAGCGGCGGCCTCACATTCGGATTCCGCGGCGGTCAGGTGCCGGTGTGCCAGTGCTGGATCTCCAGTGCGGCGGCGACCGGGATGAGGTTGTCGGCGAGCGGCACCGGTAGCAGACGCTCGGCGCGGGCGAGTCGGCGCAGCAGGGTGTTGCGGTGGGTGTAGAGCCGGGCCGCGGCGGCGGTGGCGTTGCAGCCGGCGGCGACGAAGGTGCGTACCGCCTCGCGAAGCTCGGGCGGGGCGGTGGCGAGATCCCCGAGGGCGCCGGCGACGAACTGGTCGGCGCGTTCGCGGTCGGCGGTGAGCAGCGCGACGAGCTCCACATCGGCGTAGGTGGCGATCTGGCGCGGGGCGCCCAGCCGGGCCAGCATCCGCTGCACGGTGAGGGCGTCATGATGGCTGCGCCGGAACCCGTCGAGGTCGACCCGGCGGCGGCCGATCGCGATGCGGGCGGCCGGGATCTCGGCGGCGGTGGCGTGCAGCCGGGCGAGGTCCGGCTCGCCGTGGACCCAGACCCAGCGGGTCGCGGCGCTGGCGAGCACGGTCAGTGGCCGGGGGTCGCCGGCGGCCACGGCGAGCAGGTCGGCGGCCCGGTCGAGGTCGGCGAGGTCGATGTCGGGGTCGTCGCTCCAGATGACGGCCGCCCAGTGCGCGCCTTCGAGGCGATAGCCCAGCCGCTGCTGCGCACGCTGCGGGGACAGCGGCGCCCCGTCCAGCAGCAGGGTGACGGCCTCGCGGCGCTCGGCGTGGGTGCCGTGGGTGAGGTCGGCACGTTCCCGGTCCATCTGGGCGGCGATCGCGTCGACGGTGTCCTCGATGTAGGTGGCGATCGAGCGGCAGGAGACGTCCAGCAGGACCTGCAGCTCCTCCGGGTCGGAGGTGAGGGTGAACACGATCTCGATCCAGTAGCGCAGGGCGACGCTCTGCCCGGATCGGTAGGCGCCGAGCATCGCGTCGTCCAGGCCGCGGCGGACCAGGTCGCGGGCGACCGCGAGCGGCACATCCCCCAGATCGGCGGGTACCCGCTCCCCCGGTGCACGGATGTTTGCCGCCGCCCAGTAGCGCAGGTTCGAGCGGTTGCTGCGCCGGATGGCCGCGGCGAGCACCGGGTCCTCGGCGACCTGCTGGCGGGCCGGCCCGGCGAGGGTCGCCGCGTCGAGCTCGTCGAGCCACTCCGGCTTGGGATGAAGCACCAGCTCGGCGCCGCGGCGCAGCAGCTCGCGGATCCGGCTGGGCGGAAGGTCCCAGGACACGACCCGAACCTACGGCAGGCAGTGCAATCTGCACCAGTTTCCATCCAGGATGGTGCACTGCATCCCTGGCGGATCGCGCGCGGCAGCGACACCATAAGTCCCCATACGGTGCTTGATGCCGGCTGGGAGGTCACCGAATGTCGCCGAACCCCGACTCCGCCGCGCACGCCCGCGGCTCTGCCGAGCGCACGCGCAGCCTCCCCGAGCAAGTCGGCCTTCCCGAGCAGGCCAACCTTCCCGAGCACGTCGACGTCCTCATCGTCGGGGCGGGGATCTCCGGTATCGGCGCGGCGTACTACCTGCAGCGGGACCATCCTCGGCGCAGCTACGCGATCGTGGAGGCACGCGGGGCGATCGGCGGCACCTGGGACCTGTTCCGGTACCCGGGTATCCGCTCCGACTCCGACCTGCACACGTTCGGCTACGAGTTCAAGCCGTGGCGCGGCGACGGATCACTCGCCGGTGGCGACGAGATCCTCACCTACCTCCACGAGACCGCGGCCGAGTTCGACATCGCGAGCAGGATCCACCTTCGGACGAAGGTCGTCGGCGCCTCCTGGTCGTCCCCCGACGCGCGCTGGACCGTCGAGGTCGAGGTCGGCGACGACAACAGCAGCGGTGAAAGCGGCAGCGGCGGCGAAAGCGGCGGCGGATCACTCGGCGGCGACGGTGAAGGCGGCCGGTCCGGGACCCGCCGGACGCTGACCTGCTCCTGGCTGTTGTCGGCGACCGGCTACTACCGCTACGACGAGGGCTACACCCCGCGGTTCGAAGGCCGGGAACGGTTCCGCGGGCAGATCGTCCACCCCCAGCACTGGCCGGCGGATCTCGACTGCGCCGGGAAACGGGTCGTGGTGGTCGGCAGTGGTGCGACAGCGGTGACGCTGGTCCCGGCGCTGGCCGCCACCGCGAAGCACGTGACCATGCTGCAGCGGACGCCCACCTACATCCTGCCGATGGCCAGCAAAGACGTGCTGTCCATCGGGCTGCGGCGCGCGGTCGGCGCGGAACGCGCGCACGCGATCATCCGCCCCCTCTACATTTTTCGCCAGCAGGCGATCTGGCGTTTCTGCCGGCGGTATCCGACGGCGGCCCGCCGCATCCTCCGCCGGCTGACCAGGATGCTGCTGCCCGCCGGTTATCCGGTCGACGAGCATTTCAACCCGCCGTATGACCCGTGGGATCAGCGGCTGTGTATCGCCCCCGGTGCCGATCTTTTCCGGACGATCGGCCGCGGTGCGGCCTCGGTCGTCACCGACCGGATCACCGAGTTCACCGAGGACGGTGTGCTGCTGGAATCCGGCCGGGAGCTGGCGGCGGATGTCATCGTCACCGCGACCGGGCTGAACCTGAAATCGCTCGGCGACGTGAGCCTGGATGTCGACGGGGAGCCGGTGCGGCTGCCGTCCACCGTCTCCTACAAGGGCCTCATGCTTTCCGGCGTGCCGAACTTCGCCTACCTGGTCGGCTATACGAACTCCTCCTGGACGCTCAAGGTCGGCCTGCTCGCGCAGCACCTGTGCCGCCTGCTGGCCCATATGGACGCGAACGGCTACGACACAGCCTGCCCGGCGGTCACCGGCCCAGCACTGAGCACCCAGCCGTTCCTCGATTTCGGCGCCGGCTACATCCAGCGTTCCATCGACGAGCTGCCCCGGCAGGGCGACCGGGCACCGTGGCGGACGTCGTTCGACTACTTCGGTGATGTCAGGCTGCTGCGGCGGATGCCGGTGGAGGACGACGAGCTGCGGTTCACCCGAGCCCGGCAGGCCCCGACCCCGACTCAGACGCTGACACCGGCCTCGGCGCTGACAGCAGCCCCGGCATCGGCACCGGCCTCCGCTGGGCAGGACGAGCGGTTCTGCGACCTGCCCAACGGGATGCGGCTTTGCTATCGGATCGACGAGCCGGATCAGTCCGACCGGTCCGGGCAGAGCGGCCAGAACGGGCAGAGCGGGCAGAGCGGCCGGAACGATCCGGGTGGCGCGGTCCCGGTGCTGCTGATCGCCGGGCTCAGCCTCGACCTGGCGTCCTGGCCGGAGTCGATGGTGGCCGGCCTGCTGTCCAGTGGCCTGCGAGTCATCCGGTTCGACAATCGTGACGTCGGTCGGACGACGTTCCCCGCCGCGTCACCATCGCCGCCTCCGCCGGGCCGGGCCCGGCTGCTGCTGGCCCGCCCCCGCCCCGACGCCTACAGCCTGGCCGCCATGGTCGAGGACACGGTGGGGCTGCTCGACCAGCTCGGCGTCGCCCGCGCCCATGTCGTCGGCATGTCGATGGGCGGCATGATCGCCCAGTCGCTCGCCGCCCGCCACGGGGAGCGGGTCGCCACCCTCACCTCGATCTTCTCCACCACGGGGGCGCGTCAGGTCGGACAGCCGGCCCGGTCGACGCTGCGGCTGATGGCCAGGCGCCCGCCCCGCGACCGCGAGGAGGCCGTGGCCCGCCATCTGGCGCTGCTCGGGCATATCGGGTCGGCCACCTACCCGCCCGATGTGGACGTCGAATCCGACTGGGCCGCCCGGGCCTGGGACCGCGGGCCGGGCCCGCGGGGACGGGCCGGGGTCGCCCGGCAGATCGGCGCGATCCAGGCCTCGGGCAACCGCACCGCCTCGCTCGCCGCCGTCACCGCTCCGACCCTGGTCATCCATGGCGACGCCGATCTGATGGTTCATCCCAGCGGCGGCCGGGCCACCGCGGCGGCGATCACGGGAGCGCGGCACGTCGAGATCACCGGCCTGCGCCATCACCTCGCACCGGGCGTCGTCGACCAGCTCGTCGAGCTCATCACCGACCACACCAGCACAGCCCGCGCCAGCACAGCCCGCCCGGCCGGCGAGGCCCCGGCGGCCGGCAAAGCCCGAACCGCCCGGTCGGGAGCGGCCCAGCACGGAGGAGAAGCACGCTGACCACCTTCCACAGCAGGGTCGCCGTCGTCACCGGCGCCGCGTCGGGTATCGGCCGCGCCCTCGCCCTGGGCCTCGCCGGCCGGGGCGCCCGGCTGGCCCTGGCGGACATCGACGACGCCGGCCTCGCCGAGACCGCCGACCTGGTCAAGGCGGCCGCCGGTGCCGACGTGCCCGACCTGCACACCAGCCACCTCGACGTCAGTGACCGCGCCGCGGTGGAGGTCTTCGCCACCGAGGTCAACGCCCGCTTCGGGTCCGTCCACCAGCTCTACAACAATGCCGGGATCGCCGGCGCCGGTACCACGATCCTCGACTCCGACTGGACGGTCTTCGAGCGCGTCCTGTCCGTGAACCTGTGGGGTGTGCTGCACGGCACCAAGGCGTTCCTGCCGTATCTGATCGCCTCCGGCGACGGCCATGTCATCAACATCTCGAGCCTGAACGGATTCATGGCCCAGCCCGAGCTCGGCCCCTACTGCACCTCGAAGTTCGGGGTACGGGGCTTTACCGAGACCCTGCGCATCGAGATGCTGCAGGGAAACCATCCGGTGCGGGTCACCGTCGTCCACCCGGGCGGGGTGAAGACCAACATTGCCACCGCCGCGCTCGCGGAGGCGCGGCGCCGAGACCTGGAGATCACCGACGAGCAGCTTCGACGTGCCCGACTTTACAACGAAAAGCTACTGAGGCTTCCCGCGGAGAAGGCCGCGACCACAATTCTGCGGGGCGTCGAGGCGAACCGACCGCGTATCCTCGTGGGCACCGACGCCAAGATCACCGATGCCGTGGTGCGGCTTTTGCCACGACAGTACCCGGCGCTGGCGCACCGTCTCCTGCGCCGCGCGCTCCCCTAGCGACCCGCCGGGATCCCGCGCCGCCGCACGACGCCAACAACTATCGCCAACAGGCGCAAACTGGGGTGCACGATCACCTGACGATCCACAGGAAGTGAAGATTTGGCTATCCTCGCAGCCGAAATCCTCACTTTTTGCTCCGGCGACAGTGGAAGCCTTCCGCAGGCAGCCGCCGCCGCGCGGAACCGCCGACCCTCCCTACCATGGCACTGTGGGGCGACACGCGTTCCGGCTGAGGCGGCTGCGCACGGACACCGAACTGGCCGAATTCACCGCACACTATGCCCGATATTCTGGATATTCCGTCGAAATCGAATATCTGCGCCTTGCGCGCGTCTTCGCCACCTTCGACGGCCCCGACCTCGTCGGCGGCTTCGTACTGAACGTGACTCCCCCCTTCCGCACTCTCACCCGAATTCCGCAGCCAGCGCGGGCCCGCTGCGAGATGGAGGTCGACGAAACAGACACCCAGGAGTTCACCTGCGCCTGGCTCGCGCCGTCGCTGCGCCGGAGCTGGCGTTCCCTCCTGTTCTGGTGCCATGTGCTGCACCAGGGCGGAAAGGCCGGCAGACACAGTGTCATCATGGGCACCGAGGTTCCCGCGCTGCGCGACTTCTACCACCACAGCAGGCCGCGGCCGTTATACGTCGGGCCGGTCGTGGTCGACGGCGTCGAGAAGACCGGCTGGGTTTACCAGACGACGCTCGAAAAGCGCTATTTCGGCATTCTGCGGATAGTGCGGAACAGGCTGGGCAGGGCACTGAGAGAGCGGCTGGGCCTGCCCGCCAGGAGGCCAGGGCCACGGACCGAGGGGCGGATGCGGATGCGGGTGCGGGCGCCGTTGCGGATGTCGGCGGCCGGCAAGGCCGTTCTCGCCCAGGCGGCCGACGGCGGGTGGGCGCTGGTGACAGGCGCGTCGTCGGGCATCGGCCGGGCCTACGCCGAAGCTCTCGCCGCCCTCGGTGTGGATCTGATCCTGACCAGCGACGACGCCGAGAACCTGGTCCGGGTGGCCGCCGCGCTGCGCGCCGAACACGGCGTCCGGGCGGTTGCTCATCCCCTGGACCTGGCCGATCCCTCCTTCGTCGACAAGCTGCCGGGCCTTGTCGACGGGCGGCGTGTGGACGTGCTGGTCAACAGCGCCGGAATCGGCATCAAGGGACCGTTCACCGCCACGGACAACGCCGCGTACACGGACCTGGTCCACCTCAACATGCTGGCTCCGGCACTGCTGACCCGAACTGTCCTGCCCTCGATGCTCGGTCGCGGCCGCGGTGCCGTGATCCACATCGCCTCGGTGAACGCCCTGGCACCAATCGGGCACAGCGCCGTCTATTCGGCGGGGAAGGCGTTTCTGCTCTCGTATGCGACGGCCGTCTGGCACGAGAACCGTGACAGCGGCGTGCTGTTCCAGACCGTACTGCCCGGAACGACGGCCACGCCCTTTCAGGCACGCTCCGGAAGCACCCGCCTGCCACCGTGGACGCTGACCCCCGAGGTCGTCGCCACGGGTTCACTGGCCACCCTGGGCCGGGATCTCGTCCACGTTCCCGGACTGATCAACCGTACCTACCGAGTCGTCGGCGCGGTCCTTCCCCTGCGCACGAAAACAGCTGCGGCGACCGCCGTGATGCGCCGAAGCCTCGGAGTCTGACAGCCGACCGGCGGGCGGGGAGAGACACACCCGCCGGTCGCACTCGACGCCTACGCCGCGCTCGATCCTTACAGCCGTGCTCGATACCTACAGCCGTGCTCGATACCTGCGCCGTGGTGGACGTCGTGGCCCTGAAGTCGTCCACGGCCCAGAACAGTTGTTGCTGCCGTAGCGCAGCAGGAACTGGGCGTTCGTCGCCCCGGCGGGAACCGCGGCGGTGACGGTGCACAGGCCGTTCTCACTGGTCGTCCACAGGACGGCGAGCTCGGTGGCGGCGCCGCCGTCGAAGCGCAACGAGGTCCGGCCGGTCTGGCCGAGGGCACTGATCCGCGAATCGTTGTCTTTTCCGGGTAAACCATCCCGGGCCGTGCGGACTCTCCTGTATCGGCGGCAACCTTGCCGCGGAGGAGGAGACAATGACGATGTCCGACCAGACCGGGGTGCGCCCGGCCCAGCAGCCCGCCACCGGAAGCAGGCGAAGCCTGCGGCCGAATCGGAACGGCCAGGAAGGTCGGCGCAGGCAGCGGGCACGGCGGGGGTGCCTGGCCTGGCTGACGCTTGCCGCCGTCGCCATCGTGGCGCAGATTCCCGCCCAGACGGCGACCGCCGGCGGGCCCCGGCCCGCACCGACCCAGCACCGGCCGCAGGCCGCGATCACCGCCGCCTACACGCAGGCCTTCACCGGCGGCCAGGACCCGGCGTACGCCCTCGCCGCCGTCGAGGACGGGCCGGCGCTGGCCGGCACCCTGCAGCAGGCCATGCAGAACTTCCCGCAGGCCACCAGCACCGCACAGGTGACGGTCAGTGACATCAAGCTCCAGGGGCCTCGCACGGCCGGGCTGCGTTTCCACGTCGTCTACCAGGGCGGCATCGACTTCGGCGTGCAGAACGGCACCGCGGTGATCAGCGACGGCCGGTGGAAGGTCAGCCGCGAGACCTACTGCACCGTCATGAGCTGGGCCGGGGCCATCTGCCCGGCCAAAGCCGGCCGCCAGCCACGGGACGTTGCGGCAGCCCGAAACGCGGTCCAGCAGGCCTACGCGCAGGCATTCACGAGTGGCCAGGACCCGGCGTACTCCCTTGCCGCGGTCGAGGCGGGTCCGTCGTTGGCTGGCACCCTGGAGCAGGCCATTCAGAATTTCCCCACAGCGACGTCGACCGCCACGGTGACCACCCGCGACATCGTCTTCACCGACCCGCGGCATGCGTCGCTGCGTTACGAGATCACCTACCAGGGCGGGGTGACCTTCGGTCTGCAGACCGGCAAGGCCGTGATCAGCGAGGGCCGGTGGAAGGTCAGCCGCGAGACCTACTGCCACGTCATGGGCTGGGCGGGGGCTGTCTGCCCCGCGCCCTGACCTGAGGCCGCAGCGGTACGGCGGCATAGCAGCGGCAGCGGCATGTGCCCGGCCGGCGCACTCAGCGTTTCGTGTAAAGGTGCGCCGGCGGCGGGCCGAAACGCCCGCGGAGAAAGTCGACGATGCCGCGGACACGCCCGTCGGGGTGCCAGTAGGGGCCCCGACGGGCTGGCCTGATCGCACCCGTACCAAGCTGCAACAACGCGATGCAGAGCCGGATGAACACGTGATAGCGGCCGAAGTGCTCCCGCACCATCAGCAGGGTGTTTCGCAGCTGCAGGTAGTCGATCGCCCCGGAGGGCGAGCCGACATACGGGTTCTTGACCATCGCGCCCCGTACCAGCCCGGATTCCCAGCCGGCGGCGCGTGCCCGCAGCGCCAGGTCGGCTTCCTCGCAGTACGCGAAGTAGCGCTCGTCGAAGATTCCCACCTCGTCGAGGCAGGCCCGCCGGGCGAACATCAGCGTGCCGTGCGGATGCCCGACCGTCTCCCAGCCCGCGTCGACGCTCGCGGGCACGAGGATCCCGCCGAGGTAGGCGTCGATGACCGGGGTCGCACCGTCACCGACGTCCGCGCAGGCGAGCCCTGCCCGCGGCCGCTCGGCCAGCACGCCGAGGATGTGGCTCAGGCAGGTCGGTTCGGGCAGTGCGTCGTGCGGCGCGAGCACAACCCATTCACCCGCGTCCGGGTCGGCGAGGAACCTGCGGTAGCCGATGTTCGCCGCCGGCCCGAATCCCAGGTTGGCGCCGCCGAGCACGACCGTGACGTCGTCGGCCTCGACCGGCGGGATGGTCACCGATCCGTTGTCGACGATCGTGATCGTGACGGGGATGTCCTGCGCGCGGAACGCGTCGATGGTGTCGAGGAGTCGCTCCGGTTGGTCGCGGTGAACGATGACGACCGTAAGAGGCTGCACGAATCAGTGCTACACCGACGGACCGGTGCCGGGAAACAAATACAGAAACTGCCGTCGGGGCGCCTCGTTCCGCCCAACACCTGTCGCGTTGCGCAGGACTCCAGCCACCCAGGGAGATGCGGACCTCCACTGATCTCGCTAGCCTGGCGGCGACCGCTTGCAGATCACCAGCACCGGGAGCAGCGATGTCGGCGGTACGTGTCCACAACTTCGCGATCTCACTCGACGGATTCGCCACCGGCGAGGGCCCGACGTTCGAAGCACCGTTCGGCCACGCCGGCATCCGCCTCCACGAGTGGGCGTTCGCCACCCGGTTCGGCCGGGCCTCGCACGGCCAGCCGGGTGGCAGCACCGGCGTCGACAACGCCTACGCCGAGCGTTTCGGCCCCGGTATCGGAGCCGAGATCATGGGCCGCGGCAAGTTCGGCCCCCAGACCGGCCCGTGGGAGGATCTCGGCACCGACCGGGAATGGCGCGGTTGGTGGGGGCCCAACCCGCCGTTCCACACCCCGGTCTTCGTTCTCACGCATCATCCGAGGCCGTCCATCGAGATGGAGGGCGGCACCGTGTTCCATTTCATCGACGCGGCGCCGAAGCAGGCACTCGACCTCGCCCGGGAGGCCGCCGGCGACCTCGACGTGCGCATCGGCGGCGGCCCGACCATCGTGCGTGACTTCCTGACCGCCAACCTGATCGACTCGATGCACGTCGCGGTGGTCCCGATCCTGCTCGGCCGGGGCACCCGGCTGTGGGACGGCCAGGAGGGCCTCGAGGAGCGCTTCGACATCGAGACGGTCTCCTCCCCCAGCGGCATCACCCATCTGTCCTTCACCCGCCGCGTCTGATCCCGGGAGCCGGCCGGCCGAGGTGCGCCGCGGGCAGCTCAGCGGCGGGCCGCCGCCCAGGGGCCGACCCCGCCGATGCGTTGCACGCGATACCGGACGATGTAGCCGGGGCCCTGGGGCGCCGGGAACCGCGCGTCCGCCGCGACGTAGATTCTCGTCAGGCGATCGAGCAGGCCCCAGGCTTCGTCGCTGGGCTGCACGATGGCCCGCGTGTGCAGCACGGCGTACGGGTTCATGACCACGCCGGGTTCCCGGGGCGCGGCGAAGGACAGCACCGCCCGGGGATCCCGCTCGATGTTGCGTAGCTTCGCGTACCACGACATGTGGCCACTGACCAGATCGTCGCCGTCGAGGCCGATCCAGATGACGGAGACCTGCGGACTCCCGTCCGCGTTGATGGTGCTCAGATGCGCGAGTGGGCCGGTTTCGACCAATTCCCGCAGCTCTCGAGGCAGTGTGTTCATGCCATCAGCCGTGCTCATACCCTGGCTCCTTCCCGCCGCACCGCCTGCTGCCACGCCGCACCGCCCTGCTGCCACGCCGCACCGCCTGCTGCCACGCCGCACCGGGCGCTGCTGGCACCCCGGCCGCACCGCCGCCCGCCGCCCGCCGCCCCGCGATGGCTTCATCCCGGCCGTGGCGGGCCGCCCGGCCCATCGTGCACCGATCATCCGACGGTGAGCACGAGCTTGCCGGTCACCCGGCCGCCATCGCCCACCGCATGCGCCTTCGCCGCCTCCTCCCACGGGAAGGCGGCCTCGATGACGGGGCGGAGCCGCCGCGTCCGCGCCAGCTCGGCGACCGCAAGCATGCCCTCCTGATCGGCCTCGACCAGCATCAGCCGGTGATGGACACCGCGCCGGGCAGCCTCCTGCGGCATCGGCTGAGTCTCGGTGAGCGCGAGGGACACAAGGACACCACCCGGGCGCAGCGTCCGCAGCGACCTGGCCGTGTAATCGCCACCAATCGGATCGATGACGACGTCGACTCCCCCGGCTGCCCGCTCGAAGTCCTCATGGTGGTAGTCGATCAGTTCGTCGGCGCCGAGCCCGCGAAGCAGGTCGTGCTTGACCTCGCTGGCGGTACCGATCACATACGCCCCGAGCGACTTCGCGATCTGGACCGCGAAGTGCCCGACTCCGCCGGCCGCGGCGTGGATCAGCACCCGCTGGCCGGCCCGCACACTGGCGGTGTCCACCAGCGCCTGGTAGGCGGTCAGCGCCGCCAGCGGAATCGCACCGGCGTGAGCGTGATCGAGCTCCGCCGGTTTGTGGACGAGCACGCGGGCCGGCGCGATGACGTACTCGGCGCAGGAACCGTGCCCGTACGGGTACGGCAGCATGCCGAACACCTCGTCGCCCACCTCGTGGATGGTCACCCCGAGCCCGACCGCCTCGACCACGCCGGAGACGTCCCAGCCGAGGACGAGCGGAAGCTCCCCGAGGAAGCCCGGCATGGCCCGATGCTTCCAGTCGGTCGGGTTGAGGCCCACCGCCCGCACCCGCACCAGAACCTCGGACGGGCCTGGAGCGGGGCGTTCGACCTCGACCAGCCGCAGCCGCTCAGGTCCTCCCAGACTGTCCTGGCTGATCGCACGCATCATCGCCGTGGCCGTGGACGTCACGGTCGGCGTCGCCGGCAACGTGGACGTCGTCGGGGGCGTCGTCGGGGGCGTCGTTGTCGTCATGGCTCCACACTGCCGCCGGCCCCGAGCGCCAGAAAGTGGCCCGAAGGCCGACTTGTGCAAGGATCGGGCCATGCATCAGGTTGCCGTCCTCGCGACGGACGGGGTGATGCCGTTCGAGCTCAGCACGCCGTCCAAGATCTTCGGCAATGCCTGCGACGACGCCGGCCGGCCGCTGTACCGGGTGACCACCTGCACGGTGAGTGGCGGCCCGGTGAGGACGGCCGCCGATTTCTCCGTCACCGTCACAGGTGGCGCAGCGGCGCTGTCAACCGCCGACACCGTCGTCATCCCTCCCGCCGAGGAGATGACCAGGATCACCGGCCGCGATCTCCTGCCCGCCGATCTGGCGAACGCGCTCGGCCAGGTTCGCCCCGACGCCCGGCTGGTCTCGCTCTGCCTGGCGTCGTACGTCCTCGCCGCCGGCGGCCTGCTGGACGGTCTGCGGGCCACCACCCACTGGCGGCATGCGGAGCACCTCCGGCGCTGCTACCCAGCCATCGACGTCGACCCTGGCGTCCTCTTCGTCGACACGGGGCGCATCCTCACCTCCGCGGGTGCGGCCGCGGCAGTCGACCTCTGTCTCCACATCGTCCGCCGCGACCATGGCAGCGGCGTCGCCAACCGGGTGGCCCGCAACAGCGTGGTTCCGCCCTGGCGGGACGGCGGCCAGGCCCAGTACATCGAACGCCCCGTCCCACGCACCGCGGACAACGGGACGGCGCCGACCCGCGGCTGGGCCCTCGATCGGCTCGACCAGGCACTGGGGCTCGACGAGCTTGCCGCGCACGCGGGGATGAGCCGGCGGACGTTCACCCGCCGCTTCCGTGCCGAGGTCGGGCAGAGCCCAGGGCAGTGGCTCACCGGGCAGCGGATCGACCTTGCCAGGCATCTTCTGGAGAACACCGACCTGCCAGTCGACCGCATCGCGGAGCGCGCGGGCTTCGGCACCGCCACCTCCCTGCGCCAGCATCTGCGGGAGGCGATCGCGGTGTCACCGAACGCCTACCGCAGAACCTTCCGCGCCTGACGTCCGCCGCCGTGTGAACGGCGGCCCACCCGTCTCGCCGAGTGCGGGGACTGTGATCGTCGCCCGGCCATCAGATCGAGGGCCGCCGGGTATGCGGAGCCGCCGAAGTTCTCCTCGTTCCGGGCCTTCCCGTCGACCGGCCGGAAACGCCGGGAATCACGCTCGCCGACACCCGGACGAGGAAGAATCCACGGTCGCCCGGATACCCGATGAAGACCGAACCTTTTCCATCGTCGGCTCGGTCTGCGGCTTCCCTGCCCGTGGACCGTGAGAGGGAAAAGGTTCGCTGAACCAGGCCGCGGCGAGGTGAACGGCACAGCTTTCCGTATGATGGGGCCGGGCGAGTCTCCATTACCGAGCTCCGCGATGTGCGGCCGGAGTGAGCGGCCCCCTTGTTCGGAGTCACCGTCTCGCGAATAATGATTGGCGTCCTGATCGGTCCGGTGAGTCGGGGGAAGGCTCAGGGGTGGGGAACGGGGGCCGACACGATCAGGCCCGGGGGCATACCACCCCGCGGGTCGCGGCCGTGGGAGCAGGCACAGCGCAAACAGAGGAAGCGGCAGTACCGGCAGCACAGAAAGGAGAGGCGCAGGCAGGTTCCGCCACTGCCGGGAGCGACGTCGCCACCCGGACGGAAGCTGCCCGATCCTCGCCCGCAAAGTATCCGGCCGGAGGCCGTGACAGGCGCTTTCGAGGGCGCCTCCAGCGCATTTCCCAAGATCCCGACAAAAGCCGGCGTGATGGTGGCGGGGTTGGGGTACCGGCACTGGCAGTGGTGGGAGCGCTCTTCGGCGCCACGGCGCTCTGGGTGTCCGACGGCGGCCGGGACCCGGACACGACCACCACCTTCTTCTCCGGTGTCGTCGGCGGCCTTTATCTGCTCACCGGGTCCATCGCGCACCTGCGCCGGCCCGGCCGGCTCGGCCTGCTGATGGTGATGGTCGGTATCGCCTGGTTCGCCGAGGACCTGCAGGTCTCGAACAATCCCGTCCCGCACACCATCGGGTTGTTCTGCCGGACGGTGGCCTCGGCGAGCCTGGTGCACCTGCTGCTCGCCTTTCCCGACGGACGTCTGCATGGGCGGGCCGAGCGGGCGGTGACCGGTGCCGTGTACGCGACGGTGTTGCTCCTCGTGCCGCTCGGCGTCCCGTTCTACAGCTCGATAACACCGAACCTGGTGCTGGTCGCCGACCTGACCCGGCTGCAGGAGAATCTGATCAACGGCGCGCAGGTCGGCTTCGCCGTCGCCGTGGGCGGGCTGCTGATTCGCCGGTGGTTCGTCGCGACGCCACCGGCCCGCCGCGTGCTGGCGCCGGTGTACGGCGTCGGGATCACGGGAGTCGCCGCGTCGCTGTCACAGCCGGGGCTGCCCGGTGAGAGCGCCGAGCTGGTCAACGAGATCGCCCACCTGGCGACGTTGGGTCTGCCGCTGGCCTTCCTCGCCGGCGCGTTACGGATCCGGCTCGGCCGCACCGTCGTAGGTGGCCTACTGCTCCGGCTGCCGCGGGCGGATCCGGCGGAGCTGCGCGACCTGCTGGCCCACGCGCTCGGCGATCCGACACTGCGGATCGCCTACCCCCACCCGGACGACACAGACGACCGCGACGCCTCCGAGCTCTATGTGGACGCCGCGGGGCGCCCGGTCATCCCCCGGCCGCAGGACGCGGTCACACCGGTCCTGCGCGGTCCGCGGGTGGTCGCGGTACTGCTGCATGATCCGGCGCTGCGTGCCGACCGGCACGTCCTGGAAGCCACCATCGCGGCCGCCGCGCTGGAGCTGGACAACCAGCGGCTCGCCGCGGAGGTGCGGGCGCAGCTCACGGAGGCTCGGGCCTCCCGGGCCCGCATCGTCACGGCGGCCGACGAGCAGCGCCGCAGGATCGAACGCGACCTGCATGACGGAGCCCAGCAGCAGCTGGTCACGACCGCGCTGATCCTGCGGCTGGCACGGGACCGGCTCGGCCCCGATCCGTCCGATCCGGAGCTGGGGGTCCTGCTGCGGCGGGCCGCCGACGGGCTGGAGGCCTCGGTGGCGGAGCTTCGGGAACTGGCCCGCGGCATCCACCCGGCGGTGCTCACCGAGGCGGGCCTGATGCCCGCGCTGCGGGCGCTCGCGGCCCGGTCCGCGTACCCGGTCGACGTCATCGACGGCCCGGCGCTTCCTCCGCTGCCGGACCAGGTGGCCGCGACCGCCTATTTCGTGGCGGCCGAGGCGGTCACAAACGCCACGAAGCACGCCCACGCCACTCGGGTCCACGTCGGTGTGCGGGTGTCCGCGAACCGGCTGGTCGTCACCGTTGCCGATGACGGCGTCGGCGGCGCGGACCTGGCCGGTGGGACCGGACTGCTCGGGCTGCGCGACCGGGTCGCCGCGATCGAGGGCCGGCTGGTCGTGCGGAGCTCCCCCGGCGACGGCACATCCGTCCACGCCAACCTGCCCCTGGAGATGCCTTGACCCCAGCCATCACCCCAGCTGACCAGCCTGCTCCCGCTCACCATCCTGCGACGGACCAGCCCGCCACGAACCAGCCCGGACGATCTTCCTCGTCGGGGCCTCGGGTCGTGCTCGCCGACGACGCGGAGCTGTTCCGGACGGCTCTCGCCGACCTGCTGGAACGAGACGGATGCGTGATCGTCGGCCAGGCCGCGGACGCGGACGGACTGCTCGACGCGGTCGAACGACACCGCCCCGACCTCGCGGTCGTCGACATCAGGATGCCGCCCGGCCACCATCTGGAGGGTCTGCGCGCGGCCGTCCGGCTACGTCGGCGGCACCCCGGGACGGGAGTGCTGCTGCTGTCCCAGCATCTTGAGGTCACGCATCTCGACGAGCTGGTCGGGCAGTCCGCCCGCGGCGTCGGCTACCTGCTCAAGGACCGGGTCACCGGGCCCGATTTCCTCAGCGCGATCCGCCGGGTGGCCTCCGACGGCTGTGCGTTCGACCCGGAGGTGGTCCCGCTGCTCGCCGGCCAGCGTGGCGGGGCGCGGCGCGACGAGCTGGCCGCGCTCAGCGCGCGGGAGCGGGAGGTCCTCGCGCTGATGGCGCAGGGCCGGTCGAACAGCGCGATCGCCACCGAGCTCCAGCTCACGACGCGGACCGTGGAGACACACGTACGCAACGTGTTCCTGCGGCTCTCACTGCCTGACGAGGCGGAGCACAACCGCCGCGTCCTGGCCGTGCTCGCCTATCTGCGTTCGGCCCCCCGCGCCCGCGCCACGACAAGCGCGAGCGCCTCCGCGGACAGCGTCGACTTGGGGAGGAAGCCAGCGGCGGACGACTGGTCGACCGCGTCCCCGTAGTGCTCGGCGTCGCGTACCGAGCAGAACACAACCGTGGCACCGGGAACGGTCTCCCGCAGCTCGCGGCAGACGGCGAAACCGTCCAGGTCGGGCAGGGCGACGTCGAGCAGCACGACGTCGGGGCTCGCCACGGGTGCCGCGGCCAACGCCTCGGCCCCGGTCGCGGCGTCGCCGACGACCTCGTAGCCACCGCTTTCCAGCAACGCGCGGGCCACCGCCCGGAACGGTGCGCTGTCGTCGACGATGAAGACACGCCCCACCGCCACCCGGTCCACGGCTCGGACGTTAGCACCGCCGCACCCGCCCGGAACTCCGTGCCAGCACTGGGCCGTACCGGTCAAAGAAGCCAGTGGTGGCACAGATGTGCCGGTTTCCGGCCCGCCGGACACTCGTTTCCGTGAAGGCCTTGCGCACCGGCACCGCCGACCCGTTCACCCGCGGGTGACGCCGCCACGCCCGCCGCTGTGGCGGCACCCGGCCCTGGCGCCCGTATACGCGGCGGCGCTGGCGATCGGCTGTGTCGCCCTGGCGAGCCTCGTGGTGGCACCGCACGCCTCGGCCGGTGACGATCCGCCAGGGTCGCCCACGGCGCCACCGACGGCCACCGCGCCCGTGACCGCGCCCACCACAAAGCCCGCCGCCAAGCCCGTGACCACCGCGCCGGGGAAGGTGCCCGTAACCGCGATGGTGACCGTGACGGAGGCAGGCGCCGACCTGCGCCTCAGTCACCTGGCCGTGCAGATCCGCGAGGGCGGTGTCGTGCTGGCCGACGAACGCGCCGATGACCAGGGACGGTGGTCATCCGAGATCACCGTCGGCAGACGCGAGGTCTGCGTGATGTCGGCGGATGCCCCGGTGCGCCTGGCCGGGCTGGAAACCCCGTCCGCGTGCCGGCAGGAGCAGGTGACGAACACCCGGCCCATCGAGCTGAAGGTCGAACCGGCGCGGGTGATCGCACAGGTCGCGGGGGGCGGTACCAAGGTCCCCACCGGCAGCTCCGTCACGATTCGCTACGCGCGCGGCGACGCACAGGACGGTGGTTCGCCGGATGGCAAGCTCGGGGATTCCGGGTGGTTCATCCCGAACCGGCTGCCGCCTGACGCGCAGGTCTGCCTGAAGCTGGTGGGCGGCTGGCGGTTCGTCGGCGCCGCGGAACCCGGCGGCGAGCAGTGCCGAGCGGTCACCAATCCGGTCGCGGACGTGACGTTCCCGGTGGAGGCGTCATGACGCCGGCCCTCCCATCAGGCCCCACGGGAAAGGTGGTGGCCTGGTGACCGAGAAGGCGACGCGGGTCTCCCTCGTCCTGCTCCTGGTCGCCGCCGGCGGCGCGTCACTGGCCGGCTGGGGGCTGCTGTTCCGCGACCGCCCGGGAACCACGACCGCCATGGTGGTAGCCGGCTCCTTCGCCGTGGGTGTGCTGGCGTCGGCGCTGTTGGTCCTGCCGCCCGGGTCGGCGCGACGACCGGCCGGAGCGCGGGATGCACGGCTGGGCGAAGCACCCCGTCGGCCCCAACCCAACCAGGCGCCCGGGCGCACCGGGACCGCGGGCGCACATCGACCACATCCCGCGGACCGATCTCATCCGACGGACCGGCAACAGCCCACCGACCGGCAACAGCCCAACCGGCAGCAGCCCACAGGCGACGACCAGTGGGCCCCACCGCATGGCGGCGGGAAACGTGAGGCGCCGGCCCAGGCCCAGACACCGGCCCAGGCCCAGGCCGTCCTGCTGCCGGTCGAGCGTCCCGGTACCGAGACGACCCGCGGCGGCCAGTGGTGGACCCAGACCGCAACGCCACCGGGCGGGCCCGCGGGCGGCGCCAGGGAACCCGCCGGGAACAGGACCGCCCCGGGTACCGAACCGGTCCGGCCGGCTCCCCGTGAGATCGCCGAGCTGCGCGAGGCGGCCCGGGTCGTCCAGTGCCCACGCTGCGGCGCGTTCCGTGTCGACGCCCGGTACGCCGCTACCGGGTTCGCCTTCCGCTGCCGGGTCGACGGGCACAGCTGGTCCTGGCAGCCCGGGACCGCCTGGCCGGTGACCGTCGTGACGAGCCGCCGTCGGAACGGAAACCCATGAACCCCGGACCGCGCTGACGAGAACGGACAGAGCGAGCATGTACGAGCAGACCTTCTCCCGTGCCAACCCGGGTTGCATCGTGTTCCTGCTGGACCGGTCCGACTCGATGAAACAGCCGTGGCAGTCCAGTGGGGGAACCCTCGCCGAGGGCGCCGCCCGCGCGGTGAACAAGATCCTCCTCGATCTGTGCGTGAAGTCGGCGAAGGAGGTGGGCGGCCGGGCCCGGCACTATTTCGACGTAGGCGTCTTCGGCTACGGTGCCTGCCCGGTGACGGGCGGTGAGGGCGTCGAGCCCGCACTGATCGGCCCGGTGGGTGGTCAGCCGATCGTCCCGATCTCGCACGTCTTCGAGAACCCGCTGCGGATCGAGTCGACGCCGCCGCCATCCGGGCCCGGCGCCGCGGCGACGGTGGACCCGGTCGCGGGCTCACGGCTGCCGGTCTGGGTCGAGCCCGTCCACGGCTACCGCACCCCGATGTGCCAGGCGATCGCCAGCGCCGGCGAGCACGTCTTCGAGTGGGCGGCGAGCCATCCCGACTCCTTCCCGCCGATCATCATCAACATCACCGACGGGATGGTCACCGACAGCCCGTTCGACGGCGTCGGCCTGACTGACTGGGCCTCCCGGCTCACCTCGATCGAGACCCACGACGGCCCCGCGCTGCTGTTCAACATCTTCCTGTCGCCGGCCCTCGCGCCCGAGGTGCTGTTCCCGGTCTCCGCGGCCGGGCTGCCCGAGCCGGGCCCCGAGCTGTTCGCGATCTCGAGCACGCTGCCGGCGTCGATGGTCGCGAACGCTCGCGGTGCCCGGATGGAGATCACCGACGGTGCCCGCGGGTTCGTGTTCAACGCGGGCCTCGCGACGCTCGTGTGGTTCCTGGAGGTCGGCACCCGGGTCGCCGACCTGCGGGACCGGTGAGGGCCCACCGATGATCGTCGCCCGCTCGGTCTGCTTCGCGTTGGAGAAGCTGGGGAGCACACCCCAGGAATGGGAGGACGCCGCGGCCTGCCACGACGGCGATCCGGCGGTCGGCGTCGCGCCCCGCTACGCGGTCGCGGACGGCGCCACCGAGGCCTACGACGCGATCCGCTGGGTGGACCACCTGGTCACCTCGTTCGTCGCCGGCGCCGGACCGGACCTCACCTCGGAGGGCCTGCGGGCCTGGTTCGAGTACGTCCAACAGCTGTGGGTGGCCGAGTCACCGGCCCGGTTCGCGACGGTGATCGAGGAGCACAAGTTCCGCAGCGAGGGGTCGTTCGCGACGTTCCTCGGCTGCCGTCTCACCGGCCTGGACGGACCACAGGCCCGCTGGGAGGCGGCGGCGCTCGGTGACACGGTGCTGTTCCACATCCGGGGCGGCCGGCTGCTGACCCACTTCCCTCACCTTGACGTCGACGGGTTCGGCCTGTCCCCCGACGGGGTCAGTACCCGTCCGGAGGCGCTCGGCCCGATGCTGCGCGGCCTGGCCCTCGCCCACGGCGAGCTCCGGGTCGGCGACGTCCTGTTCCTCGCCACGGACGCGCTGGCCCACTGGCTGCTGACCGAGACGGGCACGGGCGGCACCAGCCGACACGGCACCGGCACACACGGCACCGGCAGGCACGCCACCGGTGGCAAGGGCACCGGCCGGAAACGGGACGGGCTGTGGGCCGACCTCACCGGTATCGACCACGACGCGACCTTCGCGGCGATCGTCGCCGACCAACGCGCCGCGGGACGGATGCGCAACGACGACGTCACCCTGCTGCGGGTGCAGCTCGTGGCGGCCGAACCCGACGCGCTGGTGGTGTGCCTGTGACCAGCGCTCGCCAGCCGGCCGTCCGCCACCCGTCGGCAGAGGACTACATCCGCGCGGTTCAGCGGCCGGACCTCGTGTTCGACCATCCCGAGCTGACCGGGGCCCGTTTCGACGTCCATCCGCTGCTGGGCATTCCCGTTCCGGCGTCGGGCAGCACCGCGGTCGTGTTCCGCGCGACGATCGGCGGCACCGCGCACGCGCTGCGGTTCTTCACCCGCGAGGACGCGTCCACCCAGCAGCGTTACACCGCGATCGACGACTGGTTCACCGAACGCGGCCTCAGCCCGGACGTGGCCGCCTGCCGGTGGGTGGACGACGCGATCCTGGTGAACGGGCGCCGCTGGCCGATGGTCCAGATGGACTGGGTGGACGGCCACACCCTCGACCGGCATGTGGAGGAGCTCGTCGAGGCCGACGACCGCGCGGCGCTGCGGACGCTGGCCGACTCGTGGCGGGATCTGCTGCGCCGGCTCCAGTCCGCCCAGTTCGCGCACGGCGACCTGCAGCACGGCAACGTGCTCGTCGACACCGCCGGGCGGCTGCGCCTCGTCGACTTCGACAGTTCGTGGATCGCCCCGTTCACGGGCTCGCCGCCACCCACGGAAGGCGGGCACCGCAACTACCAGCCCGAGAACCGGCTGTGGGGGCCGTGGATGGACACGTTCCCCGGTCTTGTGATCTACCTGTCGCTGTTGGCGCTCGCCCAGGAACCGGACCAGTGGGAGCGGTTCAACGACGGGGAGAACCTGCTCCTGGGCCGCCGCGACTTCCAGCCGCCGCACCAGACCGAGGCCTGGTCCTGGCTGGCCGAGCTGCGCGACCCGCAGATCGACCAGCTCGCGGCCAGGCTGCGATCCTGCTGCGCGGCAGGCTGGGCGGCAACCGGCGACCTCGAGGATCTGATCACGGGCTCGTTGCCCTGGTGGACGCGCACCAGCAGCCGCGTCGTACCCGCCGCGCCGGCCAAGCCCGCGCCGGCCGAGCCCGCGGCGACCGCGACCAGCTCCACACCCGACCCGGCGACACCGCCGGCCGGGCCGGCGCCCACACCGTCCAGGCCCACCGCCAGACCGTCCAGACCAGCCACCAAACCAACCGGGCCGAGTGCCAAGCCATCCGGACCAGCTGCCAAGCCATCCGGACCAGCGAGGACATCGACGGGGCAGCGTCGCCGCCGGGGCACGCAGACAGGTACCCGGCCGGCGGAGGCAACCGCCTGGTGGCAGCAGTCATCCGGCTCTGAGGGAGCGGCCGCGGCCGGACCGGGCCGGGGCTCGGCACCGGCTCCTTCCACACCGGTGCGGCCGGCGCCCGCACACCCGGCGCCGGCTGCGGCGGCTGGCCGCGGGCGGGTGCGACGCAACCTGAGCGCCGTTGCCGTGGCAGTGCTCACCTGGCTGGCCGCCACCATCGCGATCACCCTCGCGATCGTCCAGGGCGAGGACACCCGGCCGGCGATCGCGAACGTCAGCGCACTGATTGCTCTCCTGCCGGCGGTCCTCGTCGGCGTCCTCTGGGCACGGTGGCGGCGACGCCGCCGTAAGCAGCCCGGGAACCCGCGATAGCGACGTCCGAGCACGGGCGAGACCTCGCACGGCGACCACCGGAGAAGGCGGTATGACAGAGCGGATGTTCGGCCCCTACCGCATCGAGGCCCGACTGGGCCGCGGCGGTATGGGCGAGGTCTACCGGGCGTACGACACCGCCCAGCAACGTCTGGTGGCACTCAAGCTCCTGCTCCCCAGCCTGGCCGAAGATCCGCACTACATCGAGCGGTTTCGCCGGGAATCCGCGACGGTGGCCCAGCTGCGTGAGCCGCATGTGATCCCGATCCACCGTTACGGCGAGATCGACGGCCAGCTGTACATCGACATGCGTCTCGTTGAGGGCGCCGACCTGGGCACCGTGCTGCGGGCCGGTCCGCTCGACCTGCGGACGGCCGGCAACGTCATCGAGCAGATCGCCGCCGCGCTGGACGCCGCACACGCCGACGGCCTGGTCCACCGGGACGTCAAGCCGTCCAACGTGCTCTGCGCGGGCCGGGGGCGCCCGACCGACTTCGTCTACCTCGTCGACTTCGGCATCGCCCGTTCGGTCCACGGCACCGACCTCACGACGACCGGGGCCGCGATCGGCTCGATCGACTACATGGCGCCCGAGCGCTTCGGCCCCGGGCCCGTCGACCACCGGGTGGACGTCTACTCCCTGGCCTGCCTGCTGTTCCAGTGCCTCACCAGGCGCCGGCCGTTCGCCTCCGCCGAACGGCTGGCGGTGGTACGAGCACATCTGGAGGAGCCGCCCCCAATCCTGTCCGCGGTGCGGCCGGACGCTCCGGCGGCACTCGACGCCGTCATCGTCCGCGGCATGGCGAAGGATCCCGGGGAGCGGTATCCGTCCACTGCCGCCTTCGCGGCGGCGGCCCAGGCCGCCATCATCGGTGCCGCCCCGAGCACCCCGACCAGCCCAAGCGCCCCGAACAGTCCAAGCGCTCCGCGCAGTCCAAGCGCCCCCAGCAGATCAGGTACCCCGAGCGCGGCGGGAACCCCGGCGGCGCCAGCGGCTTCGAACCCACCGCCTGCCAGCCCCGCGCCACGGGCCAGGTGGTGGGCGCAGACCCCCGGCGCTCCCGCGGCGGCACCGCCCGCACCGCAGCCCAGCCCGCCGCAGCCACAGCAGCCACAGCAGCCACAGCAGCCATCATCACAGCAAGCACCGTCACAGCAGCCACAGCAGGCGGCCCAGCCGTCAACACAACCGATGCAGCCGCCGTCCCAGCCAGCGGCACCGGCGGCGGCACAACCATCACCGCCGGCACCGGCGCCATCCCCCGCACCCGCCGGCAAGTGGTGGCAGGCGGCGAGCGCCCCGCCCACCCCCGCGCGAGCACCGGCACCGCCGTCCACAACCCCACCGCCGTCCGCAGCGCCACCGCCCACCGCAGCGCCACCGCCATCCACAACCCCACCGCCGTCCGCAGCGCCACCGGAATCGGCGCAGGCTCCGGCTTCGCTCACCGCGGCGCCCGGCGTTCCCGGGCCGCCGACCGGATCCGCCGCCGCGGTGTTCGGAGCCGGACGCTACCGAGCGGCCCAGCCCCCGCCCACCGCCCGGCTCGGTGCCGGCCAGCCCACGGTCACCGCTCTGCCAGGCGGCGGCCAGCAGACGCCAGCCGCTCGACCGGGCAGCAGCCAGGCCGGCGGCGGCCAGGCGACGACGACCATCGGACCGGGCGCCGCCCGCCCCACCCCGAGCTCGCGACCTGGCGGCGGCCGGTCGTCCGGGAGTCCGTCCGTCGGTTCGGTGGCTGGAGGGCAGTGGTGGGAGCACCGAGCCACGGCGCTGCATCCGATGACCACCGCTTCTGTCGTCATCGGCCGCGCGCCCGAATGCGACGTGGTGCTCGGCGACCCGCTGGTGTCACGCCGGCATGCGGAACTACGCCGAAGCGGCACCGAATGGAAGATCGTCGACCTCGGCAGCTGGAACGGGACCTTCGTCAACGGTCGCCGGATCGAGCAGCAGGCCCCGCTCGCCGCCGGGGATATCGTCGGCATCGGCCACGCCCTGCTGCACCTGCAGAACGGCACGCTTGTCGAGTACGTCGACGAAGGCGACATCTCGTTCGAGGCCGACGGGCTGACCGTCACCCGCTCCGGGCGGCGGCTGCTCGACGATGTCGGCTTCGCGCTGCCGCAGCGCAGCCTGCTGGCGGTGGTCGGGCCGAGCGGCGCCGGAAAGTCGACACTGCTCGGTGCGCTGACCGGGCAGCGGCCCGCCGACTCCGGCGAGGTCCGCTACGCCGGCCGTGATCTCTACGCCTCCTATGACGAGCTGCGCCAGCGCATCGGGCTCGTCCCGCAGGACGACATCCTGCACCCGCAGCTGACCGTCCGCCGGGCCCTGCGGTACGCGGCCGAACTGCGGTTCCCCGCGGACACCGGTTCCGCGGAGCGCCGCGCGCGCGTCGACGAGGTGATCGACGAGCTTGGGCTGACCGACCATGCCGAGCAGCGGATCAGCACGCTTTCCGGCGGGCAGCGCAAGCGCACCAGCGTGGCGCTGGAGCTGCTCACCCGCCCGTCGCTGCTCTTCCTCGACGAACCGACGTCCGGGCTGGATCCCGGCATGGACAAGTCCGTCATGCAGACCCTGCGCACGCTGGCCGACGACGGCCGCACGGTGGTCGTCGTCACCCATTCGCCGGCGCAGCTCGACCTGTGCGACCGGCTGCTGGTGCTCGCGTCGGGCGGCCGGCTGGCCTATTTCGGCCCGCCCGACGAGGCGCTCGAGTACTTCGGCCAGCAGGACTTCGCCGACATGTTCCTGCTACTCGACCGCTCGCGGGACGTCGACTGGACGGCCCGTTTCCAGGCCTCGCCCCAGTACGCGAAGTACGGCGCACCGCGCGGCACGGCGCCTTCCGCGGCGCCGCAGCCAGGCGGCCCGTCCAGCCCAGGCGGCCCGGCCAGCCCGGCCAGCCCAGCCAGCCCGGCCCGGGTCGCGCCGGATGCGCCGCCGCGCCAGCAGCCGGCCGTGCGCCAGTTCGCCGTGCTCGCTCGCCGCTACCTGGCGGTGATCGCGGCCGATCGGGCCTATGCGGTGTTCCTGCTGGCGCTGCCGCTGGTCCTGAGCCTGTTCGCCCAGCTGCTGCCGGGCGGGCACGGGCTGTCCTGGCACCATCGGCAGACCGGCGCCGACCGTGAAAGCGACATCTCGCCGCTGATGCTCGTGCTCATCCTCGGCTGCGCGTTCACCGGGTTCGCCGGCGCGTTCCGCGAACTGGTCAAGGAACGGTCGGTCTTCAACCGGGAACAGGCGATCGGGCTCTCCCGCGGCGCCTATCTCTGGTCGAAACTGGCCGTGCTCGGCGCGATCAGCGGCCTGCAGGCCGTGATCCTCGCCGTGGTCGGCCTGGCCGGCAAGCCGCTGCCGGACGCCCCACCGGCACTCGGCGGTGGCCTGGCCGAGGTCGTCATCGCCATGGTCGCGGTCGCGCTGGCGGCGATGGCGCAGGGCCTGTTGGTCTCCGCGATGATCGGTAACGCCGACCGGGGCATGCCGATCCTGGTGGTCGTGCTGCTGCTGCAGCTGCTGCTGTGCGGGCTGATCATCCCGTTGGACCATCGGCCGCCGCTGGAACAGCTCGCCTACCTCATGCCGGCCCGGTGGGGATTCGCGATGCTCGCGGCGACGACCGGCTACCGGCAGACCCCGTCCGACCCTGATATCGACGCGCTGTGGACGTCCGACGCCGGTACCTGGGCACTCGACCTCGCCGCCCTCCTGCTGCTCACCGCCGCAGTCGCGGCGACGATCTGGCCAGTGCTGCGCCGCGGGTCGGCACCGCCGCGGCGCCGGGGATCGGCACCACGGCGGCGACTCGGGCGGCGATGAGCCCACTCTGTCGGCCGAGCCGTTCGCCGAGCCCGCGGCGACATGTTCGGACGCGTGACGACGGAGCCACCAACGGGCCGTGGGCGCCATGGAGCACCGACGACATCCAAGCTAGTGTGGATGTCGTGAGCGTGGCCTACGAGGAAGTCCCGTTCAGCGAGCTGCTCCACCACCCGGCGGCGACCGCCAGGCGGCTGGACGAGGTGCGGGCCCTGCGGTTGCGTCGCCGCGGCGCGACGGATCTCGCCCTGATGCGCGTCGACCAGATGGAGCGGGACTCCGTCGTGGTGGACTTCGCGACCAGCATGCTCGCCGGCCTGATCCGCACCGGGAACACCGCCGCGCTGCGGCAGGCGCTGCCCGACGCGCTGCCCTGGACGATCTTCCTGCCGCCCGAGGACGTCGACACCTTCTTCACCGAGCTGATCGAGACAGCACGCGGCGCGATGGCGCTGAACACGCTGGCTCCCATCGCCGCCCTGCTGAGTCAGTGGCGGCACAGCGCCGAGATCCACGCCGATCCGGACCTGTATACGATGTTGACCCGCGAGCCCGACGGTGATCTCGGGCCCGTCCCACGCCCGTCCGGTACATCCGGTGCATCCGGCCCGACCGGTTCGACCGGCGCCTCCGGAGCACGTGGGGGCTGACACCGGGAAACACCGAAACGTTGCTGAAAAAGGCTGGATGAGCCCGAAGCGAGGAGAGCGCGCCGCCCCACCGCCCAGCGGGGCTGAGTACGACATCCGTTTCGCATCCAACAATGCCGCCGAGGGCTGGGAGCAGCTCGCCGGGCAGGCGCCGAACAACCTGCGCCGGGCCTTCGACGCCATCAGATCCAGGCCGCGCTCCCGGGACGCGCCGGACCGCCAGCACCGCCTGAAAGGATCCCTCGGCACCGCGGTCTTCAAGGGCCAGCCGCTCGAACGCTGGCAGTACGAGGTGACCACCGGCGGACGAATCTGGTATCTGGTCGACGACGCGAGCCGGACGGTCTGGGTGATCCACGCCGGAACAGGCCACCCCAAAGCCACGGACTGAAGCACGGACTGAGACGCGGAACCACCGGCGTCGGGTTCAACGCTCCGTTATGCCCGCCGACACCGGGTCCGGGGCTCGGCGGCCCTCGCCGGGCCCCGAATCCGAGGTGACCGGGGCGGTGGAGGCGTCATCGGGATGCTCACCGGTTTCGCTGAAGGCGCGCGAACGCTCCTCGGCCTCGGCGCTGCCGGTGAACAGGCGGGCGTCGGCGAGCAGCTCGGGCTGCTCCTTCTCCAGCTTCACCCGGTCCGGGGACGGGGTGCGGTCGATCTCGACCCTGGTGCGCGGCAGCGCCGGCACATGGTTGCGGCGCAGCCAGTCCACCAGCGCCTCGCGAACGTGGCAGCGCAGGTCGAAGGTCGTCGGCCCATCCTTGCCGCTGACCAGAACCCGGATCCGCACATGGTCGCCGACCGCGTCGGTGACCTGCAGGACGCTGACCCGCCCGTCCCACAGCTCGGTGTTCTCCACGATGCGGTGCATCTCGGCCCGCATGTCGGTGACGGGCACCGACCAGTCCAGATCGAACTCGACCGCGCCGAGGACGGCGGATTCCTTGCGGGTCCAGTTCTGGAACGGGTTCGTCGTGAAATAGGTCGACGGGAGAATCATCCGGCGGTCATCCCAGATGTGCACGACCACATAGGTGAGCGTGATCTCCTCGATGCGCCCCCATTCGTCCTCGACGACGACCACGTCGTCGACCCGGATCGCGTCGGTGAACGCGAGCTGCAGGCCGGCGAAGACGTTCGCGAGCGAGGTCTGCGCCGCCAGACCGGCGATGATGCCGACGACGCCGGCGGAGGCCACGATGCTCGCCCCGGCGACCCGGACGCTGGGGAACGTCATCAACATCGACGCGGTCGCGATGACCGCGATGACCAGAACGGTGATCCGCCGCAGCAGGGTCACCTGGGTCCGGATCCGGCGGGCATGGCGGTTGTCGGCGATGTCCATCCGGTAGCGGGCCAGCGCCAGGTCCTCGACGACGAAAGCAAGCACGCCGATGATCCAGGCCACGGCGGCGATCAGGGCGAGGCCGAGCACACGCACCGTCGGCGGCGTCCACGGCTGCTCCGCCGCCGCGTTCGCGGCCGTGAGCAGGGCGATCAGGACGAACGCGAAGCGGGTGGGCCGTCGTCCGCGTTCGGCGAGGTCGTGGACGATCTGCGAGTGCCGGCCGATTCGGCGCAGGCCCTGGTGCAGTAGCAGGGATGCCAGGTAGCCGACGACGCCAGCCCCGACCATGATCACCAGTACGGCCAGGCCGGAGTCCAGCGTGTCGAGGTCGGCGAACGCAGGCGCGGATCCATGGATCACAGGCAAAACTCCTTGCGATGCGGGCTTTTCCAGGCCACGCCCCGGTATGCCCGCCTCCGCCCGGGTAACGCCCGGTTGTGGCGAACGCCCGGTTACGGCGAACGCCTCCACCGCCCGGCCGGGAGACCTCAGACCACCAGCGAATCCGCACCCGGCACGCCCGCGCCCGCGCCCGCGCCCGCGCCCGGGGATTGCACCGGACGGTCCGCCCGCCGGTGTTCCTGGGGGCTGACCCCACGAACCCGCTTGAACGCGGCGCTCAGCGCGAACGCACTGCCGTACCCGACCTGCCGGGCCACCGCGGCCACCGTCGCATCGGTCGTGCGCAACAGGTCGGCGGCCACGTCGAGCCGCCAGTTCGTCAGATAGGTCATCGGCCCCTCGCCGACCAGCGCGTTGAACCTGCGGGCCAGTGCCGCCCGTGACACCCCGACCCTGGCGGACAGGGCGGCGACCGTCCACGGAAACGCCGGTTCGGCGTGCAGCAGGCGGATCGCCGGCCCGACCACCGGATCATGCTGGGCCCGGTACCAGCCGGCGTCCGGCGCGTCGGCGCTGGAAAGCCAGTGGCGCAACACGCTCACCAGCAGCAGGTCGAGCAGACGGTCGAGGATGAGCTCCTGCCCCGGCTCATCCCGGGCGACCTCCCGCCCGAGCAGTTCGACGAAGGGTGCGTCGGCGGGTGTGGTGGTGCGGGTCAGCACCGGTGGCAGCAGCCTGAGCAGGCGGCGGTGCACATCGCCGTCCAGCTGGTATGTCCCGCTGAGCATGACCGTCGCGTTCGGGCCGGCCTCGCCCCAGGTCCGCACGCCCAGCCGCATCGCGTCGGCCAGGTCGTCGCCCTGCGGTGTGCTGCAGCGCTGGCCGGGATGGATGACGACCCGCACGTCCCGCCCCGGCTCGTCGGCCATCGTGTAGCAGTCGGGGCCGCGCAGGATCGCCGCGTCTCCCGGCTCCAGCCGCACCGGCGCACCGTCGTCAGGCAGGAGCCAGGCGTGGCCGCGGATCAGCGCCACCAGGGTCAACGGCGCCCGGTCCTCGATCCGCAGTGACCACGGCGGGCTCAGGATCGACCGGAGCACGAACGCCCCGCGGGCCCTGGGCTGGTCCAGCAGCTCGGCGAGTGCGTCCACACCTGCGATCGTAGATGCTTTCGTATGTATTCGAGCCGTCCACGCATTGCTCCACGGGGAGCGAGATCAATAGCGTGGACGGAAAGGGACGGCGAACAGAATCGCAGGCAGACCGGCAGACCAGCAGACCGGAAGGCCGGCAGACCGGGTAACCAGATGACCGGCGGACGAGAGAACAGCGCGCGGCGCCGCCCTGGCAGGAGGAAGAATGTCCGAAGCGGCACTGATTGCGGCCGTGGTGACCACCGGGTTGATGTCCGGGATCTTTCTCGGATTCTCGACGGCGGTGATGCCCGCGCTGGCCCGGGTTGATGACCGGGCATTCGTCGACGTCATGCGGGCTGTCAATGCCGCCATCCAGAACGGCGTCTTTGCTCTGGTCCTCCTCGGCGCCCTGGCCAGTAGCGGCGTCGCGACCTGGCGGTACGCCGGCCACGACGACGTTCTTCCGTGGGTCGTGGCCGGCCTCGCCGGCTATCTGGTCACCCTGGCCATCACCTTCCGGGCCAACATCCCGCTGAACAACAGGCTCGATCGGACGGGGCCGGCCGAGGACGAGGACGTCCAGGATCTCCGCGCGGGCTTCGAACGGTCCTGGGTCCGCTGGCACCACGTCCGGACCCTCTCCTGCCTGCTCGCGTTCGGCTGCCTCTGCGCCGCCCTGCTCACCGCGGCCTGACCACGTCTGACCAGGTCAGTGGCGCAAACCCGATCCGGCTCGCGACCGGCCGGCGCCAGGTGGGTCAGTCCGGCGGCGACGGCCCGCCCCGGCCGTGCAGCACCAGGGCCCGGGTGAGGAAGGCCAGGGCCGCGGTGCAGGTCAGCGTGCGCAGGATGTTGACGGCGACCCAGGTGCTCTCGAAGTCGCCCCGCACGGCGGCGAGATCCCTGATGGTGCCCGGATCGCCGGCGGCGGCGAGATCCTCGTTCAGCGGCACCTCGACGGCCATGGTCAGCAGCAGCGTCAGGCAGTAGCAGGCGAGTGCCGCCACGGTCCACATCACGACCGCACGCCGGCGGAGCCGGAACTGCAGCAGCGCCGCGGCGGCGGGGGCCAGCAACGCCCCGGCGAAGACCAGGCCGAAGGCGGGGTTCTCGATGGCCGTGTTGATGTTCTGCATCGCCGTCACGAAGGTGCGGTCATCCGAGGCGGCGAGCCCCGGCATCACCGAGATGTCGAAGCCCCAGAACAGGCCGGCCATCAGCCCCGTCAGAACGGCGGACACCCCGAGCGCGGCGCCGGCCGTGCGGCCGTGCCCTGATATCCCGGGCGGCGCCGGAGCGGGAGACAGCGGCGCCGGGGAGGGAGGCGGAAAGGAATGGCCGGGTGCGACGGACATCGGCGTTCCCCCTCAGAGCGACAGGTCCCAGGCTCCGGACGCGGCCGTGTTCCGGGCGTAGTCACCGAAGTCCCGGGGCTCCCGGCCCAGCGCGCGGCGCACGCCGTCGGTCAGGCTCGCGTTGCGTCCGTCGAGGATCCTGTCGAACAGTTCGAGCAGGTCGAGCGGCAGGCCGTACTCCGTCAGCACCGCGGCGTACTGCTCGCTGGTCTGCGGTACGTACCGGATCTCCCGGCCCAGCGCCTGGCCGAGCTCCTTGGCGACGTCGTGGAAGGTGAGCAGCCGCGGCCCGGTCACCTCGTACACCTCGCCGGCGTGGCCGTCGCCGGTCAGCGCGGCGACGGCCACCTCGGCGATGTCGTCGGCGTCGACGAAGGGCTCCGCGGCGTCGCCCGCCGGCAGCGCGATCTCACCGGCCCGCACCGAGTCCAGCAGGAAGTCCTCGTGGAAGTTCTGGTTGAACCAGGACGCCCGGATGATGGTCACCTCGGCTCCGGACGCCCGCACGGCCTGCTCACCGGCCAGCGCACCTTCCTCTCCGCGCCCGGAGAGCAGCACCAGCCGGCTGACTCCAAGGCTCACCGCGAGCCTGGCGAACGCGCCGACGGTTTCGGCGGCGCCGCGGAACCCCAGGTCGGGGACGAAGCAGAGGTAGGCCGCGCGGGCCCCTTCCAACGCGTGGCGCCAGGTGCTCTGGTCCTCCCAGTCGAACCGGGTCGGCGTGCTGCGGGAGACCGCACGCACCGGCTCGCCGGCGGCGGTCAACCGCGCGGCAACCCGGCGGCCGGTCTTCCCCGAGGCGACGGTCACGAGGACGGGCTTGGCGGCGTTGCTCTGCGTGTGAGTGGTCACGACGTTCAGTCAAGTCCGCGGTGCCGGGACGGACCATAGCCGAACGGCTCAACCACATGTTCGCCCGTCCAGGGCAGACCGGCGGACCGGCAGACCGGCTGGCCGCGGTCAGCGCCGGCCGGCCCCTGCGCACGAAACGGCCGCCGTCCTGCGGCAGGCCGCGCCCGAGCCGTCGGTCAGATGAAGCGCCGGACGAAGTCCAGGGCGGTGTCACAGACCTCACGCCAGCCGGCGTCGATGGTGAGGGAGTGGCCGCGGTTCGGGATCTCGGTGATCTCGGTGACGGCGTCCTTGTTGTGTTCCTGCTTCTTGAAGGCGGCGTTGGTGATCGCCCAGGGAACCGTGTGGTCCTTCTCGCCCGAGATGAGCAGCAGCGGCCCGCGCTCGGGGTTCTCCGTGTCGACCTTGACCTCGGACCAGGGGTTGAAGTTGGCGACGGCGGCCTGGAAGAGCGGCTTGCCGGGTGCCGGAACGGCGAAGGTGTCGTAGAGCTGCTGCGCCTCCTCCTCGCTGACGGCGTTCGCGAAGGCATAACGGAACTGGTCATAGGTGAGCGGCACGGCACGGTGGACGTTGGCCGGGTTCCCGAGCACCGGGGCCGACGAGCGCAAGGTGGAGATCGGCAGCGGCAGGACGCCCTGGAAGGGTGCCGGGTCGACCGCGACGGTGGCGGCGGACAGCCCCCGGCCGGCCAGGATCTGCGCGAACAGCCCGCCGAAGGAGTGCCCGATCACGACCGGCTTCTTGTTCAGGCGGCCGATGATGTCGGCGAAGTGGTCCGCGACCTGGCCGACGGTCTTGCCGGCGAACACCTCGGGATGGGCGTTCGCCTCGGCGACGGTCTCCGGATCGTCGGGCCAGCCGGCCAGGACGGGCGCGAAACCGGCTTCGCTGAACGCCTCCGCCCACCGCTCCCAGCTGCTGGGCAGCAGCCAAAGCCCGTGGACGAACACGACCGGCGTGCGCCCGGAGGCGTTGGCCTCTTCGATCTGCTGAATGTCGTGCTCGCTGGGCATGGCGGGAGGCTCCCTCGGTCGACGGCATTCCCATCCTGGCCGAATCACGGCCAGGAAATCCGGTGACCTGGCAACTCACCGATCGCGGGGATTGCGGCGGGGACCGGCGGACCGGGAACGGAGGCCGGACCGCGCCGATCAGGACACGTCGAGTGGACGCGGTTCGGACGCGACGAACGTCGCCACCCCGCCGATGATCTCCACCCGGTGGGTGGCGAACACGGCCTCCAATGCCCGGTCCAGGGCTCCCACCTGGTCTTCGGTGTTGTGAAAGATCCCCTTCTGGTTGTAGAAGCCGAGCAGTTTCCGCGCCGGCGCGGACAGCTTGGCGGCGTCGGCGAGGATCGTCGATCCGAACAACACCGCACGCGGCCCCATGGTCGGCCGGATCGCCGCCAGCAGCTTTTCCGCCTTGACGTCGAGCGAGCCGGGCATGCAGTGCAGAAGGTAGTTCACACCGACCGAGTCGAACGGGGCGCCCGGCAGGGTGCCCACCGGCTCGAGCGCATTGCGGACGGCGGTCAGCGGCGCGAGCCTGCTGATCCTGGCCGAGGCCGTCCGCAGGGAGTTCTGGTTGAGATCCACCAGCGTCACGGCGGGGCTCGATGTGGGCCACCGTGCCTTGTCGAGGTAATAGCCGGTGCCGACACCGATATCCAGGTGCCGGGCGCTGACGTGGTCGTCGTACAGGCGGCGCAGCCGCTTCGTCGGGCAACGCCAGACAAAGCTGTTGGAAATTCCGAGCACCCCGATGTCGTAGGCGGCCAGAACCCACCGGTTGTAGGCCGCCTGACCGGCAACGACGTCATCGGAGAGGTCTCCGGAACCGGCCGCACCACCTGAAGTAGCAGATGCCATACGGCAAGTCTCTCCTATTCGGCCGTCACCGGCCGCTTACCAGCCGCTCACCGGCCGCTCGTCGACGCGCGGTGCCAGGTGAGGGTGATCGTGCCGTCCTCGACGTCACGCCATCGGCGCGCGAGGTCCCGCAGGCGGGTGTGGATCGTGTCGACGCGATCGGATGTGGTGCTCTGCGGCAGCTGGAAGCCGAGGCGTCGGGCGGTACCGGGCAGGTCGGGGGTGGCGAAGGAGCCCGGGTCGACCCTCGCAAGGATGATCTTGCCGGACTGTTCCAGGTGGGGCTGCGGGCCGAGGATGGCGACGGCTTCCTCGGCCCGCCTCAGGCCGGTGAAGTCGGTGTCGGGCCGCTGGGCGAGGGGCACCCCGTCGCGGGTCAGCACGGCCTGGTCACCGACCATGACCACGTAGGCTCCCTGGTCGATCAGGCCCCAGAAGCCGTCGGTCAGGTCGAGGCCCTCCTCCACGACGAGGTGGACGAGGTCGTGGGGCAGGGCATCGCCATAGCTGGGGAACTCCCAGCTGGTCGTGGTCATGTCGCCGCGGGTGACGTGCACCTGGTCCGCGCGTCCGCGGCGGCGTGTGAACGAGACGGTCAGCGCGCCGGTCACGGCCGGGCCACCGGGCGAGGCGCCTGCCGTTCGTCAGATCGTGGGCGAGGGCCGGCCGGATCTGCCACGGCGGGATCCTGCGCGGGTCCGGTCGCCTGGTCGAGGACGTCGTGCAGGCGGGCCGCGAACGCGGCCGGTCGCAGCACGAAGCCGGAATGCCCGCCGGGGAACTCGGCCAGCGGCCGGCCCAGTTCCTCGGCCAGGGCGCGGGCGCACTGGCGGGGGAAGCCGGTGGAGGTGACGCCGGCCGCGGGCACGATCCGGCCCGCCGCGGCCCGCAGACCGGGCCAGGCCAGCCGGTGGAGCCGCACGGCGGGAGCGTCGTGGGTCAGAAAGAACGCGAGGTTGGCGATCCGCTCCGGCCTGGGCCGCGGCACGGCGACGTCCGGCTCCCGGTCGGTGACGTCGACCCCGCCGAGCGCGGGGAGCCGCCGCGTGGCCGCGGCGAGCCCCTCCTCGCGGTACAGCCGTTCGATCTCCTCCTGGGCGTGGACGGCCTGCTGACGGTCCGGCTCGGGGAGCAGCTCGGTGGCCGGCGGCTCGTGTGCGACGAGCCGCCGCACCTGGTGGGGGTGACGGCAGATCAGATCGAGCCCGATCAGGGCGCCGAGGCTGACGCCGAACACCAGCGCCGGGCCGCCGGCGACCGCCGCGAGCACCCGGGCGGCGTCGTCACCATGCGTCGCCACGTCGACAGCGGCGTCCGCCTCCTGGAGTGGGCTGCGTACCTGGCCGCGCCGGTCATAGCTGATCACCGCGTACCGGCCGGTCAGCCCGGCGGCGAGCGCGTCGGTGGCGTCGGCGTCGCCGTCACCACCCGGCAGCACCAGCAGCGCGGGCCCGTCGCCGCGGATCTTGTAGTGCAGCGTGGCTCCTGGTACGTCCAGCAGCCCTGTCCGGGATCCGTCTCGCACGTTCCACCTCAACCTACACCAGATAAGATACTCGGGTTTCTTATTGGCCAGCGTAGCTGGCCGCATTAGGGAACTCAAGTATCTTGTTGGCATGCCGCTCGACAGGGACACCCCACTGGCGGAGACCCGTGACCGGCAGACGGCACCCCGGACACGGCGGCGGGGAGACACCCTCGAGCAGGCGATCCTGGACGCGGCCTGGGAGGAACTCGCCGCGGTCGGCTCCGCCGAGCTCACCGTCGCCGCGGTCGCGGCCCGCGCGGGAACCAGCAAGGCCGTGCTGTACCGCCGCTGGCCCACCCGAACCGACCTGCTCGCCGCCGCCATCAGCCGGCGCGTCGTCGACCTGGCCGGCCCACCGCCCGACACCGGGAGCCTGCGCGGCGACGTCATCGCCGTCCTGACCACGATGAACCAGCGCGCCCACGCCGCCCAGGCCGTCCCCGACATCGGCGGCGACCTGGCCGTCCACCTGCGTCGCCAGGCTCACGCGGACGGCGCCGACCAGACCGGAATCGTCCTCGACCGTGCCGCCGGCCGCGGAGAGATCGACCTCGACACGCTCCCTCCGCGCCTCGCGCGCCTTCCCGTCGACCTGCTGCACGCCGAGCTGTCGCTGCGGCACTCGCCCGCCCCAGACGACCTGATCGTCGAGATCGTCGACGATCTCTTCCTCCCACTCGCCTTCCTGCGAGCCTCACCAACCGCACCACCCGCACCGCACGCACCGCACGCACCGCACGCACCGCACGCACCGCGCAGCGACACGCGCTGAAGCCACGAACCACGCCGCTCCAGGCGAGCAGACACTCCGGTCAACCGAGCTGGCCGGCCCCGTGCCGGCGCTGCCCGGGGTCTGCCCGGCTAGAGCCAGCCGGAGTCCTCGGCGACGCGCAGGGCCTCCATGCGGTTACGGGTTCTGGTCTTGGCGATCACCGCCGACAGGTAGTTGCGGACAGTGCCCTCGGACAGGAAGAGACGCTGGGCGATGTCGGCGACGGTCGCGCCGTCGCGTGCGGCGACGAGCACGTCACGTTCGCGGCCGGTGAGCGGGCTGGCCCCGCCGGCCAGCGTGGCCGCGGCCAGGGTCGGGTCCACCACCCGTTCGCCGCGGGCAACCCGGCGGATCGCCTCCGCGAGGGCCTCGGCGGGGGCGTCCTTGACGACGAACCCGAGGGCACCGGCTTCCATCGCGCGGCGCAGGTAGCCGGTGCGGCCGAAGGTCGTCACCACCAGCACCTGGGTGTCGGGGGCGGTGGCCCGCACGGCCCGGGCTGCGGCGAGGCCGTCGATGCCCGGCATCTCGACGTCCATCAGGACCACGTCCGGATGCAGCCGGTTCACGGCGGAGACCACCTCGTCACCGCGCCCGACCTGCCCGACGACCTCGAGATCGTCCTCCAGTGAGATCAGGGCGGCCAGCGCACCGCGGACGAGGTGCTGGTCGTCCGCCAGCAGAACTTTGATCACTTCAACGGGCTCCTTCTTCGGCCCGCGCCGTACCCGCCCCGCCCGGAAGGCCAGTGCCCAAGCCAGCAGTGCCCGAGCCGGCAGTCACCGGGGCAGCGGTGTTCGGCAGAGGGCCCGCCGGGAAAGCAGTCGTCGGGACCGCCGCGGCGAGCGGTTCCACCGCGGACGGGATGACCGCGCGCAGCACGAAACCCCTTCTCACGGGCCGCATGTCGGCCGCCGCGAGGCCCGACGTGGCCGCGGCGGACACGGCGGACACGGCGGACACGGCGGACACGGCGGGGCCGGCCTCCAGCTGGCCGCCGACGGCGGCGACGCGCTCCCGAAGCCCGCCCAGGCCCGAGCCCGGACGGGACGAGGCCGGCGCCGACGGCGGCCCGGACCCGTCGTCGGCGATCTCGATGCTGTGCCCGTCCACACGCACGCGGACATGGTGGGCACCGCTGTGGCGCACCGCGTTCGTCACTCCTTCCCGAAGCACCCAGCCGAACAGCTCGCGCAGCTCGCCGGGGACGGCTTCGGTGGTGGCGGGCAGCTCCGCCGAGATGCCGGCCGCAGCCAGCACCTGCCGGGCGGATGCCAGCTCGGTGACCAGGTTCACCTCCCGGTAGCCAGCCACGGTGGCCCGCACGTCGGCGAGGCCCTGGCGGCCCAGTGCCGCGACCTCGGCCATCTCGGCGGCGGCCCGCTGCGGGTCGCGGCGGGCAAGCTTCGAGGCGAGCTCGGCCTTCACCGTGATCGTCGTGAGCGCGTGGCCGAGCAGGTCATGCAGGTCGCGGGCGATCCGCAGCCGCTCCTGCTCCTTGGCCAACCGCTCGATCTCCAGGCGGGCCCGGGTGAGCTCGGCCTGGTTGCGCGCCCCCGCCCGCACCCCGTACATCGCGATCGCGGACAGCAGTGCCGGGCCGGACAGTGACCACTGCGGACCGTCGGCCTGCCACCACCCGACCTGCTCCGGCAGCCAGGTCTCGACCACCACGCACGCGGCCACCAGCGGCAGCGAGACGATCGGACGCAGCAGCAGGACGAACGTCATCGCCAGGTAGATCGTCATCACCAGGCCACCGCCGCCCGCGATCGGCAGGTAGCAGACGACGCAGGCCGTCATTCCGCTCATCACCGTCAGCCGGTGGCGTTCCTGGTCGCCGAACAGCACCTGCGGCAGCAGACCGATGTAGAGGTAGATGAACACGGCCAGGATCACGAAGCCGTACGCCATGGTGGCGGGGCCTTCGTTCAGGCGGGCCATGTCGACGACCGCGTACGCGAGGTAGATCAGGAACACACCCGCGCTGCGACGCCAGCGCGCCGCGTTCATCCCGGCCTCGTCGGCCCGCCGCTCCCCCGTCAGCGTGGGGCGCAGAAGCCAGGCCACCAACGCCCCGGGCAGGTCGCGATCACCGCGTACCCCGGTCACCGCCACCGCGGGTTCACCATCGCCGGCTGGCCAGCGGGCACTCGCCATCGCCGGACTCGCCTCTCCGCCGCGCCCGCGTCAGGTACGCAGTTGGTCGCGGGCGTAGGCCCGGCCGGCGACGGCGGCGAGCACGACCGACCAGATCGCGAGCGTGCCGAGCCCCTGCCAGCCAACCCAGCCGCCTTCCAGGACCGCACGGCCGGCCTGCGCCGACCAGTACATCGGAAGCTCCTTCACGATATCGGCGAGCCAGCCCGGGAACTGCTCGATCGGCACCCAGATGCCGCCGGCGAGCGCCAGCAGGCTGAACACCCCACCCGCGACGGCCTGCAGGTTCTCCGGGCGCACGAGATAACCCAGCCAGACGGCGAACCCGCCCAGCGGGAGGAGGCTCAGCAGGATGGACGCACCGGCACCCAGGTAGGTTCCCGCGGACAGTTCCACTCCGCGGGTCGCCCGGCCGTAGGCGAAGACGGCGACGATCGGCAGCACGGCCGTGGTGAAACCGGTCGCCACCTTCCCGAACACGTACTGGGAGCCGGTCAGGGCGGTGAGCCGCAGCTGGCGGTTCCAGCCGATCGACCGTTCGACGGCGATGCGCCCGGCGGAGCCGAGTACCGCGTTCATCGCACCGAACGTGGCCATGCTGATCATGATGTACGGGGCGATCTCCAGCCCGCCGAGCGTGTCGCCGTCGTCGCTCGCGCTGAACGCGGCGAACAGGAGGATCGGCATGACCAGGCTGAAAACGACCAGCCGGGTGTTGCGCATAGCCCGGATGATCTCGGAGCGGACGTACCGCAGGTAGGTGCCCCGACCGCCAGCGGCAAGATAGCTCTCGATCATTTATCTATCTCCTCGAGGTCGAGGCGGAGGCAGGGGCAGAGGTCGGGGTCGGGGTCGGGGTCGCGTCGCCGGTAAGGGCGGTGTCGCCGGTGAGAGCGGTGTCGCTGGTGAGAGCGATGAAGGCATCCTCCAGCCCGGCACCGACAATTTCGATGTCGCAGGCGTCCGGGCAGGCGGCGAGCAGCGCGCGCAGCGCCCGGTCGCTGTCCGGGCAGGCAAGGCTGACCACGTCACCGCGCCGCTCCGCGCGGGCGACCCCGGGCAGCCGGCGCAGCTCGTCGAGCGCGGAGACGTCCAGCCCGCGCACCGTGGCCCGGATCGTCCGGCCACCGACGAGTGCCTTCACCTCGGACGTCGGCCCGTCCGCGATCACCCGGCCGCGACGCAGCAGCACGATGCGGTCCGCGAAGTCGTCGGCCTCCTCCAGGTAGTGGGTGGCGAACAGGACTGTGCGGCCACCAGCCGCCCAGGCCCGCATGGCCACCCAGAACGCGCGTCGGCTCTCGACGTCCATCGCCGCGGTGGGCTCGTCGAGCACGATCAGGTCCGGGTCCGGCAGCAGGGCGAGGGCGAACCGGACCCGTTGCCGCTGGCCGCCGGAAAGCCGGTCGGTGCGGGAGCCGGCGAGGTCGGTGACACCGGCCCGGTCGAGCACCTCGTCGACCGGCAGCGCGCGTGGGTAGAGCGACGCGACGTCGCGCAGCATCCGCCCGACGGAGACCCCTGGCAGCAGCCCGCCGTTCTGCAGCATCGCGCCGACCCGCCCGGCGGCGCAGGCCTGGCGTGGGCCGAGCCCGAACAGCGTGACCGCGCCCTCGTCCGGCCGGGCGAGGCCCAACAGCATGTCGATCGTCGTCGACTTGCCGGCGCCGTTCGGACCGAGCAGCGCGACGATCTCCCCGGCGCCAACGGCCAGGTCGATGCCGTCGACAGCCCGGACCGCCCCGTACATCTTGCGCAGCCCGGACAGGCGGACACTCGCAGGAGGCTCGCTCGTCATGGTGTCGAGGGTCCTCTCCGGGCCGGCCTCACCCCAGTCATGGTCGTCACTGTTCAGCCATGACATGTGTCATGAACCATGACCCAGGCGAGTAACAGGAAGCGCCTCAGCCCCGGGGCGACGGGGCTTCTCCAGGTAGGGGTTCGGGGAGAGGTTCGGGGAGGGCTTCGGGCGACGTCCCGGTGGGCTGGCGCAGCGGAATCCGGCCGGTGAAAACGGTCGCGAGCAGCGCGAAGAAGACGAGGACCGCCAGCGACGCCCGCAACGCCGTCACGCGCGCGTCGGCGTTCTCCTCGACGAGGACGTCGACTGTCTGCGCGGGCACACCGGCGGCAGTGAGCTTTGCCCGTAGATCCCGGTCGGAAAGAAACGGAGCACCCTGGGCCAGCCTCACATCCGCCTGCGCGGCGACCTCCGGCGGAACCGCCGGATTTTCCCGCACTCCGGCGAGAAAGGACGTCGTCAGGCTGGCGATGAGCACCGTTCCGGCCACGGCCGTCCCGATCGAGGCACCCAGGTTCGTCACCGTGTTCTGTACACCGCCGACCTCCGCGCTGTGCTCGTCCGCGGCGGAGGAAACGGTGACACTGCCCAGCTGTGAGGCGAGCGCGCCGATGCCCAGGCCGGCGAGCAGCAGCGGCCAGACCACGATCTGCGGCCCGGCGCCGAGATCGAGTGCCGCGACCAGGATCACGATCCCGACGAGGAGCGCGAGAAAGCCGCCGCGGACGGTACGGCGCGGGGAGGCATGCGGAAAGGCCTTCGGGATGCCGACCGCGGCGACGAGCAACGTCACGGACAACGGAAGCAGCCAGACACCGGTCCCGACTGCCGACAGCCCCAGGGACACCGACAGGAACAACGGCACAACAAAGAAAAGCCCGGCCTGCAGGAGATACTGGAAGAAGAACGACGTCAGGCCGCCGCGCAGGACGGGGCTTCGCAGCATCGCGGGGTCGAACAGGGATGCCCGCCCACGCGCGATCCGTGCGTTCTCCCACCACAGGAACAGGCGCAACACCACCAGGCCGGTGAGCACCAGCCAGAACGTCGGTGAGATTCCGAGCCAGGCAGGAGCACCGGCCTTGGGACGGAACAGTCCCCAGGATCCCGCCCGCAGAATGCCGTACACCGCCAGGCACAGGCCCAGGGCGGACAGCACGGTACCCACCGGATCGAGGCCATCCACCTCACCGGCCCTACCAGCCCCACCGGTGCGTCCAGCCCCACCAGTGCGGCCAGCCCCACCGGCCCCGTCACGCCGGCCGGATGGGGTAGGTGCTGGCCGTGCCGTGCTCGGCGCCGGGGCCTGTTCCGGTGTGTCGGTCAGCTGGCGGGCGAAGAACAGGATGCCCAGCACGACCAGCACCTCTCCGGCGAACACCCAGCGCCAGGAGAGATAGGTGGTGAACAGGCCACCCACGAGCGGCCCGGTGGCCACCGCGATCGCGCCCGCCGAGGCGACCAGGCCGTAGGCGCGCGGCCGGTCGGCCGCCGCGAAGTTCGACGCGACCAGCGCGACGATCGCGGGCATGATCAGCGCTGCGCCGATCCCTTCGAAGAAGGACCAGCCCAGGATGAGCACGGGCAGGTTCCCTGCGAGCGACGTCGTCAGCGACCCGCAGCCGTAGATGGCACACCCCACGGCGAAGACCCGCCGCCGGCCGAAGATCCGTCCGATCCGACCACCTGTGATCATGAATGCCGCCATGACCAGCGTGTAGAAGGTGATGGCGGTCTGGATGCCGCTCACCGTGGTGCCGACATCCGCGGACACCGTCGCGATCGACACGTTCATCACGGAGCTGTCCAGAGTCATCAGGAACTGCCCGGCGCACAGCGTGAGCAGCACCGCCCCACCGCCGGAACCAGCACCGGCACCGGCACCGGGGTCAGGGCCATCTCCGGTCTGGGCCATAGCCGTCCTCCCCACCGAGGCATCCGGGCAGGTGCCGCCGCGGTCACCGCCATATCCGCCGCATTTCTCCGCGTCCCGCCGGTTCGGGCCTCGTCGACGGATTCGGCGACGAGCGCGGAGCCAGCGGTCGGCCGCCTCATTGTCGGTGCACCCGCCAGCCAGCACACCTGCTCAGAAACCTGAGCCGCCACCTGGTGCCCCTTTGACGACAAGACAGCCAACCCGGCGCGAGGAGATGAGGATTCTTCCCCCACCACCGCGATAGAACGAAAGTCGCGCAAAGCCATCTTGACGATCCACAAAAAGTGAGGATTTTGGTCGTTCCAGCAGCCAAAATCCTCAATTCCTGCTTGTCGGCAATGCCAAGCCGAAGCTCACGATTCCGCGAGAGGCTTCAGAACAACCGAAATCCTCTCAAACTTGATCGACATCACCTTTGCGGCAAGGACGGACCTGACCCCGAGGGCCACGTGCGCGATTCCGGTCGACGACGAGTCGCAGACGGAATCTCGGCGGCAGGCTCGCCGACGATGCTCCCGTCCTGCAGGAGATCACTCCAGCGAGGACGGCAAGGCCTGGCGGGTGGCGAGGGTGGCTCCAGCGATGAACAGATCCATCCGTCCCACCCCTAATACGAGAACAGCACAATGATCCGATTCGTTTCAGCGCCACACGATCACCGCCACGCCAACAGGCACACCAGGACGCATCAGAACGCACCCGACATCACCCGATCTGCGATGATGGACTGCTGCACCGCCGCGGGCTCCAGGGTCACGGCGTTCCGTGCCTGGGGGGGCGAGATGGTGACCGACAACCGTGATCTGATCATGGCCGCATTACCCGGCTACCAGATAGGCAACGAGATCGGCCACGGCGCTTTCGGTGTGGTTTTCGCCGGCCAGAACCGGCTCCATCGCGAGGTGGCCGTCAAAGTCGTGCACGGTGCCGATGGCGACGGTGACGCCAAGGCGGAGGCCCTCACCCTGGCCAGGGTCGAGCATCCGCACGTGGTGCAGGTGTACGACTACATTCAGCAGAACGGCTCCGCGTTCATCGTCATGGAGCTGCTCGGCGGCGGCACCCTGCGCGGGCGGGCCACCCGCGGGCTGTCCACGGAACAGGTGTGCGCGGCGGGTCTCGCCACGGCCGCGGCCCTCGGATACGCCCACGGGCAGGGCGTGCTGCACCGGGATGTGAAGCCGGCGAACGTCCTGTTCACGAACAGCGGGCAGCTCAAGGTCGCCGACTTCGGAATCGCCCGCGAGTACGCCGGCACCGCGCTGCAGACGGCGACCGCCGTCGGAACCCCGCGGTACATGGCACCGGAACAGTTCCTGGCCGGACGGCTGACGCCGTCCACCGACCTGTACGCGCTCGCCGTCATTCTCTACGAGCTGCTCGCCGGCCGGCCGCCGTTCCGGGCGGCGCCGACCGACGCGCAGTCCTTCGAAGGGCTGCGGCGCAGCCATCTGGACGAGATACCGCAGCCGCTGCACACCGCACCGGCGCCACTCGGCGCCGTCGTGCTCCGCGCGCTGGGAAAGCGCCCCGCCGACAGGTACCAGACGGCCCGCGAGTTCTCCGCCGCGCTGGCCCGCGCGGCCTACGACTCGCTCGGGCCGGGCTGGCTGGAACGCGCGGGCATGACGCTGGCTCTGGATGACGACATCCGCGCTCTCGCCGCAGGTGACGCGGTCACAGTCAAGATCCCGCCGCCGGCACGGACTGCTGCACCGGCTGCCTTGCTGTTGCCGTTGCCGCCAGCGCCAGCGCCGCTGCCTGCGCCAGCGCCGCTGCCTGCGCCCGCGCCGCTGCCTGCGCCCGCGCCGCTGCCTGCCCCAGGGCCAGCACCTGCGCCGTTGCCCGCGCCGTTGCCCGCGCCGGCGACTGTGGTCGTGCCCGGACCGGTGCCTGCCACTGCGCGGGCGTTCCCGCGGCCGGCCGCTGCGCCCCGCCCCACGGGTGCGCTGCAACAGGTGGTCGGGGACGAGCCGCGGGTGGTGGTCCACACCGGGTCCGATGTCGGCTACCGCAGGTTCGGCGTCCGCGCGGCGGTCGCCGTGACGGTGCTGCTCGGTTCGGTCGGCCTGCTGGTGGCCGCGGTGGTGGCGCTGGCCAGGTGACTCCGGCCGTGGGCGGAGTACCGGCATACCCGCCAGGGCCAGGGCCCGGGCCAGGCCCGGTGAAGACGCTGGGCGGCAGGAGAAGGCCTGCCGCCCCGAACGGGGGAATGATGACGGAATCTCTGGTGGACGCGAGCGAGGCCACCTGGTTCGCGGAACGCTGCGCGGCACTCGTCCGCAACGTGGAGACGTTGATCCGGGGCAAGACCGAGATCGTTCGGCTCGTCACCGTGTGCATGGCGGCCGAGGGCCACGTGCTGATCGACGACGTCCCCGGAACGGGCAAGACGTCGCTGGCGAAGGCGGTGGCGAACTCGGTCGCCGGCACGATGCGGCGGATCCAGTTCACGCCCGACCTGCTGCCCACCGACGTCACCGGCGTGCAGGTGTGGAACCAGGAGAAGAAGGCCTTCGAGTTCCAGGCGGGCCCGATCTTCGGCAACATCATTCTGGCCGACGAGGTGAACCGCGCCTCGCCGAAGACACAGTCGGCCCTGCTGGAGGTCATGGAGGAACAGCAGGTCACCGTGGACGGCCAGCCGCTCGCGGTACCGCGCCCGTTCGTCGTCGTCGCCACCCAGAACCCGGTCGAGCACGGCGGGACGTACGACCTGCCCGAGGCGCAGATCGACCGGTTCATGATGCGCCTCACGCTCGGCTACCCCGACCACGCGGCCGAGGTGGAGGTGCTGGCGAACCGCCGAGGCGGCCAGTCCGCCGCCGCGGTGACGCCCGTTCTGACCACGGCCGACGTCGAACGCATGATCGGGATCGCCCGGCGGGTGCACCTGTCCGCGCAGCTGCTGGGGTACATCGTCACGCTCGCCGACGCCACCCGGCGCCGGCCCGAGGTGCGCCTCGGGGTGAGCACCCGCGGTGCGCTGGCGCTCGCCGCCGCCGCGCAGGCGCACGCGGCTGCCGACGGCCGCACCTACGCGACGCCGGACGACGTCAAGGCGCTGGCACCGTCCGTTCTCGCGCACCGGGTGCTGCTGCGTCCCGAGGCGGAGATGTCGGGCCTGCGTGCCGTCGACCTGCTCGGTGAGACGCTCGCGTCGGTCCCGGTCCCGAACCAGCGGCTGGCGATGCGGTGATCACGCGATCCGGTGCCACGATGATCGTGGCCGCGGCGGTGCTCCTCGTAGCGGGGATCCTGCTCGACTATCCGGAGCTGGTCGTTCTCGGGCTGGGCGCGGTGACGGTCGTGGCCGCGGCCGCCGGCTGGATGCTCGCCAGGCCCGAGGTGACGATCGAGCGCGAGATCCGTCCGGACCGGGTCGCCGAGGGCGGGACGGCCCGCGGCGTCCTGGTCGTGACCAACACGGCGCGACGTCGCTCCCCACCGATGGTCGTCGGCGAGTCGGTGGGCGGGCAGCGGGTCGGGATCACGGTGGCGAGCCTGCCGCCGGGCGGCTGCCAGCAGGCCGAATACCAGCTGCCGACGGCCCAGCGCGGCGTCTTCGAGGTCGGGCCGCTGACCCTCGGGCACGCCGACCCGCTGCGGCTGATGCATCTGCGGCGGGGGTTCCCGTCCCGGTCGGTGCTGCGGGTGTACCCGAAGCTGCTGCCGGTGGTGCCGCTGCCGACCGGCGGATCACCGGACCTGGACGGACCGACCACCGCCGCCGCCGCGCCGGGCGGCGTGGCCTTCCACGGCCTGCGCGACTACGTCCGCGGCGACGACCTGCGTCTCATCCACTGGCGTTCCACCGCGCGGGCCGGCAAGTTCATGGTCCGCCACAACGTCGTGCCCCGCGAGCCGCGGATGCTGGTCGTGCTCGACACCAGCGCCGCTCCCTACCTGGACGCCCCGAACGGCGGCCGTGCGAACGACGGCCGCCGCGGTGACGGCGCCGGTCACAGCGCCGGCGATGGCCGCGGCCGGGGACAGGTACAGGTGCACGGCCACTTCGAGGACGCGGTGCGCATCGCCGCCTCGCTCGCCGCCGCCGCGGTGACGCACGGCTTTCCCGTCGAGGTGCATACGACCGGTGGCCAGCGCGCGGTCGCCCAGCGGGGCGAAGGGGCGCCGATGGCGGTCCTCGACCTGCTCGCCGGGGTCGAGGCCCGTGCGGACGACCCGGGCCTGACCGCACTGACGGGGATGGTCCCCCGCGACGGCGGTGTCGTGCTCGGGATCGTGACCGGTCAGCCGGCCGCGGCCGCCGCGGCCACGGTGTCGGCGGTCCGCCCACGGTTCGCGATGGTGACTCTCGTCCAGGTCGGTGCGGCACCGGGGCGGCCCGGCCCGGCGGTTCGCGGGGCGCTGGTGCTCAACGTGCGCACCAGCGAGGATTTCGTGGCCGCCTGGAACACGCGGGTGGCCCGTTGAGCCGCGAGACGCAGGTACCGGGCGCCGGTGCGCTGCCCGGGGGCGCCGCGGGGCGGCAACGAGATCTCGCCCTTGCGGACATCTCCGACGCGGCCACGCTGCTGGCACCGCCGACCGCGGGACGACCACCGGGTCCACTGCCTGCGGTACCCATGCCGATACCGATGCCCGCCGCCCCGTCCTCGTCTGCGTCTGTGCCGGCGGCCGCGGCCACCGCTGTGGCACCCACGGCAGTGGGCTCGAAGGCCCGGCCCCTGGGCCGTCGGTTCACGCAGGCCGCCGTGGTCGTCCTGCTGATGGCGCAGGTGGCGGCGACCTACCGTGGCTTCTTCGCGGGCACCGCGTTCCTGGCGCCGCTCGGCGGCGCGGTGCTGCTGGCAGGCGTGCTGGCCGCGGCGACATCCGCCCGCCTGAAGATCGACGCGATCGTGGCGGTCGCCGCCGGAGGCTGGCTGCTGTTCGCGCCGCTCGCCCTGTTCGGCGCCCGCGGCGGCGCCGCGCCGTCGGCCTTCACCGACGCGCTGCGCGACGGCTGGGCGGACCTGCTGACCGTCGGGCTGCCCGCCGACCCGACCGGCGAGCTGCTGCTCGCCCCGAGCCTGCTGCTGTGGGCGGCCACGTTCGCCGCCGTCGCGCTGGTCCTGCGCACCCAGGCGGTGCTGCTCCCGCTGCTACCCGCGGTGCTCGCCGAGGTTCTCACCCTGATCGTCACCGCGGCCGGTGAACGGTCCCAGCTGCTGCTCACCGGATGCCTCACCTGCACCGCGCTCGTGCTGGTGCTGCTGCGGGCGTCGCAGTCCGGCGAAGCGGACGGACAGGAGGGTTCCGGCCCGTCGGCGTCAGTGCTGGTGCTCGGGCTGCCGCTGGTCGCCGCCGCCGCCGCGGTCGCGACCGTCGGCGCGGCCGTCCTCCCCCTCGCCGACGGCGATGGGCGCTTCGACCCGAGGGAGCATCGGACCCCACCGGTCGAGGCGACACCGCTGCTCGACCCGCTCGCCCAGGTGCAGGTCGAGCTGCGGACGAATCCGCCGCGCTCGCTGTTCACCGCGCGGCTCTCCACCAGCACCGGACGCCTCCCCGTGGACCGGCTGCGCATCGCCGCGCTCGGCGACTTCGACGGGGCGACCTGGCGCGACGCCGGGCTCTTCCTGCGCGCCGGCAGCACCCTGCCCCAGGACGGCCCGGCCGTGACGGTCCCCACCGCCCAGGTGGGCCTGGACGTGTCGATCGAGGCCTGGGACCGCACCCTGCTGCCGCAGGTCGGTGTGCCGGTCACGCTGCACGGGCGGGAGATCTCCGTCCAGGCCGAGTCGGGTGCCGTCGCGGCGACGTCCGTCCCGCGCGACGGCGACGGCTACCAGCTGCGGGCCGAGGTCGCCACCCCCGGCGCGGAGGACCTCCGTCTCGCCCGCGCGGCGATCGGGCCCGCGACGGACGGTGCGGTGGCGCTGCCGCCAGGCCTGGCCCCCGAGCTGACGCAGCTCGCCGACGAGGTGATGGGGACGGCGGCGACGTCCTACGACAAGCTGCTCGCGCTGGAACGCTACCTGCGTGACCCGCAGCGTTTCCCGTACGACGGGGACGCCCGGCCGGGCCACTCGTACGGCGCCGTGACCCGCCTGCTCGACGCCGGCAGGACAGCAGCCAGCGGCACGACAGCCGCATCGGGCACGGGCACGGGTTCCGGGTCGGGGCCCGGGTCGGACGCGGACCGCCGTGGCTACGCCGAGCAGCACGCCGCCGCCTTCGCCATCCTCGCCCGCACCCAGGGGTTCCCGACCCGGATCGCGGTCGGCTACCTGCTGGACGAACAGTCCGGTGACGGCCAGGGGACCTTCCACGTGACGACCCGACAGGCCCACGCCTGGCCGGAGGTTGCGCTCGACGGGCTCGGCTGGGTCCCGTTCGAGCCCACCGACGTCAGCCGGCTCGGGCTCGCGCTGCCCCCGGTCGACCGCGCGACCGGCGCCGACACCGGCCAGCAGGAACAGAGCGTGGATGTGGTGACCCCGGTCGTCGTCCCCCAGCTCGACCCGGCCGGCACGGGCGCCGGCGGCGGCACGGGCACCGGCCGGAGCTGGACGTGGCTCGGCTACGCCGCCGCGGCGGCCACCGTGCCGGTGCTGCTGGTCGCGCTGGTCCCGGTGGAGAAGCGTCGCCGCCGGCGACGACGGCGGCGCACCGGCACCCCGACCACGCGGATCGAGGCCGCCTGGCGGGAGGTCGGCGACCGGCTCGCCGAACACGGCCTGACCGGCACCGCCGCGCTCACCCCGCGGCAGGTCTGCGGCCACGCCGGGGCTCTGCCCGGCTGCGCCCCGGCGGCGCACCATCTCGAGGCGCTGGCGCCGCTGGTCACGATGGCGCTTTTCGCCGCCGCCGAGCCGGGCGAGGACGACGCCCGCCAGGCCTGGCACCTGACCGACCTGACCATCAACGATCTCGGACGTCGGCCCGGGCACGGCTGGCACGGGCACGGTGCACGGGCGCGGGCCGCGCTCGACCCGCGCCCGCTGCTGCCCCGCTCCCGCTCTGACTCCCGCTCCCGCTCGGGCCGGCCGAGGGACGTACACGAGGTGACGCGATGACGAACCTGCGCCGGCCCCCGAAGGTGCGCCGGCCCCCGAACGTGCGCGGGCCCCGGAAGGTGCCGCGGCCCCGGAACATGCTGCGGGTGGTGGTCGCGCTGGCGCTGCTCGCCGGTGGGGCGGTGCTCGTCGGCCAGGCCGGCGGGGTGCCGGGCAGGCTGCTGGCCGTCGAGGACGGCGCGGCCTGGCTGGTGTCCTCCGCCACCGGCCAGGCCGCGCTCGTCGACGGTGCGTCGTCCCAGGTGGTGACCAAGGTCGCCGTCGGCAGCGGGGATCTGACGTCCGCGCAGTCGGGGCCGGACGCCTACGTCGTCAACCGCACGGCGGGCAGTGTGCTGCGCATCGACGGCGCGACGTACGAAGCCTCCGAACCAGTCCGGTTCGGTTCGGGCCAGCGACAGCTGCGGGTGTTTCCGACCAGCGCCGCGACCTACGTCGTCGACGAGGAGTCGGGCCTGGTCACGACCGCCGACCCTGGCACCCTGCAGGCACGTTCGCTGCAGTCGGTCGCGGCGCGCGCCGGGTCGGGCAGCGCGGTCACCGACAGCTCCGGCCGGCTGTGGCTGATCGACCGCGACAACGGCGACCTGGTGCGGCTCGACGAGCACGGCGGGAAGGGCCGGACCCGCGCCGGTGTCGCCGCCAGCAGCCAGCTCGTCCTCGCCGGCGACCGGCCGGCCGTGGTCGACCCGGCGGCCCGCACCGTCCACGCGGTCGGCGACACCGGCGGCGGAGGCGGCGCCAGCGGCGACGACGCCAGCGGAGGCGGCGCCAGCGGCGACGACGCCAGCGGAGGCGGAGGCAGCGGCGGCAGCGGAAGCGACGGAGGCGGTGCCGAAATCGGGCCCGATGCCAGCACCTGCCTGGAGACGACGGCCACCGACCGGTCGGTGGTGATCCTCGGCAGCACGAGCCGTCCGGTGGTGTACGCGGCCAGCGGCCAGCACGGCACGCTGGTGATCAGCAATCTTGCGACGGGGCGTTGCGACACCGTCGTGGATCTCGCCGCGGCAGGCCACGACCTGGGCCAGCCGCGGGAGGCCGCCGGCCGGGTGTTCCTCCCCGACTTCACCGACGGGCATGTCATCGTCGTCGACGTCGACCAGCGCCGGGTCGTCGCCCGGCCCGAGGTGCTGCCCGCCGGCACCCGGTTCGAGCTGGTCACGCAGGGCCCGTTCATCTTCTTCAACGACCCGTCCAGCTTCCGGGCCGGCGCGATCCGCCTCGACGGCAGCGTGCGGGTCATCGAGAAGTACAACCCGGACCGGCCCGGTGACGGCCTCGCCGGCGGCTCCGCGACCAGCGGCGCAGGCGCTGGCGACAGCAGCACGGACGGCGGCGCGCAACCCGCGACGGCACCGCTGCCCGACACCGCCCCCTCCCCGCGCATCAGCGACGTGAAGAACACTTCGGACGGCGCCGAAACCAGCGACCCCGAGGTGACGATCCAGGTGTCGGCGGTCCGGGTCCGGATCGGCCAGCCGGTCACACTGCGCCTCGCCGCCCGGGACGGAACCCGGATCGCGGGCGCGACCTGGTCCTTCGGCGACGGCACGACCGGCAGCGGCAGCCAGGCGAGCCACGCCTGGTCCCAGTTGGGGAACTACCTGGTCGTCGCGCACGCCGTCCTCGCGGACGGCCGCCGCGCCACCCCCGCCGTGCACCTCACCGTCGACCGCCGCGGCACACCATCGGTCGAGAACGCCGCCGCCCCACCGGGAACGGCACCGATCGACGCGCCGCCGACGAACCTGCTCGTCGCACGACTGACGGTGACACCGGCGAGCGGCGAGGCGCCGCTGCACATCACCGCGGACGCCTCCGGCTCCACCGCGGGCACGGCCCCGATCGCCGGCTACGCCTTCGACTTCGGCGACGGCACCGCGGCCGGCGGCCCGGGGGCGGCGGCGAGCGCCACCCACACCTACGAGTCCGCCCAGCCCGGAGCAACCTTCGTCGTGTCGGCAACCGTGACCGACCAGGCAGGGAACACCAGCCGCGCCAGCCAGCAGGTCACGATCATCGGTTCGGGTGCACCGGCCGTCCCCACCATGACCGTGACCGCCGCCGGCGACCGCTGGCGCGTCGAGGCGGCCCCCGGCACGGGCGGCGCACCGACCGCCCGCTTCGGTCTCACCGCCGACCGGGCGGACGTCCAGGTCACCCCGATCACGGAAAGGATCTTCGACGTGATCCCGTCGACCTGCGACGGCTTCAACCTGACTCTCACCGCCTACGCCGCCGACGGCACCGAGACCCCGGCCAACCCACAGGTCCTCGACCCAGGCGAACTCGACCCGCAGTCGGTCGGCCTGTGCGCTCCCGAGAAGCCGGTGCTCGAGGTGCAACCCGCCGACGGCTTCGGCTTCAGTGTCGTCGTCAAAGATCCGGTCACGGACGGGTCGGTCACCTACGCGTGGTCCTACACGGACGGCGGTGGCGGCGCCGGTTTCAGCGTGCAGCCGCAGGCTGACCGGATCTCCTTCCGTACCACCGACTGCAGCCAGATCACCGTCACGGTGACGGCCACCGGCACAGGCGGAGCCCTGACCTCCGACCCGGTCACCGGCATGGGCTGCACCACGCCCGCCGCGGTCGTCATCACCGGGACGGTCGTCGGCACCCAGATCACCTGGACCCTGACCCCGCCGACCAACACCTACGTGGAGCAGTACTCCGTCTCGCAGACGTTTCCGGGCGTCGGCGGCCAGGACGCGCAGAACAGCGTCACGACGGCGCTCTCGACCACCATCGTCGTCGACGGCGTTCTCGGTGGGACCTACGGAATCACCGTCGAAGCGAGGAACGCGGCCGGCAGCTCAACCGCCCACGACGAGGTCACCCTGGACAGCGGCGGCCCGCCCCCGACAACAACGTCGCCACCCCCCAGCGAGACCACGGGTCCGCCGGAGACCGAACCGACGACTCCAACGCCCGAACCGACCACGCCGACAACCGACCCGTCGACGCCGACAACCGAACCGACCACGCCGCAGACAACCGACCCGCCGACGACGGATCCGGAGCCGATCCCGGATCCGCCGGAGACCACCGAGCCGCCGCCCGCGCCGACGCCGGAGCCGACCCCGCCGGCGGGCGGATAACACCGTGGTGGCGCCGGGACGGAACAGTTCCGTCCCGGCGCTGCGGGGTCTGGCCATCCGTGGGCGTCCCAGCGGCCTCAGTACGGTTTGGGCTGGTGGTAAGCACGTCCGTCGAGGACGGTTGTCATGGTGCCGGTGGGTTTGTAGATGTTGGTGATGACGGACCGTGGGGAGACGGTGTAGCCGCCTGGTTCACTCGTCCGTTTCGTGCCGGTGTGCTGCCCGGTGAGCGTGAGGTTCGCGTGGAACGTGATGTCACTGCCGCCGGTCCCGGCGTTCTGGACGCTCTCGGTGCCGTTGACGGTGTTGACGCCGTCGTCGCTGAAGTCGGTGTAGGTGACGGAGATCGACGCCAGGCCGGTCTTCGTCGCGTTCTCCGCTATCTTGACGGCGGCCCTGCCGGACGCCTTGCCCTTGAGCGTGTAATCACCGGCGGGAATGTGCGGAAGGGCGGGGGCCGGATCTCCCGCCTGGTAGGGCGTGCCCCAGGGGATGGTGTCCGGGAGCGGGCTGACGGCGGGCGGCTTCTGCGGCGTGCGGCTCGTGAGCTCGGCGAGCATCAGTCGTGAGGTGCGACCGCCCGGCTCGCTGGACGGCGGGCAGGTGGCTGGGTCGCCGACGGCCGGACCGCAGTTCTCCGCCGACGGATAGGCCTGCCAGTAAGTGATCTTCGTGCCGTCCGGGGAGAAGGCGGAGTCGGCTCTCGAACCCCACAGCGGGTCGTCCGCGCCGCTGCCGGGCCCCGCCGCAAGGGTGGAACAGGAACCGGTCCTGCACGTGTTGATCTGCTGGCCGTTGTAGCCGTCGCGAGGCCCGTACTGGTCGATGAGGAATGGCTGGAAGAGGCGGCGGTCGTGAATGTTGTAGCCCGCCGAGATCGCGGCGCCGGTCGGGAGCAGGTCGGTGATGGGTGGAACCCCTGGCAGCCCGGTCAGGAAATAGAACCGGTCCTGGTAGCGGACGTCCATCTCCAGCGACCATTTGCCATCCGCCGAGCTGGAGATGGGGTCGCTGTACCCGGGGTCGCCGTCTATACGGCGGGTCTCGCCGGTGGTCAGGTTGGTCGCGACATGGTCGAGGTTGGCTGACTGGAAGTTGGCGATGCCGAGCGCCGACTGGCCGTCACCGGTCCAGCCCTTGAACTCGCCGAGCGTGTGGGCCTGCTTGCGGACGAGCTGGGCCGGATTGGCCGGATCCACCCGGAGGAAGGTGCCGAACGGCTCGTCGGAGCTGTAGAGCCCGGTGATGTTCGTGATGTCGTAGCGCGGCGTTCGCGGTTCCCCGGTGGACGGGTTGGGGTTGAACGTGAGGGTTCCGTAGTAGGCGAGCTCGCCGAACATGTCGTCGGCGGTCGCGGGGAAGATGACGCGGTTCCAGCCGACGTGCACGTTGTCCGGGTTCAGCTTGAGCCCGATCATCATCCCACTGCCGCCGGACTCGTCGGCCGTGGTTCCCCAGCGAACCGGGTAGACGTGGAGCGCCTCCGGAGTGCAGCCCGGGTCCAGGATCCTGTGTTGTCCGCAGTCGACGATGTTGTTGCCGGCGAGGATCCTGGAGCCGTTCCGGAAAGGCTGGGCCCAGTCGAACTGGCTGGACGCACCGGCGCGGTTCTCGGCCGGTATCCCGCACGTGATGCATTTCCAGGCGTCCCCGCCGGGAAACGTCACCCCGCCCGTTTTGATCATGGCGAGCTGACTGCCGGTGTAGATGCTCGCCGGGGCGGGAGCCGCTGGTGCTCCGGCGTAGGTGAAGGTCGCAAGGACCGTGTCGTTGTCGAGGAAGTTGCCAGCCGAGACGGACGCAATGCAGCCGGTACCGCGCGGGTTGACGGCGGGCGTGCACGATCCCTCGTCGGCCGAGGGTGCAGTCGGGGGCACCGGTAGCTCGACGAGATCGATCGGCTCGGGCTTTGGTGGCGCCGGGATACCCACTGCCTGGCCGCTGGGACGCGCAGGGTCGCCCGACGATCCCGAGCCTTCACAGGCGCCGAATAACAACGCCGCCGCGAGGACACCGACGAGCCATCTCAAATGCTGCCCGCGAGCCTGCGCCATTCGTCCTCCTGAACCTCGGTAGGCCTTCTGCCCACATTTCCGGCGAGACCGTACCGACCAGGGCATTAGCTCAGCGTTAGCGCACGGAGGCGACCGCGGTCGCGGAGTCGGGGACCCGCTCGAACGGCAGGCGGCAGGACACCGGGGTCGATCGAGTCATGTGGCCGCTCGCCCGCACGGTGCACATCGGGCCAGAACGCCGAGCGCCCCATCCGGTCCAGGTACTGTCTGGCACGCGTGCGGTGCGCGCGCGCCAGGTCAGATGGGGTGGAGGGCGGTACGGGTGACACAGCCGGGGATCTTCGGGCTCGGTACTCCGGAGCACTGCTATCTGGAGTTCTCGCTGCACCAGGACGCGTCCGCCGCCGATATGGTCAAGGCGGTCGCGGGCCTGAGCGACCCGCTGTCGACCGGCGGCGGGGTGAACCTCGTCGTGGGCTTCCGGCCCGAGCTGTGGGCACAGGTCGCACCGGACGAGCTGCCTCCGGACGTCCGGAGCTTCACCGAGCCGATCATCGGCACCGACGGTTTCCAGATGCCGGCCACCCAGCGGGACGCCTGGGTGTGGGTCGCGGGCGGCGACCGCACGGCGGTGTTCAACAACAGCCGCAACGTCATCGCCGCCCTCGTCGACATCGCGTCGGTGGCCAGCGAGGTCACCGGCTGGGGGTACGAGCACAACCGTGACCTGACCGGCTTCATCGACGGGACGGAGAACCCGTCCCTGCTGGTGGCGCCGAATGTCGCGGTCGTGGGGGCGGGCGGGCCGGGCGCTGGCAGCAGCGTGCTGCTGTTCCAGCAGTGGCGGCACGACTCCGACGCCTTCCAGGCCCTGCCCGTCGAGGAGCAGGAGCGGGTGATCGGGCGGACGAAAGCCGACAGCGTCGAGCTGGGCGAGGACGTCATGCCCGCCACCTCGCACGTCTCGCGGACAGTCGTCGAGGAGGACGGCGAGGAGCTCAAGATCTTCCGCCGGAACACCGCCTACGGTGCCGCCACCGAGCACGGCACGATGTTCGTCGGCTTCAGCCGCGAGCAGCGGGTGCTCGACATCATGCTGCGCCGGATGGCCGGCGCCTACGACGATGGCCTGCGCGACGAGCTCACCCGCTACTCGACGCCGGTGAGCGGCGCCTACTACCTGATCCCGTCGGTGGCCGCGCTGAGCCGTTTCGCCCCCGAAGACGAGGACTGAGCGGACCGGGGGCTGAGTCAGCCAGGCCGTCTACGCCCCGGGGCGCTCGGCCGGCCGCGGCGCCGGCCCGGCGATGGGGCCGGACCGGCGTGCCCGCCGGCCGCGTGCGATCTCGGTGGCCAGTGCGTCGAGGGGCTGGACGAACTGGCCGAGTTGGTCAGCGTCGCATGCAGCGGACTCAACGGGCTCGCCTGGCACGACCACCGGGACGCCTGACACGGCCACCGGGTCCGCTGGCACGGCCGCCGGGTCGACTGCCCGGGAGGTCGCGGTTTCCCGGGCGGCGCGCGCGAGGCGGGTGAACCAGTCCTGGGCGGCCTCGATCCCGGCTGGGTCGAGGGCGTAGAAGCGGCGGGCGCCCGCGGCCCGCACAGTCACCAGGCCCGCGTCGCGTAGCACCCGTAGATGCTGCGAGACGGCGGGCTGGGAGATCTGCGCGTCGGCTCGCAGCGCCTCGACGACGGCCCCCGCCGGCTGCTCTCCACCCGCGGCCAGCAGCTCCAGAATCCGTCGGCGGGTCGGTTCGCCGAGCGCGTCGAGGGCGAGGTCCACCTAGTTCCCGGAACCCGAGGAACCCTCGGAGTCCGAGGGTTCCTCGGGCAGGGTTGTGTAGAAGGCGACCGTCCGCCCCGCGGCGTCGTGGGCCGGGCCGGGCTCGTCGCCGTCACTGACAGCGGCGTCTGCCCAGCCGGCGGCTGACCTGCGGACGAACTCGATCCCTTCGGGCGACGTGGGAAAGGTGATCGCGATCGTCGGGTCGACCGGCGCGCCGCTTTCCAGGTGCAGGCCGAGGCCCATCAGCGCGAGGTCCCAGCCGACACCGACCGCACCCGGGCCGAACTGCCCCCACATCTGTGGGTCGACCGGTGCCTCATGGACAAGCTCCAGTGTGGTGCCCCGGCCAGCCGGGGCGAGCGTGATCTCCAGCCACGACATCATCTCCCCGAACTCCCAGGTCACGGCGAACGAGTCGGGTGCGGTGCAGCGTTCGACCACGCCACCGGCGTTGCCTTCGAGCTGGTAGCGGCCACCGACCTCAAGGTCTCCGCTGACGGGCAGGAACCATCGCGGGATGCGCTCGGGGCTGGTCAGCGCCTCCCAGAGGTCGAGCCGGTCGGTGGGATAGGTGCGGCGAGCCACGACGATCCTGGTCGCGGCCCCACCCCGGGTGCCGCTTCGAACCTCTCGGACTACCAGCCCGGCCGTGGCCGCGGGATCAGCGATCATAACCTCACCCTATAAGCATGGGCTTATATTTCAAGCGTATGCGCCTGCCATTGTCGGGCGAGTTCGGCGGGCCGCGTCCGCATCGACACGTCCCGGCGGTCGCGCTGGCAGCGCGGACGAGGTCATGCGCGGTTCGGGAGGTTCGGGTGGTTCACGGTTCCGCGGAACCGCCCGACCGATGCGGTTCCGCGGAGCCACCACACCGCGCGGTTCCGCGGAACCGCCCCTCGTCAGGTGAGCCCGGCGATGACGGCGTTGAGGGATTCGGACGTCACGGCGCTGAACAGTCGCGCCGCGATCCGCCCGTCGGAATCGAGCACAAAGGTTGTCGGCAGACCCGGTACGTTCCAGCGCGCCGCCACAGTGCCCCGCTCATCGACGATGTTCGGGTAGCGCACGGCGTTGTCTCGCACGAAGGCCCGGGCGGCGGAGGAACCGTCGGCCTCACGGTTCACGCCGATGAAGGCGACCTCCGGATGTGTCTGCGCCATCTCGACCAACGCCCTCGTCTCCGCCCTGCACGGCCCGCACCAGGAGGCCCAGAAATTGACCACGGCCGGACGGCCACGAATGGACGAGAGGTCGAACGCGTCTCCGGTGAGAGTCCGGCCGGACATCGCCGGCGCCGGCTTCCGGTCAACGGCCGGAATCACCTCGGCGGCACCGCCTACCGACCCGCGTTCGCCGCGGCCATCCGCCGAACCACCGGCAGAACCGTCCGCCGTGCTCGCCCCGGGCGAACATCCCGCGAATGCCAGTACCAGGCTGGCCCCGACCACCAGCGCGAGAACTGCCAGGCGAGCGGATCCCGGTAGTAACCGTCGTTCGTTCTCCACAGGAGAGCACCTCATCGCCATTCCAGCCAGACGACTTCTACAAGACGTAGAAGCTACCGAACCGGAATCGCACCGGTCTCGCGCCGATACAGGCGTCAGGTTATCCTGACATCATGAGCAAGAGCGGAAGTCCGTGGCAGGACGCCCGCCGCGCTTGGGAACACCTCGCCGGCTGGCATCGCACCCCCTCGAAACCACCCGCCGACAACCCCGACAACCTCAACAGCCCCGGAGAAGCGGCGCTGGAGGCGCTGACCGACATCGGCACGGTGCGCAGACTGCTGGATCAGGTCGAGCTGGACGCGGTCCGCGCCGCCCGGCGGGAACGCAGGTCCTGGGCAGAGATCGCGATTCGGCTCGGCGTCAGCCGGCAGTCCGCCTGGGAACGCTGGCACGAGCTCGACGATGAGATCGCGGGCCCGCGTCCGCCCGCTGGCACCAGCGGGGAGGCCGGCGGCAAGGGCGCCGGTGGCAACGCCAGCGGCACCGCGAGTGGCCAGCCCGGCGACGCTCCCGACGAGAACGCCACGCAGAGCCGACGGCGCTCACTGCGTTTCGGGACGGAATCCCTGCTCGGCCGGGCGGCGAGCGAGATGCTGCAGGACGCGACCGACCAGCTCTCGGACGCACGGCGGCGGCCACGGCGGCACTCCCGCGTCGTACCGAGCGTGATCGGCCTTTCCTGGGACGATGCGCGCGTCAAGCTCTCCGGAGTGAGCCTGATCGGGGTCGGGCCGGATCCCGACGGCCCGCCGGTCCCCGTCGACGCGCTCGACTCCGGTTCGGTCGTGGTGAGCCAGGTTCCCGCCGCCGGCACCCGGGTGGCGATCGGCACGATGGTGCGACTCAGCCTCGGGCCCGGCGGTGGCTCCGCGGGCGTACGCGAGCCCCGGCGGCCGGTGCCGTCGCCGATCCCCGCCCGCGAGATGCACCACGAGCCTGCCGACGAGGCGGTCGGCTGACCCGCCACGAAGGCAGCGGGCACGGCCATGGCCGGCACGACAACGGCCACGGCCACGGCAGCCACAGCGGGAGCTTCCTCGTCGCGGGCGCCTACCTGCTCGACTGCCTGATCAGCACGCCCCGGCTACCGGTGTGGGGGGACGACCTGCGCGCCGACGCGATCCGGACCGCCCCCGGTGGAAAGGCCCTCAACCAGGCCGTCACCCTCGCCCGGCTCGGTGCGCGGGTGACGGCCCTCGGATGTGTCGGAGCCGACGCGGTCGGCGCGGCCGTCCGGGGCGCCCTCGCCGCCGAGGGCATCGACACCGCCGCGATGGCGGTCGTCCCAGGCCGGCCGACTCCGGTCTGCGTCGTCTACTCCCGCGCCGACGGGGAGAACGCCTTCGTGTGGCAGGTGCCGGATGCCTTCGCCGTCACCGCCGATCTCGTCACCGCCGCCCTCGGCGAAACCGGCCCGGCCGCGGGCGCGGCGCGGCCACCGGAGGCGCTGTTCGTCACGCTCGACGCCCCTGAGCACATCGGAGGCGTGCTGCGTGCGGCAGGGGAACACGGCCTGCGTGTGGTGGTGAATCCGGCGCCGCTGCCGGCGGACCTGTCAGTCGTCGGCGGGATCGCGTGGGAGCAGGTCGACATCCTGGTTCCCAACGAGGCCGAGGCGCGGGCCCTGCTCGCCGGTCGGCGAGGTGCACACGGGCCCGCCGCGCATCTCGCCGACGCCATCGCCGACGAGCTGGGCGTGGAAACGGTCTGCGTGACCCTCGCCGAGCGCGGGTGCGTCCTGCGGATCGACGGGAGCAGCACCGCCGTCCCCGCGCCACCAGCCGAGGTCGTCGACACCACCGCGGCCAGCGACGCCTTCACCGCGGTGCTCTGCGCCCAGCTCCTCACCGGTGCCGGTGCCGGTGCCCGGGCCGCCGTCCGCCGAGCCCAGCACGCCGCCGCGCTCACCATCAGCCGCCCCGGTGCCTACGAGGCACTTCCCACCCGGGCCGAGCTGCGTGGCTGGCCCGACGAGGAAAGCAACCGGTAGCGGCGGCACCAACCGCTGTTACCGGTCGCCTCACTCCGTCAGGTCACCGGTCGCCGGTCAGCGGCCACCGCCTCCAGCGGGGACGCCGCCGGTGAATCCACCGCCCGCGAAGCCACCGCCGGCGCCGCCGGGGAACGTCCCGCCGCCGTTGTTGCTGCTGCTGCCACCGCCGAACAGTCCGCCGCTGTTGGACGAGTCGTCCGAATCGTCGGAGGGCAGCGCGGCGTTGACGTCGGCGAGGACGACCTGGTCACCGGCTTCGAGTCCGGAGGTCACCTCGGTCCGCTCGGGGCCGGTCGCGCCGATCTGCACCTGGACGGCCGTCGCCTTGCCGTCCTTCAGCACGTTGACCGTGGTCAGCTGGCCGGTGCGGTGCACCGCGGACGTCGGCACGGTCAGGACGTCCCTGACCTCCTTGACCGTGATCGACACGCTGGCGCCGGTGCCGTCATAGAGGTTGGCGCTGCTCGGCTTCAGCACGATCCTGACCGGATAGGTCGTCGTCGACCCGGTGCTGCTGTTCAGCGCGCCGATCGACGACACCGTGCCGGTCAGGGGCTCCTTGACACCGTCGACGGTGATGGTCGCCGGGTTGGACACCTTCACCGTGTCGACGGCGGACAGCGGGACCGTCGTGGTGATCTGCTTGTCGCCTTCGCCGAGCACGGTGATGGTCGCGCTCGACGAGAAGGAGCTGACCTCGCTGCCGACGGCGACCGAGATGGCGCCGACCGTCCCGCTGATCGGGCTGGTGAGCGTGGCGCCGTTCAGGTTCGCCTGGGCCACCGTGACCTGCGCGGCCGCCGCGTCGATGGCGGCCTGGTCGGCGGCGAGCTGCTCGGCGGTGGCCACCTGGGTCGTCCGCGTCGACGAACCGCCGCCCGTAGCGCCGGACATCGCGCCACCAGAGGTGGAGCCGCTGCCACCGGAGCCGCTGAAGCCCGAACCACCAGTGCCACCGGTACCGCCAGTCGTGCCGGTGGCACCGGTGGTACCGGTCGTGGATCCGCCGGTGCCGCTGGTCGCCCCACGCCCGTCCGTGCCAGGAGTCGCGCTCTGCGTCGCAGTCGAGCCGGTGCCGCCGGAGGGGCTGGCTGCCGCGGATGGGCGGCTACCGGTGCCTGTACCAGTACCCGCACCGCTGCCGGTACCCGCACCGCTGCCGGTACCCGCACCGCTGCCGGTCGAGCCCGTCGCGGACGGCTTCGGGGAGGGAGCGGTCGAGGGCCGGCCACCCGTACCGGAGCCGTTCGTACCGGAGCCGTTCGTACCGGAGCCGTTCGTACCGGAGCCGTTGGTGCCCGGAGCGGACGTCCCGCCGGGGGACGGCGAGGTCGACGGAGGCGAGGTCTGCGGCGCGCCTGATCCGCCGCCGGCGCTGCTCAGCGCGCTGACGGCCTTGTCGAGGTTGGTCTTCGCCGAGGCGAGACGCGAGGTCAGGGAGGCCAGGTTCGACCCGCCCGACGCACCGGACGACCCGCTGAACCTGGTCACGAGCGCGTTGATCGCGTTCTGGCACCGCGTGACGTCGATGGTGCCGGTGCCGCCCACCTGCTGGATCTTCACGGTGTACTCGGCACCGGCCTTCAGCCCGGTGAAGGTGTACGAGCCGGTCCTGGTCGCGATGACGGAGCCGTTCCGGCTCAGCGTCACCTTGTCCTGGTCGCCGACGGTGCCGCTGATCGTGCCGGCCGTGGTCGGCGTCGCCGTGAAGGAGATCGGGGCGGGCGCGGCGCCACTGCCCACAGCGCAGCCGCCGCCCTGGGCGGTCAGCGCGGTCAGGTCGGCACCGAGATCCGCCAGCACGCTGTCCAGCTCCGACTGGGCGGCGATCACGTCCTGCTGTGCCGCGGTCACCGCGGTCGCCAGCGTGCTCGGCTTCCCGGGGGTGGTCGTCGTCGCGGCCGCAGTCGCGGCCGTGGCGGTGGTGTTCGCGGCGGTGGTGTTCGCGGCGGTGCGGATGGCGGCGCCCGAGGAGACGCTCACGATCCGTCCCGCCGAGACCGTGGCCACGACCCGTCCGGTCTCCAGGCTCGTCAGTTGCACGCCGGTGGAACCGCCAGACCCGGGGGCGGCCGTGGAACCGGACGCGGAGTTCGCCAGCAGGCTGACCGCGCCGTCCGACGACCCGGAGGTCAGGTTCGTCGACCCGCCCTGCGAGCCGCCGCTACTGCTGCTGGATGTCTGCCCGGACGCGTCGTTCGCCAGCGTCAGCTTCGCGTCAGCCAGGTTCTGGTTCGCCGTGTTGAGCGCGACCTGCAGCGCGGCCGGGTCCAGATAGGCGAGCACCTGCCCGGCGCTGACCTTGTCGCCGATCTGCACCGGCACCGAGGTCACCGTCCCGCTGACCGGGAAGGCGAGGGTCGCCGTGTTGACCGTGCTCAGGGTTCCGACCGAGGTCAGGGTCTGAGTGACCGATGCGGTGCTCGCGGCGGCGAGCCGGTAGGAGGGGCCGTCATCCCCGCTGGTCGCGAGCCCCGTGCCCACTCCTGCCGCCACGACCACCACTGCGGTCACCGCAACGGCCACGCCCTTGCGCCGGGGCTTCGGCCGGCGCCGCCGGCTCCGCATCGCAGTGGAGTCCGGCTTGGCCCGCACCGCACCGTCAGCCGGCACCGCACCGTCAGCCGCAGGCACAGCGCCGTCAGCCGGAACGGCACCGTCGGCCGGAACGGCACCATCAGCCGGAACGGCACCATCAGCGGGAACGGCACCATGGGCAACGGCGACGTCCTCAGCCATTGGCAGTCCCGTTGCCGTTGGAGCCGTTGCCGCCCGCACCGCCGCCGCCGCCGAACCCGCCACCGCCGCCGAACCCGCCGGCACCGAAGCCGGTCGTGCAGGTTCCGTTCGTCGCGTCGCTCAGCGCGATCCGGGTCGCGGTCACGGTGCCGGTGTCGTCGGTGTCGCCGTTCACGACCGCGCACCGCCCGACCGTCGCCGCGTCGGCGGCCGCCGTGGCCGACCTGGTGTAGGTGGTGCTGCCGTCGACGAGCACCGTGTAGGTGACGGTCTCGTTGCTGCCGAAGCTGGTGCCCGAGACGGTGATCGTGGAGCCGGAGACCGCCGTCACCTCGCCCGTCGCCCGCCCACCGAACCCGCCGCCGCCCCCCGGCGCGCCCTGACCACCGTTGCCGCCGCCACCGAAGCCACCGCCCTGGCCGCCAGGCGCGCCGCTCGGCATCGCGGTCGGCATACCACTCGGCATACCGCTGGGCGTACCGCTCGGCCGGGTGCCGCCGCCGAAGCCGGTGGTGCAGGAGCCGTCGGTCGGCTGGCTGATCGACACGGTCGTGGCCGTGAAGGACGTCGGCATGGCCGTCGGCTGCGCCGTGGACCGCGCGCTGGGCGTGCCGGAGGCCTGCGTGCCACCCGTGGACACGCTCGCCGCGGTGACGCACACGCCGGTCGTGACATCGCCCAGGGCCGCCGAGACGGTCTGGGTGAACGTGGTGCTGTCGCCGAACTTCACCGCGACCTGGCCGGACTGCTGGTTCTGCACCTGCATGGTGCCCGAGTCGACCGCCGCGATGAGGCCCGACGCGGCAGCGCCGCCGGCCCGTCCGCCGCCGGTGCCCTGCCCGGTCTGACCGCCGCCCTGCTCGCCCTGCGCGTTGGACGTCCCGGAGGAGCCACCGCAGCCGGCCAGCACAGCGGTCAGCACGGCGGCGGACGCGACAGCGGCGGCGACGGACGCGCGACGACGCGCGGGACGACGTCCACCGGTCGATGACCCGTATGGCCCGGATGACTCGGATGACTCGGATGACTCGGTCGACGGCACGGACCCGGTCGATGGAACGGAAGTGGGAGCCTGGCCAGTCATGTTCTTTGTCCTCGTCATGGTCGGCGACTAGTCGCTGCGGAGCGCGTCGATGGGAGCCAGTCGGGCGGCGCGGCTGGCGGGATAGACACCGAAGGCGACGCCGATGGCCACGGCGACGGCGAGGGAGCCGAACACCGCCCACCAGACGATGGCCACCGAGTTGTCGATGAACTGGGGCAGTACCAGCGCCCCGGTGATGCCCAGCAGGGCACCGACCGCGCCGCCGACGAGGCTGAGCATCGACGCCTCGATGAGGAACTGCCGTCGGATCGCGGCGGGCGGTGCGCCCAGGGCCTTGCGCAGCCCGATCTCGCGGGTGCGCTCGGTCACCGAGACCAGCATGATGTTCATGACACCGATACCGCCCACCAGCAGCGACAGCGCCGCGATGCCGGCCAGCAGCACGGTGAGCGTCCTGCTCACGGACGTCGCCGTGTCGAGCAGCGAGTCCTGGGTGGTGATCGTGAAATCCGCGCTGGACGAGTCCGTGATGCTGTGCTGGTTCAGCAGCAGGTTGTTGGCTTCCTGGTAGGCCGCCGACAGCGTGTCCGCGGAGGTCGCCTTGATGTAGATGGTCGAGACCGAGTTGCGGGTCGTCCCGCCGAACAGCCGGTTCGCCCCGGTCGACATCGGCACGATGGCCTGGTCGTCGAGGTTGCTCGAGCTGTCCGACCCGGCCGATTCGAGCACCCCGATGACCTGGAACGCGATGTTGTTGATCGTCACGCTCTGGCCGACCGGGCTGCGTCGGCCGAACAGCTCCGTCGCCGTGTCCGAGGCCAGGACGGTGACCGCCGCCGACTGAGCTTCGTCCGTCGTGGTGATGAAGCGGCCCTCGGTGAGGGTGCGGCTGCGCACGGGCAGCCAGTCCGGGGTGGTGCCGACCACGGTGGTCGTCCAGTTCGTCGAACCGTTCAGCAGCGACATGGAGCTCTGCTTGATCGGGGCGACGCCCTCGATGTCGGGGGCGGCGGTCTTCGACGTCAGCGCGGTCGCGTCGGACGTGGTCAGTGTCGACGAGGAGCCGAACCCGCCGCGCAGGCCTGTCGAGGAGTCCGTCGAGCTGCCCGGCGAGACGATGAGCAGGTTGCTGCCCAGCGAGTTGATCTCCTCGCCCACCTCGTCCTGCGCACCGACACCGAGGCCCACGGTGAGGACCACGGCGGCGATGCCGATCAGGATGCCGAGCACCGTCAGCCCGGACCGCAGCCGGTGGGTGCGGATGGCGTCCAGCCCGGTGCGGAGTGTCTCCAGCCAGCCCATCAGCGGGTCGCCACCTGAGTCGTCGGCTGAGTCGCCGGCTTAGTCGCCGGATGCGCGACCGGCTGGGCCGCCACGGCGGAAGCCGAGCCAGCCGCGGAGTCGACTGCGGCGTCGGCCGCGGAGTCGGAATCGATCAGCCCGTCCCGGATCCGAAGCACCCGCCGGGCCCGGTCGGCCACCTCCTGCTCGTGGGTGATCAGGACGATCGTTCGGCCCTGCGCGTGCAGCTCGTCGAAGAGGTTCAGCACGTCGCGGGTCGCCGTCGAGTCGAGGTTGCCGGTCGGCTCGTCGGCGAGGATGAGGGACGGGTCGCCGACCAGCGCGCGGGCCACCGCGACCCGCTGCTGCTGGCCGCCGGAAAGCTCACCGGGCCGGTGCTCGACCCGATCGGCGAGGCCGACCCGCTCCAGCGCGGCGACGGCCCGGCTGCGGCGGACGTCCCGCCGCTCCCCCCGGTACACCAGCGGCAGCTCGACGTTGCGCCAGGCGGACAGCGACGGCAGCAGGTTGAACTGCTGGAAGACGAACCCGATCCGGCGGTTGCGGATCTCGGCCAGGTCCTCCTCGGTCATCGCGCTGACGTCCTCGCCGGAAAGCCGGTAGGTGCCGCCGGTGAGCACGTCGAGGCAGCCGATGATGTGCATCAACGTCGACTTTCCCGAGCCGGACGGACCGACGATGGCGACGTACTCGCCCTGGCCGATCCGGGTCGAGACACCGCGCAGCGCGGCGACGTCCAACGCACCGGCCCGGTACGACTTGGACACCTGGTCCAGCTCGATGACCGGTGCCCCGGTTGCAGCTCCGGTCGCGGTCGCGGTTCCGGTCGCGGTTCCGGTCGCGGTCGCGTGCTCGGCGCCCAGCGGCAACCGAGCCAGCGGCATCGTCGCCGGCTCCTCGTAGGCCACCGGGGTGAACTGGGACGGGACGTCCCGGGACTCGGTGCCCCTGGCCCAGATGTCCGTGCTCGAGGAGTCCGGGGCCGGGGAGTCCGGGGCCGGGGTGCCTGCCGTCGGCGTGTCCGTGAGCCCCTGCTGGGGTGACTCGGCCGCCGCCGCACGCTCACGCCTGCGCGATCTCCTGGCCATGTCAGTTGCCCCCGCCGGGGAAGCCGCCCCCGCCGCCGGCCGCTCCCCCACCCGGGAAGCTGCCGCCACCGGGGAAGCTGCCGGTGCCGCCGCCGAAGCCGCCGTAGCCCTGGCCACCGTTGCGGTTCGTGGTGCCGCCACCGGTGCCGGTACCGCCGGGGACCACACTGATGACGTCGTACTTCACCTGGTCGCCCTCGGACAGGCCGGAGACGATCTGGGTGTAGCCGCCGCTGGCGGTTCCGGTGGTGACCTCGCGGGTCGTCGTCGAGTCACCGGAGACGAGCTTCACGACGGACTTGCCGTCCTGCTGGGTGATCGCGCTGGTCGGGATGACCAGGACATTGCTGAGCTGCTTGTAGATGAGGGTGACGGTCGCGCTGGCGCCGGAGTGCAGGCCGGTGGGGCTGCCCGTCACCTTGATCACCACGGGGAAGGTCGCGGTCTGGCCGGAGCTGGACGCGATCAGGCCCACCGACTCGACCGTTCCGTAGATCGTGCTGCTGGTCCCGCTCGCGGCCGTGCCCGAACCGGTGCCGGTGCCGCCCGTCGTGCCGGTGCCGCCCGTCGTGCCGCCACTCGTCGTGCCGCCACCCGCGGTGCCGCCGGCGGCCACACCGCCGTTTCGGGCCGCGAACTGCCCGAAGCCTCCGCCGGTGGTGGTGGAGGAAGAGCTGCTTGAGCTCGGCACGATCGTCGCCTGGTTGCCCTTGGCGATCAGATCGACGCTGTTGGAGTCGACGGTCGCGTTGACGATCCACGAGTCGGTGCTGATGACCGTGATCTGCCCGCTCGTCGACGTGGTGGACGTGCTCCCCGAACCGGTGGACGTCCCGCCGCCCGCGCTCATTCCGCCTGTGCCGCCGCTGCCGCCGCCGGATGACCCGGAGCTGCTCGAGGAGCCGGAGACCTGCTGCCCGACCACGAGGCCCATGCTCGTCACGACGCCGTTGACCGGCGAGGTCATGGTCGCCCCGGCCAGGTCCTCCTCCGCCGAGGTGACGCCGTCCGTCGCGGTCGTGACCGCCGACTCGTCGGCGGCGATCTGCTCGCTGGAGGCGTCGGCACTCTCGTCGGAGGCGAGTTTCTCCTGGGCGTTGGCCAGCGTCAGCTTCGCCTGGGCGAGGCTGGCGGCCAGCGAGGCCGAGTCGATCGCCGCCAGCTTCTGGCCGACGGTCACCTTGTCACCCTCGCTGACCAGGACACTGGTGACCTTGCCGGACGCCGGGAACGTCAGATCAGACTGGGTCGCGGGTGCGATCGTGCCGGTCGTGGAGATCGACTGCTTGATCGTACTGAGCTCCGCCGTCACCGTTCGCGAGGTGACAGTCGGCGTCGCCGCGTCCGCGTCGTCGGATCCACCACGGGTGACCGCGTAGATGATGATGCCGGCGGCGATGACCACCACCACGACCAGCGCGACCAGCAGTCGACGGCGCGCAGCCAGCCGGCCCACGAATGTCATGACCGGGCGCATGGGGCCGGTATCTGTCTCTGCACGTTCGAGAGCCTCTCGAGGGCAGCTGTGGCCAGCCCGTGCGGAATCTATGTGTAGGCTATGAATCACCGTTTCCGTTGTTTAGTGCATGGATTTGTGCTGGTAGGTCGATGGGCACCCAGATGATCCGGGTTCGGGCGGCGGGCAGACGTTGATCCCACTCCGGAATACCGCACACCGATCCACTGCGACACCACCGGATCGACGAACATCCACCGATCACACGCGAACACCGACAGGTCGACCACGCGGGCGACCGGATGTTCCTCCTGATGCGCCGCCGGACCGAGCCCCGGCGTTCCGTCGCCAGTTCCCGGGACGGCGCTTGACCTGAAGCCCGGTTGAGCCTGCAGGATCAGCACATGATCTTCACCACCGTCGAACTCGCCTATCTGGCCGGGCAGCGCCTCGGCCGGCTGGCCACCGTCGCGCCGGACGGCACACCACAGAACAGCCCGGTCGGTTTCCGGCACAACGCCGCCACCGACACCATTGACGTGCACGGGTACAACCTGGGCGCCAGCCGCAAGTTCCGCAACGTCGCCGCGACCAGGGTGGTCTCCCTCGTCGTGGACGACATCGCATCGGTCGACCCCTGGCAGGTGCGCGGACTGGAGATCCGCGGGGAGGCCGACGCCGTCACCGGCGAGGATCCCCCGGAGGGATACCTGAGCCCGGAGGTGATCCGCATTCGTCCACGACGGATCATCAGCTGGGGAATCGACCCGGAAGCGCCCGGGATGCAGGCGCGCAACACCTCACTCTGAATCCGCGCACGGCCGGCGGCGACTGATTCCCGTTGGTCCGGGGTATGCCCGAGCTGCAATGAACCTTTTCCGTCGTCAACGCGGACTCGCGGCATCCCTGGCTGTGGGCCGTGAGATGGAAAAGGCTCAGTCCGGCCGGAACTTCCTCGATGACATGGCGTTTCATGCGCCGGGGGGAGCAGAGATGGCGTACCGGAAGAGCACCCGATTCCCACTGCTGATCGCCGCTGCCGCACTCGGTTCGACTCTTTCCGCGGCGCCCGCCCTGGCCGCGCCGGCGTCACCGCCACCTGACCGCGTGCCCACCGCCGCTGGATGCTACTGGCGTCATGTGAGCGGCCACTGGGTCTGGGCGGCCGGAGAACGGCGCTGGGTGCCCCCGCGATCCGTCTGGGTCTGCGGGCGCGGGTAATCCTGGGCCCGGTCGGCGGCAGCCCACCCGCCGACCGGGCCAACCGCTCGTTCCCCAACCGCGCCTCGCTCGTTCTCCGACCGCCGTCCCCCGACCGCCCGCCTGACCGCCCACCCGCCGGCGGAACCTGCCACCGGAACCGCCTGCGTAGGAGCCACCGGCGGCGATACGGTCAGCTGCGCCGCGTCGCCTGCGGCACAGGCGAGCCGGAGGCGCCCGCACATGCAGGTCCAGACACCGTGCCGAGACCAGCGGTCCGCACCGACACCCACGCGGCGCACGACCGCGGACCGGCCGGCCGCGGTCCGCACGGCCACCGGACCCACGGCCGTGGAGGTGTTCCCCGCGATCGAGGACTCGGCCGACGGCGGCCCCGGACCGGACGAGCAGCGGCGCGGGCGCGGACGACGGCTCAGGCAACGGCTTGCGCGATGGCGTGCTCGGCGGCGCGAGCGGCGCCGTGGGCGGCGGCGCTCCTCGGCCGATGCCGACGACGGATGCGACGCTCTCGACGCATGTGACGGTTGTGACGCCTGCGACGGTTGCGACGGATTTCCCGCCTTTCTCGCCCTGTCGACCTGGTTCACCGTGCTGTCGACGCTGGCAGCCGCCGGTGCCCGCCTTCGCCTCGGCCACACCGCGGGCACCAACCACACCGGACGACACTCCAGCCACGCCGGACACGCCAGTCACGCCGGACACACCGGTGGATCCGTCGCGCGGTCGGCGTCCGTCCGCGGTGCGCTCGGGGCCATTCACCTGTACCAGCGGTTCGGGTCGCCGCGGATGCGGGCGCGGTGCCGCTACACGCCCACCTGCAGTGCCTTCGCCGCCATGGCGATAACCCGCCACGGGCTGGCCGACGGAGCCGCCCTGACCGCACGCCGGCTGCGCGGCTGCCGTCCGGGGGTCGTTCCGGGCACCGCCGACCCGGTTCCCTAAGCCCAGGCGCAAGTAGCAGCAGCGGCAGCGGTGACGGCCGGCAGGCCGCGGGCGGCGACACGGCCGTGTCGGTCTTACCTTGCGGGGAAGAACCACAACATCGCGGGATGTGAGGGGACAGGTGGTCCGACCTTCCTCCCGTGCGGCCGCGTCGTCGTCTGCTTCGAGGGAGGTCCCATGCCACTCCTGGCCGACAAGGTTCTCGATCTGCCGTTTGATGTCGTGCCCGACCCGGAGGAGTTCATCCGGGCGGCGATGGAATGGCATTTCAACCCTGCGACGGGCTCACCGTTCTGGCTGCGGCGAGCGGAGTCCCTCGGGTTCGACCCACGGGCCGAGATCCGGTCCCATCATGATCTCCGACGTTTCCCGAACGTCCTGCCCGACCTGCGGGACGCCCACGCGGAGGATCTCATTGCGCGGGGGTACGGCGACCGGCCGGACGTCGCCGGGTTCTTCGAGAGCGGCGGCACCACCGGCGCGCCCAAACGAGTGGTCCTCATGCGGGAGTGGGAGGACCGCCTGCTGCGCCTCCACGAGGACATCCTCGACCAGCACGGCATCCCGCGTGGGCTGAACTGGCTGGGTGTCCTCCCTTCCGGGCCGCACATCATCGGCGCGCTCTTCCGGCTGGTCACCGAGCGGCACGGCTCGTACGTGTTCACCATCGACCTCGACCCGCGCTGGGTGAAGAAGCTCATCGCCCAGCGGCGCCTCAGCGACGCCGACGCCTACGCCGAGCACATCATCGACCAGGCCGCTGACATCCTGCGCCGGCAGAACGTCGGCGCTCTCAACATCACCCCGCCGCTGCTCGAACGCCTGTCCCGGCACCGGGACCTGGTCGACCTGGTGAACGAGAAGGTGCGCGCCATCATGTGGGGCGGCGCGCACATGGACGCCGACACGCTGGCGCTGTTCCGCACCGAGGTGTTCCCCGAGACGATCTTCCTGGGCCAGTACGGGAGCACCATGTACCTGGGCTCCGCCGCCGAGCGGCCGAACCTGCCGGTGGAGGCGCCCTGCATCTTCGACCCGTACTCGCCGTACCTCACCTTCGAGGTCGTCAACCCGGACACCCTCGAGCGCGTCGGCTATGGGGAGCGAGGCCAGATCCTGGCCAGCCATGTCAGCAAGGGCTTCCTGCTGCCGAACAACCTCGAGCGGGACATGGCGACCCGGATCAAGGCGCTCGACGGCACCGTCGGTGACGCTGTCGCCGATGTCGCCCCGGTCGCGACCTTCGAGAACGAAGCCGTCATCGAGGGGGTGTACTGATGACGTCCGCGGTCACGTCCCCGGTCGAACTTGCCGCTCTCGGCCCGGCCGGCGAATATCGGACCAGGAACCAACAAGCGATCATGGATGTCGCCGGCGCACAGGTCGCCCAGCTCAGTCTCGTGCCCCCGCTGTACGTCCACCGCACGGTCAGCCAGCTGCACGCCGCCGACGCCCTGCCCGTCGACGCCTGGACGGAGATCCTCGCCGACGGGGCGAAGCTCTTCGCGAGCACGACCATCGGCGGGCTGGCCGTCGGGGAGTACCAGCGGCTGGTCAGCCGCGTCGGCGGGCTGCCGATCTCGACCGTGCGGGGGGCGACGAGCTCCACCGCCGAATGGATCACGAAGGCCGCCGACACCGTGGCCCGGGCCTGCCCGGTGGGAACGGCCAGCGACTGGCGGGATCCGTCCACCTGGCGTGGGCGGGCGGTCTGGGCCCGCCGCGGCGAGGTGTTCGCGGTCCACGCCGCGGGAAACCATCCGGGCACGCATGCCCTGTGGCCGGAGGCGCTCACGTTGGGGTACCGGATCGCCGTCCGCCCCTCGCGCCGTGACCCGTTCACCCCGCACCGGCTCATCACCGCGCTGCGCCTCGCGGGCGCGCCCAACGACCAGGTGGCGCTGCTGCCCACTGACCACGGCGGCGCCGACGCCATCCTGCAGGCCGCCGACCTCGGGATGGTCTACGGCGGCGACGACGTGGTGAGCAGGTTCGGCGCCGACCCGACCGTTCTCATTCAGGGGCCGGGACGGTCGAAGATCCTCATCACCGCCGACGCCGACTGGCGTGATCACCTGGACGTCATCGTCGACTCGGTGGCCCGCGGCGGGGGCACCGGCTGCGTCAACGCGACCGCGGTGTTCGTGGAGGGCGACCCGGCGCCACTGGCCGAGGCCGTCGCCGACCGGCTGGCCCGACTGCCGAGCCTGCCCCCCGAGGAGGACTGCGCCGCCCTTCCGGTCCAGCCACTGGCGAGCGCCCGGGTCCTCGAGGAGTACCTGGCCCGCAAGGCCGCCGGCACCCGCGCCTGGCTCGGTGGCGACGGCATCGTCGACGAGCTCGGGGACGGCAGCGCGGTGCTGCGGCCCGCCGTCCACGAGCTGGACTCGCCGACCGCCGCGCAGGCGGGGATCGAGCTGTCGTTCCCCTGCGTCTGGATCGCTCCCTGGACCCCCGACGCCGGCATCACCCCGCTGCGGGACTCGCTGGTGCTCACCGTCATGACCCGGGACGGCCGGCTGATCGACCAACTGCTGAACGAGCCGACCATCCGGAACGTCTACCTGGGCGACCAACCCACCGTCTGGATGGCCGCGGGCGTCCCGCACGACGGGTACCTCGCCGACTTCCTGATGGAGAACAAGGCGTTCATCCGAAGCTGATCGAGACCGGAACGAGACCCACGCCACGCTGATCGCCCCGGCGCCGCGGGACGCGATAGAAGGGGAGCTATGGGAGCGAAGTACGACCCGGCGCGGATCCGGCTGGCGAACTACCCGTTCGCCCTCACCATGCAGCCGCGTTTCGGCGACATGGACAGCCTCGGCCACGTGAACAACGTGGCCATTGCGGCGCTGTTCGAGGAGGCCCGCATCGCGATGAATCGGGCCCTGCTCGGCGCGAACCACGGCGGCCTGCCCCACGAGCGGCGTCCTCTCCCGGTGGTCGCGGCCCGAGTGGAGATCGACTACCTGGGAGAGGTCGCCTACCCCGGTACCTACGAGGTCGGGGTCGGGATCGGCCGGCTCGGCAACACCTCGATCCTGCAGGTGTGCGGGCTGTTCGAGGGCGAGACCTGCCTGGCGCTGTGCGACACCGTCATCGTGCACCGGTCGGAGAACGGCCCCGCCCCGGTACCCGAGCGCGTCCGCGGCGTCCTGGCGTCCATGTCCTTCCCCGCCTCCGCCCAGGTGCCGGCCGGTTCTGGCGCCTGACGTATCGATGCGCATCTTTATCGACAGGTGCATCAGAAACCGCTGGCGGTGATTCCATCGCGACGGAAATTCATCCTGCCCATATACTGAGGCCAGCGCATCGTAGTAACCTGTGACGAGCGGGCAGACCGTTGAGCCGAAGCTCTGCACACCGACCACGCTGACGCCGTTCATAAACGACCTCGTAATCCCGTAGTTGACGTCCTGTCGCCGACCGGCCGCCTCGGCCGGGGCTCGATTACTCACCTCAGCCGGTCGTTTTCACCCGACATGCCGTGGTCGATGGTGGTGCTCTCCCCGTCGAGATACGAATGCGGACGGACTTCGTACCGGCGACCGGTCGGACTCGTCCACCGGAACACCCCGGGCCGGGGCTGGGTCACCCGCCACCGACCGTGATGACGCACCCGATGATGCCGCCGGCACAAAGGCCCCAGATTCTCCACCAGCGTCTTCCCACCCCCGGCGTACGGCTTTGTGTGGTCCAGATCGCAACGCCACGCCCGACGGGAACACCGCGGGAACATGCAACACGGATTCCGCGCCCGCACATACCGTTTCTGCGCCGGACTCGGATACCGCCGCTCCCCCAGCTCCACCAGATGACCCTGCGGGTCGGTCAACATCCGCCGCCACGTCGACGTCGGCCGCAACGCGATCTCCCGCGCCACCGTCGCCGGGATCGGCCCGTATCCAGCGAGTTCGCCAGGCTCACCGTCCAACCCGAGCAACGTCCCGATCGGAACGATCACCTGCACGTCCGCACCTGTCACACCCGCTGGACCGGGCTGCCCACACCGGCCCAGGATCAGATCCATCAACGTGTCCGCACGGACCTCATCCCGACTCCGACCATCCCCCTCGTCCCTGTCCGCGATCGTGGCGTCGGTGATCTGCTCGATCCGCCCCTGACACGCCAACGCCGCCTCTGCGGGCAGCAACGCCCCCAACACCGCCATCCCATCCTCCTCCGGCTCCACCCACACCCGCCGTTCCCGACGCCGCTCCTCCCTTCGCCGCGCCGCGCCGTCGGGATCAACCCTGATCACCCCCCGGCGGCACGCCGCCGTGAACCCAGCCCGATGCGCCCGCGGCCCCTTCCCCAACACAAGGTCAGCCACCCGGCCCGCCAGCCCCACCTCCAACGGGGCGGTCGCGTGCTCCAACGATTTCAGCCGGGGCAGGTCCAACACCCCCGCAGCCAACGCCTCCACCCCGACAGGGAGACGACGGACGACCTGGTCGGCGAAATGCAGATGCCACTCCGCGGACCCCGTCGAGACCCGCATCACCCCCGCCACCTCACCCGCAACCACCGAATCGAACAGATCCAGCTCGTCGTACCCCTCCGGTGGCCGCGCCGCGGCAAGCTCCGCCTGAACCCGGATCGCCGTCGCCTGCGCCGCGGCGATCCCCGCCACCGCCACCCGTAGCCGCTCCAGCCGCTCGTTCAACCAGCCCTCGAACACCCGATGCGCAACCGGAACCCCCGCCTCCTGCCCGCCATCCAGAGCCGGCGAGGTGGATGAGCTGGTGGAGCTGGTGCGGGGAGTCATGGCACTGCACCTCCGGTCCGAAAACACACCACGAGGTCGAACGGGCGTTCGATCGCAAGGGTGATACTAGGCCGGGAAACAGCCGGCGAGACCGGGCCGGGGAACGGAGGACACAACGAGTTCACCCACCACCCGGACCGCCTTGACAGACAGACACCCAAGCCGGCAACCTCTGATTCTCAGACCAACCAGAAGAACGACTCCGCCCCGAGTAGTCCGTCCACATACCCCTGCAGCCGATATAATCGCGGCGCGATTCCCCGCCTCACATCGATGCGTTCAAAAGGAAAATCTGGAGCACAGTCCGAGCGAGACCACAGGTCCTCCGCCCGGGTTTCAACGTCCGTCCGTATCCCAATCCCGCGGCCAGCCGTAGCGCACGGCGGCATCGGCCTGGGTGCCTTCGACGAAGTCGTTCTCCCGGCGGATCACCAGGTCGTCCCCCACCACGTGGAACGACACCGCCACGCACGTGCGCGCGTTCTCCGGCGCATTCCCCAACCGGATGGTGAGCTGCTCTCCGGTCCGTGCGGAGACGACCACCGACGGCCGTAGCAGCCCCCACTCTGGCGCACGGTGCAGGCCGTAGGCATAGACGAAGAACCGCTTGAAGGTCGCGAGCGTGCCGAGATCGGCGAAGATCGTCTGCTCGTCGCGCTCGTCGCCCCCGACGAGCCGCAGAACCTGGCGGCCAGCACGCCCGGTACCGGTCGCAGTGCCGGCGCCGTACTGCTGGATCACCCCGGTCTCACCGTCCAACGCCTGCCAGAAGCACCCGAAATGGATGTTGCTCGGACGGGGCAGGCCTGTCCGAGTCGTCAGGGGTGTCCAGTGCAGCGACACGGTCATGGCGCCGCTGATGCCCCGTTGCTCACCGGTCCAGATGGTGGCGGGATGTTCCGCATCCAGCGTGCTTACGCGCTCGTGGCGCTGGCGGTAGCGGGATGACCGCTCGCTCACCTCGATGGTCGCGGGCCTGGGGCCCACGTCCGTCTGGCTGAGGTCGAGCGGCGACGGCGTGGACTCCCGTGGTGACGACGGGTGCGCGCCGGCTGGGACGTCGTGGCGCGGCCTGGCCGCAGGACCCTGGTACCGCGCGGCGGGTGCCTGTGCCGCACCCGGTGGACGGAGCGTGACCGGCTGCGCAGGCGGGGATGCGGGCAGCGTCCGTGCAGGCGGAGGCGAAGCGGGAGGCACAGGCGGCTGCGCAGACGGCGATGCAGGCATCACTCGCGCAGGCGGAGGCGGCACAGGCGTCGCCCGCGCGGACGGCGGCCGCGCGGGTGCGGACGACGGCGGTGCAGGCGCAGACCCAGGCGGAGGCGGTGTGGGTCTGGCCGGCCGCGGTGGCACGGAGGGCCGCGGGGGCACGGGCGACGGCGCGGGGGCTGGGGCCGCCCGCGGACGTCTCGCCGCCTCCAAGTGATCAGCGACCTTCCGTCGGCTGTGGGATCGGGAGAGCCGGCTCATGAACGAGGCCACCTCCCCCGGCCTGGCCACCGGCAGTTCACCCGGCAAACCAGCGCCACCCGCGGTGCCTACGCCACTCGGCGAGCCGGCATCTCTCGGGGAGCCGGTCAGGCCCGCCATCCCGTCCGTGTAGCCCTCTCCGACCGCCCGGAACTTCCAGCCGGTCGGATGCCGGTACAACTCGCCGAAGACGAGCGCGGTCTCGTAGCCGGTCTCGACCGTGAAGGTGTAGCTGACGATCTCGATGCCGGTGGTGTCGTCGTAGAGCCGGATCGAGCCGCGCGGCACCGAACGGAAGCTCCGACCGGACCCGACGGCGGCATAGATCGCGGCCGCGAACTGGAGCCTGGTGACCGTTCGCGGCACGGCGGCAAGGGTGACGACGACCTCCTCGCTACCTCCGCCGGAGGGCTGCCTCGGCGGGGGCGACACCCCGATCGACTCCGTGGGATTCGGCACCTGGCTGGTGAGAAGCAGCAGCGGTGTGGGCTCCGCGTCATCCACCAGGACGAGAACGCCGTCGACCTCGAGCCCCGCGCGAGGCCCGCCGCCAGCCTGAGCACCGCCACCGGCCTGAGCACCGCCACCAACCCGAGCACCGCCACCAACCCGAGCATCGCCGCCGGCCTGAGCATCGCTCCCGACACCAGCCCCGGTTCCTCCCCTGGTCCCAGCCCGGGCCCCGGGTTCGGGTGCGGCACCGTTCCAGGAGGTCACGACACGGACACGCTCGATCCCGGGTGCCTCCTTCGCCAGCAGCACGTTGCCGCCGCGGGGCAGGGTCGCCGTCAAGAGTCCAGATCCGATCGGCGGAACTTCGCCTCCAGGAACCGGGCCTGGATCGCCAGTTTCGCGGCGTCCCCGGAGTAGACGGAGTCCTGGAGCTCGATGGCGCCCTCGTCGAGGAGCTGCAGCTGGCGCACCAGGTCCTCGGCGGGGGTCGTCCCGGTGATGCCCGGGCGGTCGGTGTACTGCGATGGCAGCGCCAGGAAGTCGTCGAGCGCCCGCGGCAGGTAGTCACGGACGATCATGGTCAGGTAGCGTAGCTCCTCGTCGCTCGCCGACCTGGCCTCGACATACACCAGCAATGGCCGCAGGACGTCGTCGATGTCGCGCACGGTCGGCACCGCGCCGGGCGGGAGCCGCCCCCCGTCGGCGTTCGCTCCGGTGACGATCGCCGCGAGCTCCTTGCGCAGCTCGGCTGCTCGCCCCGCGGGGGACGTCTGCGCGTCCTGTTCGGCGTCTTCTTCGGCGCGCCCGCCACGCCGCCGGAAGATCATGCTTCCGGCCCTGGCCGTGGGCCCGCCGTCACTGGGGCGGGCACCGGTCAGCCCTCGCCGTTGTGGGCCCGCTCCAGGTAGGCCTTCGAACGGCCGACCTGCGTTTCCAGCGCGGCGACGGTGGTCGCGAGGCTGTCGACCGCCTTGACCTTGTAGGTGTCGATCGCGTCCATCGTCGCGAAGACGTTGTCGAACGCCTTCTGCAGCGTCTCGACGTCCACGGTGCTGGATGAGGCCTGTTCCTGGATGCGGCCGGACTGCTGGCGCAGCAGCTCGCTCGTCGACAGGATCATGTTGTTGGTGGTCGCGTTGAGCGCCGTGATCTGGTCGAGGACCAGCTGCTGGTTGGCCAGGGCCTGAGCCACCATCACGGCGGTGCGCAGGGCTGCGACGGTCGTGGACTGCGCCCGGTCGACACCCTTGATCAGTTCGATGTTGTTCTTGCGGACGAGGTCGAGGGCCAGGTAGCCCTGCACGCTCACAGCCAGCTGGGTGACCAGGTCCTGCTGGCGCTGGCGGATGGGGAACAGCGCGTCGGAGGTGAGGGCGTCCGCCGTCGCCGGGTCGGTGATCCTGATCTGGTCGATCCGGGCCGAGACGGCGCTGTCGAGGGCGCGAGCGAGCGTGGCATACTCGGTGATCTTGCCCATCGCGGCCCAGAGTGTGGCCTTCTCGTGCTCGATGGCCGCATTGTCCTTGCGCAGTTCGTCCTGACCCGAGCCAAGCGCGCCGATGATCGCGTCGAGCTGCTTCTGCGCGGACTGGTAGCGCTGGAAGTAGCGGGCGATCTTGTTTCCCATCGGGACCACGCCCAGCAGCTTGCGGGCGCCCTTCAGGTCCGCCTTCCCCGGATCGAGGTCGGTGACCGTCTGGCGCAGCTCGACCAGGGTGCCGGCGACCCGGGCCTGAGCGTCCGCCCCGGCCCGACCGCCCCGGGACCCGCGGCTCGACTGCAGCGCCGCCGCCGGCCGGTCCAGCATCCGGCTGGACACCCGCGCGCTCGCCACGATCTCCCGCTCACCCATCCGGGTGATGTCGTTGATCTTGGACTGGAAGGCGGGGCTGCGCGGGTCCTGCGCCGCGAGATCGGCCGCGAACGCCGCGGCGCGCTCCCGCAGCGCCACCTTGGTCGCCTCGTCGAGCGGGACCATGCTGTCCACCTGGTCGTCGGCAACGACGGGCACCGGGGCGGGCGGCACCAGCTCCAGCACGCCACCCGTGGCAGCAGCCCCGGCGTAGGCGGCACCGGCCCCCGAAGCCGGTGTGCCACCAAGGTCCAACGAGTCCGACACGGCGTCCCCTCCCCGACATCCGCCGGGCAGTAACCCTGCTCGGCCGGCGTGGCCCACCACAAACCGGATGAAGTGGGCCGCACGAAGTGTCTGCCACCTTCGACCCTACGCGAAATGCCTTGTCGACCAGCGGACTCAGGCGAAGCCCCCGGGCCCCGCCACGACCCGCCCAGGTACCGGTGGAAAGCACGCGGGCGGTGCTCGTCAGCGGTGTTCCTCAGGTGAGACGGTCTCGTCAGGTGAGACGGGTCTCGTCCGCCTTGTCGTAGGGACGGATCTCCGCCAGGCGCCCTTCCCGCAGTTTCGTGGTCCAGGCGGGTTCGGAGAGCACGGCCCGGCCGAGCCCGACCAGGTCGAACTCGCCGCGGGCGAACAGCTCCAGCAGCGGGGCGAGGCTCAGCGACGCGGCCGCGCCCTCATGGTCGCCGCGGAAGGCCGTCGGCACCCCGACCGAACCGATGGCGATGGTCGGGAGGCCGGTCAGGCGTTTCGTCCAGCCCGCGAGGGTGCGCGGTGAGTCGTCGAACGCCGGCAGCCAGTAGCGGCGAGTGGACACGTGCAGGGCACTGACGCCGGCGTCGACGAGCGGGCTCAGCAGCGTGTCGAGATCGTGGGGTGTCTCGGCGACGACCGCGTCGTAGTGCCCGCCCTTCCACTGAGAGAACCGGTAGATCACCGGGTAGTCCGGGCCGACCTCGCCGCGGACCGCCGCAACGACCTCCGCCCCAAGGCGGGCCCGGCCAGACAGGCTCCCGCCGTAGCCGTCGACGCGGCGGTTGGTGAGCGACCAGAAGAACTGGTCCAGCAGGTAGCCGTGGGCACCGTGGAGCTCGACGCCGTCGAAACCGACCCGCCGCGCGTCCGCCGCGGCACGGGCGAAGGAGGCGATCACCGCGTCGATCTCCGCCGTGGTCGCCGGCTCCCCGGCCACGGCGCCGTCGGCCCGCAGGCCGGACGGGCTGAGCACCGGCGCCCGCGGATGCGGCGGTGCCCCGGGCTCACGAACGGCCCCAAGATGCCACAGCTGGGGCACGATCCTCCCGCCGGCCCCGTGCACGGCTTCGACGACCCGGCGCCAGCCGGCCAGCGCGTCGTCGCCGTAGAAGCGCGGCACCCGGTCGCTCGTCCCGGCCGAGGGATGGTCGACGTAGGTGCCCTCCGTCACGATCAGGCCGAGGTGCGCGGCCCGTCGCGCGTAGTAGGCGGCGACGTCCTCGCCGGGCACACCACCCGGGGAGTGCTGGCGGGTCATCGGCGCCATCACGAAGCGGTTGGCCAGCTCGACGCCCGCCAGCGAGAACGGCGTGAACAGCGGCGCCGCGTCGGTTCCGTCCAACAGGCGCGCGCTGGCCTCCACGATGGAAGAGCTCGTCGCCGCAGAGCTCGACGTTGCAGGGACAGGGCTCGAGGACACAGTCACACCGCGGTTCAAGGTTGGTGCGGGTCCCCCTGTTCCGTCACGAAGCTGCGGACGCGGTGGCGTCGGCCACGGTGGCAGCCACGGCGTCGGCCAGCGGGGCCGTCGGATGGCCGATGAGCCGAGCCAGGTCACCGGTGGTGATCAGCAACCGCCCGGCGCTGATGGCCCGGTCCGCGTCGGCGAGGACGGCCGCGACGGGCGCGGGAACACCGGCACCGGTCAGGACGGCCTCCAGCTCCGCCTGGGTGACATCCCGGTACACAACCGCCCGGCCGGAGTGCGTGGCGACCTGCTCGGCCAGCTCCGGAAGCGTGAAGGACGTGTCGCCGCCCAGCTCGTACACAGCACCCTCGTGCCCCTCGCCGGCGAGGACCGCGGCGGCGGCCTCGGCGTAGTCGGACCGGGCCGCCGCGCTGATCCGACCCTCACCGGCACTGCCGACGATCACACCGGTCTCCAGCCAGACCGGGATCTGGCTGGTGTAGTTCTCGAAGTACCAGCCGTTACGCAGAAAGGTGAACGGCACACCGATCTCGCGGATGCCCTCTTCTGTCCCCCGGTGCTCCGCGGCCAGCTGCAGGTCGGTGGTGTCGGCGTAGGGGGCGCTGGTGTAGGCGACGAGCGCCGCGCCGGCGTCGCGCGCGGCCCTGGCCGCACCGACGTGCTGTTCCACCCGGCGGCCGAAGTCCGTCCCCGAGACGATAAGCACCTTCTCCGCGCCGGCGAAGCCGGCCGTGAGCGACGCCGCGTCGTCGAAGTCGATCCGCCGGACGTCCACACCCTGCCCGGCCAGCGCCGACAGCGCGCCGACATCGCGCGTTCCCGCAACGATCCGCCGAGGGTCGACGCCTCGCGCGAGCAGGTTCTCCACGACGAGGCGGCCGAGGTTGCCGCCGGTTCCGGTAACGACGAGGGACATCAGATCTCCAGGTGGCTGCGTCTGCGTTGCCGCACTGCTGCGTTGTCAGGGCGCGTCCGCGCCCACCCGGACTCTCCCGCAGACACTTCCCAGTGCACAGTACCCACCTTCAAGTAAGGTACTGACCTTATGGTTAGCACTCAGCTCACCGATCAAGCCGCCGGACAGATCCAGGCCGGCAAACCAAGCCGGGGCACCGAACCGACCGGCGATCATTTCGACGAACTCCGGGCTTTCTTCGCGGACGGCGTCTTTCCCTCGTCATGCCCGACCAGGACTGTCCTGGATCACGTGATGAGCAGGTGGGGCGTCCTCGTCCTGCTGACACTGGCCGAGCGCACCCTGCGCTGGGGTGAGCTGCGCCGCGCCGTGCAGGGAGTGAGCGAGAAGATGCTCGCCCAGACCCTTCGGACACTCGAACAGGACGGGCTCGTCCACCGCGAGGCGTTCCCCGTCATCCCACCACATGTGGAGTACAGCCTCACCGAGCTTGGCAGCGATCTCGCGATCCAGATGGCACCCCTGATGGCCTGGATCGCCCGGCACGCGGACGAGATCGTGGCCCGTTCGGCGCAGCCCACCTGAGGCGGTGGCCGATATCCCGCGGCGGCCGGGAATCGCGCGGTCGACGACGCGCAACAAATCGCGATACGAGAACAGATCCGTACCGATCAGTCGCATGGGACTCGACAGCCGGGACGGACGTCGTCGCCTGGGTCAACGAGCAGATGAACCCGCACGATCGCGGCCCGCTCACACGCCTACAGTCGTTTGGGGCGCCTCAGGGAACAACTATGATCTTGCCGCGGGTGCGGCCGGACTCGGCGTCGCGGTGTACCGCGGCAAGGTCGGCAAGGGGGCGGTACGCGGCGACGTCGATGTGGACCGCACCGGTGTCGACGAGTGCGACGAGTTCGGCAAGCTGGCTGGTGTCATTGCGCGCCACGAAGTTCTTGACTGTCACGGGAATGCCGGTGGGCAGTTCGATCGGGGTGGTGATGGAAACGAGAATGCCGCCCGGACGAAGCAGTGGGGCCAGGGCATCGGCCTGCCGCCGGGTGATCGCGGCGAGGTTGAGTACCGTGTCGACCGGCTCATCCAGCTGATCGGCAATGGGTGAGGCGGTGTAGTCGATGATCTCGTCGGCGCCCAGGCGACCGACCGCTCCGGAACTGCGTGGGCTTGCCGTCGCGATCACGTGTGCTCCTGCGTACTTGGCGAGCTGGACCGCGAACCCACCGACCCCGCCGCCAGCGCCGTTCACAAGGACCCGCTGGCCGGTTGTGACGTGGGCGTGGTCAAAAACCGCCTGCCAGGCAGTGAGTCCGGCAACGGGGATGGCCGCGGAGTAGGTGAGCGGGATCGAGGTCGGTGCCGGTACCAGTGTCTCGATCGGGGCAACGGCGTATTCGGCCGCGGCGCCGCTGTCGAGAAGGCCGATGACTCGATCGTGGATGGTGAACGTACGGACGTTGCTACCGACCTCGACGACCGTTCCGGCGACGTCCCAGCCGAGGACGTGCGGCAGCTCCAGCGGAAAGACGGAGCGCAGCAGCCCGGAACGCAACCCGATCTCGGATGGGTTGAAGGAGGTCGCGGCGACGCGAATCAGTACCTCGCCCCGTTCGGGAACGGGGCGAGGTACGTCTTCGTGGCGGAGGACAGAGGCGTCTCCGTACCCATGAATGCGGATCGCGCGCATACATCGAACCTAGGGCGAAAACGCGGTCCAGCCCATGCGCAGGAGTGCCTGATTCATATTCGATCGTCTCACCGGTAATACTGCGCAGATGGATATGCTCAGCGACGTGATCACGGTCATGCGTACCGGTCGTCCGCGTTCGGCGCGGGTGACCTGGCACGCCCCCTGGGCACAACGGTTCGGATCCGTGCCCGGCTCCGTCGGCTTTCAGGTGATCATGCGGGGACCGTGTTGGCTTGTCGCGCCGGACACTGTTCCTGTGCCGTTGGCCGCCGGGGACGTGGTGTTCCGGCCGCACGGGCGCGGGCACACCCTGGCGGACAGCCTGAAGACCTCACCGGATGCGACCCCCTGCGATCCGAGCGACCCGCGGCTTTTCGAGAGCCACATCGCCGACACCGTCGGCACCCCTGCTCGTACGCCTGCCCCCGCTGCGGTGACGCTCTGCGGTGCCTACCAGGTCGATCCGGCCCGGACCCATCCGCTTCTGCGCGATCTGCCGGAGCTCGTACACCTCCCTGCACATCTGACGCGGCATCCCGAACTACGCTCCACCGTCGATGCGCTCGCTACCGAACTGGAGCACCCCCGTCCTGGCAGAGACGTCATCGTCCCCGCACTGCTCGACACCCTGCTGGTCCACATCCTGCGAACCTGGTTCGACGAGCAGCCCACATGCGAGCCCGCCACCGGCTGGGCAGCTGCGCTCAATGACCCGGCGACCAGCCTCGCGCTACAGGCCATACACCGCGACCCGGCGCGGCCCTGGACGGTCGCGGCGCTGGCCGCCGAGGCAGGACTGTCCCGGGCGCCCTTCGCCCGGCGCTTCGCCTCCCTTGTCGGACAGCCGCCGCTGAAATACCTGACCTGGTGGCGGATGACCACCGCCGCCCAGATACTGCGAGAGTCCGACGCGCCGCTGAGCCACATCGCGGCCCGGGTCGGCTACACGTCGGAATTCGCCTTCGCCAGCGCTTTCAAACGCCGCTACGGGACCGCACCCGGCAAGTACCGCCACGGCGGGTAGCGGAATTGCCTCCTGGTGCGGATCGCCACCCCGGACGGCGGTGTGCTCCGCGCAGGGGCTACTGGTCGCCGCTACTGGTCGGCCAGCGCGGCGAGGACGTCCTCGGCCAGCTCGGGGCGGCAGATGAGCAGGTCGGGCAGGTACGGGTTGGCCTGGTTGTAGACCAGCGGCGAGCCGTCGAGGCGGGAGGTGTGCAGGCCCGCGGCGGCGGCGACCGCGACGGGCGCGGCGGAGTCCCACTCGTACTGGCCGCCGGAGTGGGCGTAGACGTCCGCCTCGCCCCGTACGACAGCCATCGCCTTCGCCCCGGCGGAGCCCATCGGCACCAGGGTGGCGTCCAGCCGGCTGAGCAGGTGGTCGACGCAGGCCGGCGGACGGGTCCGGGACACGACCAGGCGAACCGGCCCGGGCTGCCGCGGCGGCAGCACCGGGGGCTCGCCGGTGTGCAGGACGAGACCGCCGGCTGCCGGCAGCGCCACGGCTCCGAGGACTGCCCGGCCGCCGACGGCGAGGGCGACGTGGACGGCCCAGTCCTCACGGGGCGGTTCGCCGTACTCGCGGGTGCCGTCGAGGGGGTCGACGATCCAGACCCGCTCGCGCTGGAGCCGTTCGGGGCTGTCAGCGCTCTCCTCGGAGAGGACGGCGTCCGCTGGCCGGGCCGCCGCCAGCCCGGCCAGCAGCAGCTCGTTCGACTGCCGGTCGCCCTCGGCGCCACCCTGATCGCGGATGGCGACCAGATGCGTGCCGGCCTGGACGGCGAGGGCCGCGGCGAGGCTGTGGTCGTCCAGGTCAGCCAGGCCGCCCAGGCCGGCCAGGTTGGCGGCCGAGGTCGGGGATGTGCTCACGATGCCTCCGGTGGGGTCAGGATGCCGGTGCCGCGCAGGTAGTCCACGACCGTCTCGGCCGCGGCCTCGGCCGAGACGGACCCGCTGGCATCGAGCACGATCTCCGCGTTCTCCGGCGCCTCGTACGGCGAGTCGATGCCGGTGAAGTTCACCAGGTCGCCGCGGCGGGCCTTGGCGTAGAGCCCCTTGCGGTCGCGGGACTCCGCCACCGACAGCGGCGTGTCGACGAAGATCTCGATGAACTCGCCCGCGCCGAGCAGCTCGCGGGCCATCTGCCGCTCGGCCCGGAACGGGGAGATGAACGAGGCCAGGACGATGGTGCCGGCGTCGACCATCAGCTTCGCGACCTCGGCGACCCGGCGGATGTTCTCCACCCGGTCGGCGTCGGTGAAGCCGAGGTCCTTGTTGAGGCCGTGGCGGACGTTGTCGCCGTCCAGCAGATAGGTGTGGAAGCCCTGGTCGTGCAGGCGCTTCTCGACGAGGTTGGCGATCGTCGACTTGCCGGCGCCGGAAAGCCCGGTGAACCACAGCAGCGCCGGCCGCTGGCCCTTCTGCCGGGCCCGCGCGGTCTTGTCGACCTCGACGGCCTGCCAGTGGACGTTGTCGGCGCGGCGCAGCGCGAAGTGCAGCAGCCCGGCCGCCACCGTCGCCCGGGTGAAGCGGTCGACGAGGATGAAACCGCCGGTGTCACGGTTGGCCGTGTACGGGTCGAACGGGATCTGCCGGTCGAGGTTGATGTTGGCGACGCCGATCTCGTTGAGCTCGAGCGTGCGGGCCGCGGTGCGTTCCAGGGTGTTGACGTTGACCTTGTACTTGGGCTGCGCGATGGTCACGCTGGCGGTCCGGCTACCGATCTTGAGCAGGTAGGGCCGGCCCGGCAGCATCGGCTCGTCGCTCATCCAGACCAGGTGGCATTCGAACTGGTCGGCGATGCCCGGCGGGTCGCCGGCGGTGGCGATGATGTCACCGCGGCTGACGTCGATCTCGTCGGTGAGGGTGAGGGTGATCGACTGGCCGGCGATCGCCTCGTCGAGGTCGCCGTCGGCGGTGACGATCCGCTCGACGGTGCTCTCCTGGCCCGACGGCAGCACCCGGACCCGGTCGCCGGGACGCACGCTGCCGCCGGCGATCTGGCCGGAGAAGCCGCGGAAGTCCAGGTTCGGGCGGTTGACCCACTGCACCGGCAGCCGGAACGGGCCGGCGTGCAGATCGTCGGCGATCTCCACGGTCTCCAGGTGCCCGACCAGCGTCGGCCCGGTGTACCAGGGGATGTTCGGACTCAGCTCGGTGATGTTGTCCCCGCGCAGCGCCGACATCGGGATCGCGACGATGTCGGTGAGGCCGATCTGGGTGGCGAACTGGCGGTAGTCCGCCTCGATGGCGTCGAACGTCTCCTTGGAGTATCCGACGAGATCGAGCTTGTTCACCGCCAGGACGACCTTGCGGATTCCCAGCAGCGACACCAGATAGCTGTGCCGGCAGGTCTGGGTGAGCACACCCCGGCGGGCGTCGACGAGAATCACGGCGAGGTCGGCGGTGGACGCGCCGGTCACCATGTTCCGGGTGTACTGCTCGTGCCCGGGGGTGTCCGCGACGATGAACTTACGCCGCTCGGTGGAGAAGAACCGGTAGGCGACGTCGATCGTGATGCCCTGTTCGCGTTCCGCGGCGAGCCCGTCGACGAGCAGCGCGAAATCGAGCCCGTCGCCCTGGGTGCCGACCTTCTTCGAGTCGCTTTCCAGCGCGGCGAGA